>CAZAOF010000043.1:0-11690 GCA_964486665.1 uncultured Sediminibacterium sp.
GGTATTTTTGCCCTAAGTGTCTTAAAAAATTTCTAATTTGCAGGCATGAAAGTGCTTGAAGTAAATACACCCGAATTAGATAAGGCCTTTGTTGAAATAAATGCAATTGTTAACAAGGAGAATCCAAATTATATAAGACCTCTTGACAATGAAGTATTGGCCACGTTTGATCCTAATAAGAATAAATTATACAAAGACGGTGCCGCGAAAAGATGGTTGGTACAGGATGATGCAGGTAATACCCTTGGCCGCATTGCAGCATTTCATTACAATAAATATAAAAATAAAGGAACTGAATTTGCCACTGGTTGTGTAGGCTATTTTGATGCCATCAATGATCAAGCGGTTGCAAATCTATTATTCGATACTGCAAAAGAATGGCTTAGATCAGAAGGCATGGAGGCAATGGATGGGCCAGTTAATTTTGGCGATCGTGATAAATGGTGGGGACTAATGGTAGAAGGCTATGACAGAGAACCCATGTATGGCATGTCTTTTAATCCTTCTTATTATGAAACTTTATTTGCCAATTATGGTTTTGAGAATTTTTACAACCAATATTATTATCGCATTTTAATATCAGCTGGCTTACCAGAAAGATTCAAAGAACGTTACGAAAAATTCAAAGCCAAGCCAGATTATTCCGCCAAACATCTAGATAAAAAACAGCTAGACAAATTTGCACACGACTTTGTCCAAATCTACAATGCTGCATGGGCACAACACGGAGAGGCAAAGGCAATCACACATGAACAAATCATGAAATTGTTTAACACCCTAAAGCCTGTGATGGATGAACGTGTGATTTGGTTTGCTTATTACAAAGAAGACCCCATTGCCATGTTTATCAATATCCCGGATGTCAATCAATATTTCAAACATTTCGATGGACAACTAGGATGGAAACAAAAGATTCATCTGCTATGGATGAAATTCAGAAAAAAGAATACTAGATTAACCGGTTTGGCTTTTGGTGTGGTGCCTAAATTTCAATCACTAGGGATTGACAGTTTTTTAATTTATTCGAGTTCCCTGATGATTAATAAAATAAATATATACGAAGAATACGAAATGGGTTGGGCTGCTGATTGGAATCCCAAAATGGTCAATATCTATAAAAGTCTTGGCGCCAATCCAAGTAGACGCATGGTGACTTGGAGGCATATTTTTGATACCGAAAAATACCCTTTTGAGCGCCACCCCTTAATGGAATACAAGAGCCCAAGTCAAGCTAGTTAAGGATTTCAGAAATGGGGGATAAGATTTGCTCCCTAGCTCTGAAAATTACCTTTTGATGCAGTATATTGCAGCTCAAGTATGGAGAATTTTATCGTTTCAGCAAGAAAGTATCGTCCTCAAAACTTTAACACAGTAGTGGGTCAGGCTCATATTACCACCACCTTAAAGAATGCGATCTTACAACAACACTTAGCACATGCATTTTTGTTTTGTGGTCCAAGAGGTGTGGGTAAAACAACTTGTGCGCGTATCCTTGCAAAAACGATCAATTGTACCAATATTACAAAAGAAGGCGAAGCTTGTAACCAATGTGAAAGTTGTGTGTCTTTTGAAAAAGGGGCAAGTTTAAATATTCATGAATTAGATGCTGCTAGTAATAACTCAGTAGACGATATCAGAACCCTTGTAGAACAAGTACGTTTTGCACCTCAAGCTGGAAAATACAAGGTCTATATTGTGGATGAGGTCCACATGTTAAGTACGAGTGCCTTCAATGCTTTTCTTAAGACATTAGAAGAGCCACCACCCTATGCCATTTTTATTTTAGCGACTACAGAGAAACATAAAATCCTTCCAACTATTCTAAGTAGATGTCAGATTTTTGACTTTAAAAGAATTGTACCAGAAGACACGGTGAAGCATTTAGAAGAGATTGTAGAAAAAGAACATATTAAAGCAGAAAGAAACGCTTTACAACTGATAGCACAAAAGAGTGAAGGTTGCATGCGCGACGCATTGAGTATTCTTGATAAAATTGTAAGCTTCTCTAATGGCGCATTGACTTACGACAATACTTTAGAACATTTAAATATTTTAGACGAAGGGTATTTCTTTAAACTACTTACCCATTTGACCGAGCAAGACCTAACCAGTGCGATGTTGTTATATGACGAGATCAATCAAAAAGGTTTCGAAGGGGATACGGTTTTATATGGCATGGCTGCATTTATTAGAAATATTCTTGTATGCAAAGACAAAGCAAGTGCACATTTACTTGAATCTATAGAAGGCTGGAGAGATCAATATGTAAGTACTGCAGAAAAAATTGGCACCCCTTATTTAGTGAGTGCCTTGAACATTTTGAATGAAGCCGAGATTCAATTCAAGATGGCACGTAATAAAAGATTGCATGTGGAACTAGCGCTGATCAAACTCAATTTCTTACAGCAAGCAATTGAATTAAGTATGGAAGATGGCCAGCTAGTAAAAAAAAAACTAATTGATAGCCACTACCCTATTCGCACTAAAAAGATTATCCCGTTAAGTAATATTGTTGTTAACGCCGAGGCAAAACTAGTTATAGAGACGCCTACTGTACCTAAGACGCCTATTACTTCAAAAGCTCCAGTTGTCGACTTGCCAACTGCATCCCCCGTTCAAACTGCGCCACAAAATATTACTACTTCTACTGCTCCTTCTGTACCGCCTAATTTAGGTGGTAAGAAAAGTTTGCTTGCAGTATTACAACAGAAATATGGTAGCGAATATAATATCGAAGAGGTAAAAGAAGCCATTTCATTAGATATGGACACTTTACAAACATGCTGGAATGAGTATGCGAATAAAATGGAGCAAGACCTAAAACACTCCGTAGCAGGCACTTTCAGGATTGCAACACTTTCAATAGAAGATCCTACTCATTTTACCATTACGGTACCTGCTTTAACCGCTCAAAAATTTGTAGAGCAAGAAAGGATGAGTTTAATGGAAACAATTTGGGAGCGTTTTCAGAATCGCGCCATTCAGTTTAGTATCCTTGTTGACGCGGGAGAAAAAGAAGATGTGCCATTGCATTTAAAACTCAATAGCAAACAAAAGTTTGACCATATTGCCAAGCAATATCCATTAGTACAACAACTTAAAGAACGATTGAACTTAGAAGTAAATTTTTAAGTACCTCGATTTTATAATTTTGCTTTTGTGTAGCCCTTTTGTTTAAGGTATTGGAAAACTTTTTGACGGTGATCACCTTGAATAATTATTTCTCCCTCTTTTACAGAACCCCCAGTGCCACAAAAGTTTTTTAGTGCTTTTCCTAAAGCTTCCAAATCTGTTTCTGCTCCCTCAAAACCATAAACAATAGTGACCGTCTTACCTGCTCTATGCTTGGTTTCCAAAATAACGCGTAACAACTGATCCGCTGGTGGTAACGTAATTTTTTCTTCGGCTTCCGAAGGTGTCATATAGTCCGGGTTCGTACTATAAACCAATGGGATACTTGAAAAACTATTGAGGGTATTTTTTGGCTTCTTACTCATCTTAAAAGATTCTAGTTGACTCTCATACTCACAATTACAAAACCTTTCTTAGTAGTTTGTAACAATAAGGTCAAATTGTATTTCTGTTGGCTGGACAATAATTTACCTGTGAGGTATAAGGTGTTGCCTAATTTTCTTTCAGCACTTTTTTCAAAACCTATGATACTTTTTTGGTTAAAAAACGCTTGTAAGGTTTCATTGGCTTGTTGAGCAGTCAATGGTTTAGCAGATGCTTGGTCTAAAATACTTGACTCCACTTGGCTGTCCCATAAGTTTTGCAATGCATTAAAATTGCCTGTTTGTAAATGTTGCACCAATAACTCCGTTTCATTTTGGGCTTTTACAGCTAGGCCACAATGCAAAAGGGTCAATACAACAAGTATTTTAGAGATTAACTTCATTTTTGTCTTTTATAGTAGGATAAAGTTTGTAATGTGCCTAGTATTTTGAAACTTTGAGGTATAAAAATAAACAAATTATAAGCAACGGTATAAAAAGTTAAAAAATATGTCAAAAAAAGTAATATTGGTGATTATGGATGGATGGGGTTTAGGTCAAATTTCAAAAGCAGACGCAATTCAGCATGCGAAAGTACCTTTTGTAACCAGCCTATACCAGCAATACCCCAATAGCACTTTAGTGACCTGTGGCGAGGAAGTTGGCTTACCTGAGGGGCAGATGGGTAATAGTGAAGTGGGTCATTTAAATTTGGGCGCAGGGCGAATCGTCTACCAAGAATTACAGAGAATTAATGTCGCTATCAAAACAGGAGAATTTGCTAGTAACCCAACATTACTAGCATCTATTAAATATGCCAAAGACAATAACAAGCCATTGCATTTGATTGGCCTAGTTAGTGATGGTGGCGTACATGCACATACACAACATTTAAAGGCATTATGCGACTTGTGTAAATCACAAGGTCTAAGTAATGTATTTATTCACGCTTTCACCGACGGACGTGATACCGACCCAAAGAGTGGACAATGCTATATAGAATCTCTTGAAGCACATTTAAAAAACTCAGTAGGTAAAATTGCTACAGTTAGCGGCAGGTATTATGCAATGGATCGTGATAAGCGCTGGGAAAGAGTCCAATTGGCCTATAACGCTCTTGTTAAAGGAGAAGGAAGCACTGCCACTAGTGCACTTGGAGCCATACAAGAGAATTATGCAAAAGAGACGACTGATGAATTTATTTTACCAACTGTACTTACCGAAAATGGACAACCAGTAGCTCGTATTCAAGAGGGTGATGCAGTGATCTGTTTTAATTTTAGAACAGACCGTTGCAGAGAGATTACAGAAGTATTGACACAGAAAGATTTCCCTGAACAAAACATGCATCCACTTAATTTACATTATACCACTATGACCAAGTATGATGAAACTTTCAAGAACGTGCATGTGGTATTTGAAAACGATAATTTAGAAAATACTTTGGGAGAAGTATTAGCGAAAAATAATAAAAAACAGATTCGTATTGCAGAAACAGAAAAGTACCCACATGTTACTTTCTTTTTTAGCGGCGGAAGAGAACAGCCATTTGAAGGTGAAACAAGAATTATGGCAGCTTCTCCTAAAGTAGCTACCTACGATCTGCAACCAGAAATGAGCGCTCTAGAATTAACTGATAAAATCCTTCCAGAAATCAATGCAGGAAATCCTGACTTTATCTGTTTAAACTATGCCAATGCAGACATGGTGGGTCATACAGGCGTATTTAGTGCAGTGGTGAAAGCGGTTGAAACAGTGGATGCATGTGTCGAAAAAGTAGTGACTGCAGGATTAAACAATGGTTATACTATCTTTTTAACTGCTGATCATGGCAATGCAGATTTTATGATGAATGAAGATGGTAGTCCCAACACTGCCCATTCATTGAATCTCGTCCCATTCTTTATCATTGACAAAAACTGGAAAGGAAGCATACAAGCGGGAAAATTAGGCGATCTTGCACCAACAATTCTAACGATGATGGAATTGCCTATTCCTAAAGAAATGACTGGAACTGTTTTAATCTAACTATTAAACCAGTTCGTCCATAAACAACATAATGAAAATACACAAAGCAACTTACTTAATATCTAGTCCTAATTACGACCAATGCCTTGCTTTAACAGCACCTGAATATGCTTTTATTGGTAGAAGTAATGTAGGTAAGTCTTCCATTATCAATGCCATCTGCGGACAAAAGGGATTGGCTAAGACCTCCTCTGCACCCGGAAAGACGCAACTGATTAACCATTTTGAAATCATCAGCAACGAAGTGGTTAAAGGCAGACAAGAAAAATGGTATATCGTCGATTTACCTGGTTATGGTTATGCAAAAGTGTCTCAAAGTAGCCGAAGACGTTGGGAGCAAATGATTGAAAACTATTTGCGCAAAAGACCCAATCTGAATCGTGTTTTTGTGTTGATTGATTCAAGACATAGCCCACAAAAAATTGATATTGAATTCATTGAGCAATTGTTTCAATGGCAAATCCCTTATACACTTATCTTCACCAAATCAGACAAAGAAAAACCTGGTGTGGTAAAACGCAATGTAGAAGCTTTTTTTGAGAAGCTTAAAGAATTACTCCCTTTTTTACCAGAAGGTTTTGTGACGAGCGCAGAAAAGAAAATAGGCACCGAAGAAGTCCTAGATTGTATCGCGCGTTACAACCTATTATACAACGAAGACAAAGCATCCAACTAATATGAAAATACTTATCCAATACATTAAGCCTTTTAAAGGCTTAGTTTTTTTAGCGTTTATCCTTGCAGCAGTAAACCAAACTTTTTCTTTGTTTGATCCAATGATCTTTGGAAAACTAATTGATGGCTTTGCAAAGAATCCATTTTTAGACCCTGCCGGAAACGAGCGTACTCAAGCCATGTTCTTAAAAGGCGTAGGGAATATGTTATTACTATTGGTGGGTACTGCTATGGTAAGTAGAATTGCCAAGGCGTTCCAAGACTACACAGTGAATGTGATTATTCAAAAATTTGGTGCAGCCTTGTTTACAGATGGACTAAGACATTCTATGCAATTGCCTTATCAAGCTTTTGAAGATCAAAGAAGTGGAGAGACCTTATCTATTCTGACAAAGGCAAGAGCAGATTGTGAAAAATTCATTAGCTATGTCATTAATGTAGTCTTTGGTATTGTGGTGAGTGTGATTTTTGTTTCTGTATACGCAACAAGATTACATTGGTCAATTATCCCAATTTATATTGGAGGCGCTAGTATGATTGCTTATGTAACTAATTTATTAAGCAAGAAGATTAAGGTGATTCAAAAAAATATTGTCAAAGAAACCACTAGTTTAGCCGGGACCACCACAGAGAGTTTGAGAAATATTGAATTGGTAAAAAGTCTTGGTCTAACCACTCAAGAAATTAATAGACTCAATAACAACACGTATAAAATCCTTGCACTTGAACTTAAGAAAGTAAAAAACATTCGTTCTTTAAGTTTTATCCAAGGCACAATGGTCAACGCTTTGAGACAAGTGATCACTTTCACTTTAATGTGGTTGATTTTTAAAGAGATATTGACAGTAGGTCAATTGATTTCATTACAATTTTATAGCTTCTTTATTTTTGGACCATTGCAAGAAATTGGTAGTATCATTATGAGTTATAGAGAAACAGAAGCGTCGCTGAATAATTTTGATGCGTTGATGAAGAAGCCAATTGACACCCCTCCTTCTAACCCAATTGCTATTGGAGACATTGAACAACTAGCATTTAAACAAGTTGGCTTCCAACATCAGACTGCTAATTTTAAAGCCATTGACCAAATTAGTTTTGAAGCTAAAAAAGGCGAAACCATTGCCTTTGTTGGACCATCAGGTGCAGGTAAAAGTACTTTAGTAAAACTATTGGTTGGACTATATGAGCCCCAAGAAGGCGAGATTTTGATGAATGGCGTGAACACTGCACAAATTGATATGAGTGCCCTTAGAAACCAAATTAGTTTTGTCACACAAGATACGCAACTTTTTGCTGGAACCATTAAAGAAAATCTAGCATTTGTTGCACCGAACGCAAGTGAAGATGAAATGCTTCTGGCCTTAACCAAAGCCAGCTGTGCAAATATTTTAGACAAAGGTGGCAATGGCTTAGCTACAGTAATTGGCGAAGGTGGCTTAAAATTAAGTGGTGGCGAGAAGCAAAGACTTTCCATTGCGAGAGCTTTACTTAGACATCCACACTTATTGATATTTGACGAAGCAACCTCCTCTTTAGATAGTTTAACAGAAGAGTCTATCACAGATACCATCCGAGATTTATCCAAAGAAAGAGAACAAATCACCATCATGATTGCACATAGACTAAGTACCATCATCCATGCAACAAGAATTTATGTATTGGAAAAAGGCACGGTCATTGAATCTGGTAATCACCAAAGTTTATTGGAGGAGAAGGGCTTATACTATGCTATGTGGAGACAACAGATTGGAGAAAGAAAAGGATAATCATTGTAAGGACAATCATTATTTTTCCTCTCTATCAAATTTCTTTTTCAAATATTCCATTACAGAAGGGTCTTCTAAGCCTTCCATGTCACTCAATTCTAATTCAATCGCTTTTGTGCTTAAGCGAATTTCGATTAATGAAAAGAAGATAGAGACAGAAAAAGAAATCAAGCTAATAGCAAAAATTATTTTTGCTATTCCTTGGTACTGAATGAAAATAAAAAACATAGAAAGAAGGGAAAGCAATAAAGCTGCTACCCCATAAGTTTGCATACGCTGTATTAACTTAATACGATATTTTAAGTTTTTGATTTGGCCAAAAATAACCAATCGCTGGTCTTGTTGTTGATACTTGTCGTGCAAAACGCGTACACGATTAGACAAGGCCAAAAAACGGTTGGTATAAGCCAACATGATTAAGCTAATGGCCGGAAATAATAACGCAGGAATATTAACAGATAGTTCCATACTGTAAAAATAGTTAAAATAAACCGGTATTTTTGTACCTCAACAGCAATGGAAAAAGAGGAATTCAAAAAAATACAATCCAGTATCCCGCAGGAACCCGGCATTTATCAATATTTTGATGATAAAGGCAAGCTATTATATGTGGGTAAGGCCAAGCATTTAAGGAACAGGGTGAGTTCCTATTTTTTATCTAACCAGCACACCTTAAAAACAATCGAGCTGGTTCAACGGATCAGTGAGATAAAATTTACCATTGTCAACTCGGAACATGACGCATTTATCTTAGAGAATGAGCTGATAAAAAACTATCAACCCAAATACAATATCAATTTAAAGGATGATAAGACCTACCCGTATATTGTCATCAAAAAAGAGGCTTTCCCTAGAGTCTTTTTAACAAGAAGAAAAATAAAAGACGGTTCTACTTATATTGGTCCATTTACTCATGTATTTGCTGTAAGAGAATTGATCAACCATATAAAAGAAACCATTCCTCTAAGAACCTGCACCTTACCCCTAACGCCAAAAAATATTCAACAAGGCAGATTCAAAGTTTGCCTCGAGTATCATTTAGGCAATTGCAAGGGACCATGTCAAGGCTTTCAAACAGAGCAGGATTATGCGACATCCATTGAACAGGTAAAGCATTTATTAAAGGGGAATATCAAACCCTTGGTTCATAATTTAAAAGAAACCATGCAGGCCGAAGCTGCAGCACTCGCTTTTGAGAAGGCCAATGAGACCAAGAAAAAGATAGATGAACTTGAACGCTACCAAACTAAATCAGAGATATTAACGAAGCAACAAGAAGCCATGGATGTATTTAGTATCGCCATGGAGGATGACCAAGCCTACGTAAATTACTTGATGTTACAAGAAGGCCGTATCGTACAAACACATATGCTTCCTTTAAGTATCCCATTAGAAGAATCTAAGGAAACCATACTTGCTTTTGCTATACATTATTTTAGGACGCAACTTGACTCTGAAGCAAAAGAGATTATCGTGCCGGTAGAACCTATTGAAAAAGAAAAAGGCGTAAGGTATACCGTACCGAAATTGGGAGAGAAATTGCAGTTACTCGCTTTGTCGCAAAAAAATGTAGACTATGCATTAAAAGACTGGAAGCATAAACAAGCTTTGGTAAAAGTGAATGAAACCGCACCAGTCAATGAAGTTTTAATTGAGCTAAAGCAATTGCTATCCTTGCCTGCAGTTCCTAACCATATTGAATGTTTTGATAACTCTAATATTCAAGGGGCTTACCCGGTTTCTGCCATGGTCTGTTTTAAAAATGGAGTACCTAGTAAATCAGATTATCGAAAATTCAATATCAAAACTGTTGTGGGCATTAATGACTTCGCCAGTATGCACGAAACAGTTTTAAGACGGTATAGCTCCGTATTGCAAAAAAAGCAACCACTTCCTAATCTAATCATTATCGATGGCGGCAAGGGGCAGTTGAATGCAGCGTTAGATGCCTTAAAAGAATTAGGTATACAGGATAAAGTAACAACCGTTGGATTGGCGAAAAATATAGAGGAATTGTTTTTCCCAGGTGATAGTAGCTCTATCTTGTTAAACTGGAATAGCGCTGCGCATAATTTAGTTCGCAATATCAGAGACGAAGTTCACCGTTTTGGAATCACTTTTCATAGAGCCCAGCGATCAAAAGGTGCACTAGAAAATAGCTTGGACCATATTGAAGGCATTGGCCCTAAAACAAAAGATACTTTGTTGACCTATTTCAAGTCGGTCAGTAAAATAAAAAGTGCCAATCCCAGTATCTTAACTGAACTGATTGGCACTGCAAAAACTAAAATATTGTTAGCTGCTTTTAAGAAAGACTAATAGACCCAACGATCCTGTTCAAAATCAAATATTTTTTGCTTAATCTTCTCGCCTTCTTGAAGACGTTTAATAGGATCTTTGAATAAAGCATTCAACATTTTATCGTTATAATTATCTAATGTTGATTTAACAACATAGCCATTAAAATATCGACTTTCAAATAGTTCTTCCCAAGTAATTCTGCTTGAGATGTTTCTTGGATTGTACACTTCGGACTTAGCCAAACTTGTTCTTAATTCTGGATAGTACACCCAAAACAAAGGACGCTTAACTACCTTATTTCCAATTTGAATAGAAGCAATAGGTGCAATACCAATGATTCTACTATACATCCTGCTTGTTTTGCTATCAAAAATCCATTGCTCCTTTAATCTAAAGGTATAAATAGAGTCTGGGTTAGGTGCCAAGTTCGTATTATAGATAATGCTTGTGTCATATACATTTGGATCCAATACGTTTTGAACAAGTTGTGTATCCAAGCTTCCTTTTAAAGAAGCATTTACCTCGTCTAGCGTTAATGGTGTTGTGAATCGATCATCCACAGTTGAAAAAGGTACTACACCGTCTTTCTCTATTGCACGTAAAAGCACTGCGAAAAAGCGTTGATCACCATTCTCGTCATAAGACTGATACATGAACGTACGGTTGATTTTTTCTCTTGCATCAATTTCCTCCCAAACAAATTCACTGAACAAAGCGTCTTCCTCTCTAAGATTTTCATAAGGTAAAGGCAATCTCTCTTTCACCCCTTTTCTTGAATTGGTTTCAGAAAAGAAAGCATACCCGTTTCTTAAGCTTCTCTTATTATTTGCATTAAATCCACCTACGACTGTAGTGTCAATATTTTTTGTTGGCTTAACATCTGAAACTGTTGGCACAGCGACCACTTGATTATTGGTTGCCGGCTTAGTCACAGGTTTTGCAATCACTGTGTCCTTTGCAGTGTTGGCTGCAGGTGTAGTTTTCTTTTTTGCCCCATAAGAAAACTGTGCATGTACTGATACAGTCATTGCCAAAGAGGCAAGTAAGATGCAGCTTGTTTTCATCGTCTTTTTCATAAATACCTTTTTATAATTTCAAATCACCTTTATCCCAGTAATATAGTATGAACTGATTACTGCAATATAAACGTGATCGTTTGATCTAGTTTTCTCGTGCCACCGCCCGGTTCAGCTACTTTAATTTCTCCTATTGTTACTGTGGTACCTGCTTGACATTTTCTAATTAAAGATGTAGCACCTCCTGAAAAAGCAGGGCCATTTACTTCTGCAAAATCAGGCTCGTCAAATCCTTTCCCAGTAGCAATAACGATGAAAGAAACAATATTAAATTTAACACCTTCAAATACAAAGTCTCTTAAGTCTGCAATGACACCACCTTGTGCCCTGAACTTAGCTGCAGGCATATT
>CAZAOF010000044.1:0-11358 GCA_964486665.1 uncultured Sediminibacterium sp.
AAGCTTCTCTTGGATTCTTATGCTTCTCAATTAAACTATACAATTGTGGTTGTGTGTACTTTGGATCATCCCCTTCATTGTGGCCATGTTTTCTATAACATACCATATCAATGAAAATATCACTCTTGTATAATTGTCTATAAGTAGTTGCAATTTGTACTGCTTTTACCACTGCTTCTGCATCATCTCCATTTACATGCAATACAGGTGCTTGAATCATTGCAGCAATGGATGTACAATAATTCGAACTTCTTGCATCATCAAAATCAGTGGTAAATCCAATTTGATTGTTGATTACAAAGTGAATTGTACCGCCAGTTTTGTATCCATTCAATTGACACATTTGTAAAACTTCGTAAACAATTCCTTGTCCTGCTACAGAAGCGTCCCCATGAATTAAAATTGGTAATATTTTAGATAAATCTGAATTGTACATCACATCTGCCTTAGCTCTAGCAAATCCTAAAACAACAGGATCTACCGCTTCTAAGTGAGACGGGTTAGGCATCAATTTAAGATTCACTTTTTTATTATTGAACGTGGTCACTTCTGAAGAGAAACCCATATGGTATTTCACATCACCACTCCCCATTGTTTGGTCTAATACAGCAGTCCCTTCGAACTCGCTAAATATTTGCTCATAAGTTTTACCCATGATATTTGCAAGCACATTCAATCTGCCACGATGCGCCATACCAATAACCACTTCTTCTACACCATGCTCTCCTGCAGTGTTTACAATCGCGTCTAATGCAGCAATTGTAGACTCACCGCCTTCTAAAGAAAAACGCTTTTGTCCAATGTATTTTGTGTGTAAGAATTTTTCGAAAATGACACCCTGATTTAATTTCTCAAGGATATGCTTTTTCTGATCTAACGGAATAGGTTGACTGAATTTATTTTCTAATTCGTTGGTTAACCAGTCTACTCTTTGTTGATCAGAGATATACTTAAACTCAACACCCACACTTTGTGCATATGTTTTTTGTAAATGCGCTAGTATGTTTTTTAAAGTTGTAGCACCCAATCCAATGGTTGATCCAACTTGAAAAGTCTTGTTTAGATCTGCATCAGACAAACCAAAGAAAGCTAAATCTAAATTAGCCCCCCTGTCCTTACGAGTACGTATAGGGTTGGTTGTTGCAATCAAATGCCCTTTATTTCTATAACCCAAAATCAAACGATACACTTTGATTTCGTTAGCCCAATCAGCACTAGCAGAACTAACAGAGGCAGATGCTCCTTGAGCAGGCGCAACCGTTCCGTTTTGCATGGCAAAATCAAAGCCTTCAAAAAATTTAATGATATCTGGGTCTACTGATGCTGGATCAGTTAAAAATTGTTGGTACAAACCTTCTATAAAGGCTGGATGAGAGTTGGTGATGTAGGTGAAATCCTTCATTGTATATCCTTTCGTTTATTTGTCGAAACAAGGTTTGCAAATATCGGTTTAAATGATTGATTAATAAAGTAAAATGAGCTAAAAATCTCGGTTAAATTTTGATCTTTTACCGCTAAATTTTACCCTATTTTCGTTAGAATCAAGTTTTCATCCTCAAATGAACAAAAAGAGGGTAATTAATTTTATTTTAATTGACTGATTATCAGTTGTTTATATTGAATTTTATTTTTTTTTCATTTTAATTTTTAATATTTGCACAAGTCCCTTACCTTTGCCCTCCTGAAAATTAATTAGTACATGGCAAATCATTCGGCTACCAAAAAAGATGTAAGACAAGCAACTAAACGTCGCGATAGAAACCGTTATTATGGTAAAACTACACGTAACGCTATTCGTGATTTAAAGACAATAGAAGAACAAAAAGCTTACGACGAGAAATTACCAACAATCGTTTCTCAAATTGATAAATTAGCTAAGCGTGGAATCATCCACAAAAACAAAGCTGCTAATTTAAAGAGCAAGTTAGCTAAGCACGTTGCTGTGAAGCAAGTGGTTAAGAAAAAGTAATTCCTTACGCTCATAAAGCGTATCAAGATAAATACATTTGAAATCCTGCCTTTAGGGGCGGGATTTTTTTGTCCCCACCCTATGTGAAATACTCCCTTTCATAGAGATACATTTTCAATGTATCTTCGCCATATGACTGAAAAAATTTTAATTCTAGATTTTGGTAGCCAGTATACACAGTTAATTGCTCGAGCAGTAAGAGAAGCCAATGTATATTGCGAAATTCAACCCTTTCATACACCAATTAAGTTTGATGAAAGCCTGAAAGGAGTTATTTTAAGTGGTTCCCCAGCCAGCGTGAACGAAGACGAAGCACCTAATGTGGACATTCAAGCAATTTTAGCCAAATTACCCTTATTGACTATCTGTTATGGTGCTCAATTGAGTGCTAAGAACTTTGGTGGAAAAGTAGAAAAGTCCAATAAGCGCGAATACGGCCGTGCTCAATTACGTATCCAAAAAGACGATATTATATTCAAAAATATTGCTGACAATAGCCAGGTTTGGATGAGCCATAGTGACTCCATTACCGTATTACCTGAAAATTTCGAACTATTGGCCGACACAGAGAGTATCCCAGTAGCTGGTTTTAGAAAAAAAGCCGATCAAGGGCATAGTTTACATGGTTTCCAATTCCATCCAGAAGTCTATCATTCTTCAGAAGGTAAAACAATGATCCGTAATTTCTTAGTGGAGATTTGTGGATGTAGCCAAAACTGGACCCCAGCTTCTTTTGTCAATGAGACAGTTGCTCAGTTAAAAGAGCAGATTGGGGAAGGTCATGTGATTATGGCATTAAGCGGCGGTGTAGATAGTACTGTTGCAGCTACCTTAATCCATAAAGCCATTGGCAATCGCCTTCATGGTATATTTGTAGACAATGGTGTTTTAAGAAAAGACGAGTTCCAGCAGGTACTAGATATGTACCAAAACATAGGATTGAACGTAAAAGGCATAGATGCTAAAAATATGTTCTATGATGCGCTAGCAGGTAAATCTGACCCTGAAGAGAAGCGAAAAATTATAGGAAAACTATTTATAGATGTATTTCAAATAGAAGCTTCTAACATGTTGGAAGCCAAGTTTTTAGGTCAAGGTACAATTTATCCAGATGTAATTGAAAGTGTAAGTGTACACGGCCCATCTCAAACCATTAAGTCACACCATAATGTGGGTGGACTACCCGATACTTTACACCTTAAACTAGTTGAGCCCCTAAGAAGTTTATTTAAGGACGAGGTTCGTAAAGTGGGCCTTGAATTAGGTATCCCTGCCGATATGATCCAAAGACATCCTTTCCCAGGACCAGGATTGGCTATTCGTATCTTAGGTGATATTACACCTGAAAAGGTGGATCTTTTGCAAAGAGCAGATGCTATTTATATCAATGGACTTAAGGAATTCGGTTTATATGACAAGGTTTGGCAAGCAGGAACCATCCTTTTACCGGTTAAAAGCGTTGGCGTGATGGGCGATGAACGCACTTATGAGTTCACCGTTGCATTAAGGGCTGTCACTTCTGTAGATGGCATGACGGCAGATTGGGCACACTTGCCCTATGAATTCTTAGCACATATGAGCAATTCTATCATTAACCAAGTACGAGGTATTAACAGGGTTGTATACGATATTAGTAGCAAGCCTCCAGCTACAATAGAGTGGGAATAAGCAGCATATTCCAAGAATAAAACTTAGAATTTAATTTCAATAAAAATGGGTTAATTAATTGTATATCAATTAATTAACCCATTTTACATTAAGTGAATAATACTATATAAAATTCAGTATATATCCCCCTATTATTAAAAACATTATACAAGAACTCGCCTTACTAGTTCAATTTCTTCTGTATTGAGGTGATTTGATCCTGCAATGTATTCACCACACCTGCAAGTTGATCCACATTCCACATAGGTTGCGCGCCTGCTTTATGTATAATGTAAACGGCCTTCCAAACCTCCACAATATCATTGGTATTTACTTGATATGGCTCGTATAAAGGATTGTCACTCAATAAAGTAAGCTTATCTCCAATACTGTTATTTGAACGATCATCATTGGTAATAATACGCTTATAGACTACTCCATCTGTATTTGAAATAACAATATAGGTATTGCTACTTTTTACATCATTAAGACTAGCAACACGCTCTCCAACAATGACACTTCCACTTGGCGTTGGCAACATACTGTCTCCTACAATCTCAAATGCACGGTATTCACCTGGCGCCAACATTGGCAGGGTAAAAGTATTTAACTCGTCAATAAATTCAGGATCAGCATAACCAGCAAGGTAGCCTGCCGCTGCCTTCACCGGAACAAAGGAAACAATTGCTGCACTATTGGCACTATCTGTTTTAATTGAACGACGACGCTCCAAATAAGAGCCTCCCAAATTGTATCCCTTGTTTAAGTCAAATTCGTCCATTTGAGACAAATCTTGAAATAAGAACACTTCCAAACTTATATTAAATAAAGCACATATGGCTTCTTGTACTTCTAATCTCGGTTCCGCCCTGCCTTCCTCATAAGCCCCTACCAAGGAGCGTTTAATTTGAAGTTGGTTGGCTAACTCTTCTTGCGTCCAATCACGTTGCTTTCTGATGAATTTTAAATTCTTTCCTGCGTATGACATAACTAATTATTTTAGTGCAATTTACTAATTATTTTAGTATTACCAAATTATTTTAGCAATTTCTTTTTTTTGAACGGATTCTGCCTTCTTGGTAACTTGCAGCATGTCTAAAATTGTAGCAAAAAAAAGCGCTTCCAAAAAAAAGGAGCAACCAGTTATATTAATTACGAATGACGATAGTATCAGTGCACCTGGAATCCATGCGCTTGTAAAAGCAGTAAAAGGATTAGGTAAGGTAGTGGTCGTAGCGCCAGACAAACCTCAAAGTGGTATGGGGCATGCGATCACCCTGGGCCAACATTTAAGATTGACCAAAGTCCATTGGGATGACGACCCAACTGTAGAAGCCTATTCTTGTAGCGGCACACCAGTGGATTGTGTTAAGCTGGCGGTTGACAAAGTGTTGCACCGTAAGCCTACTATTTGCTTAAGTGGTATCAACCACGGTGCCAACCACTCTATCAATGTAATTTACTCTGGAACCATGTCGGCAGCTTTAGAAGCTTCAATTGAAAGTATTCCAAGTATTGGCTTTAGCTTATTGGACTTAAGTATTGAGGCAGATTTTACTGCAGCCACACATTTTGCTCGCATCATAGTAGAACATGTTTTAGCAGATAAAAAACTAGACAAGCACTTATGTTTGAATGTGAACATTCCAAAAGTGGAGACAAAAATGATCAAGGGGATCAAAATATGCAAGCAAGCTTACGCAAAATATGATGAGAAATTTGTTGAACGTACCGATCCTCATGGAAAAAAATACTACTGGCTTACTGGTGAATTTGTAAACTTTGATAAATCAAAAGACACAGATGTTTGGGCACTTAAAAATAACTACGTGAGCGTGGTACCTGTTCAATTTGATTTGACCAATCATCAATTGAAAGCAGCATTAAGTAAAAAATGGAAATGGTAAACAAATGCAATTAGATAAAGATAATTATATCCTAGGTGTAATCATTGGTCTAGCGCTTCCCTTCTTGGGGTTTGCTGGATTTTATCAATGGAAGTTTTCGAGCTTACCCTTTCAAACCTTTGTAGATTTATTGGCAAGCCAAAAGTCGATTCTATCTGCAATGATAAGTGTGTCGCTCTTATTGAATGCAGCTGCATTGACTTTCTTTTTCCAAAAACAAATCGACAAGACCGCGAAAGGCATCTTTTTTACTACTTGTATTTATGCAATAGCCGCTATTGCAGCTAAATGGTTTTTATAAATGAAATACTATATCATTGCTGGTGAGGCTAGCGGCGACTTACACGGATCTAATTTGATCAAAGCCATTTTAAAGAATGACTCTTCTGCTCAAATACAATGTTGGGGTGGCGATCTAATGCAAGCAGCTGGCGGACATCTCGTAAAACACTACCGCAGCCTGGCATTCATGGGCTTTGTTGAAGTGCTGATGAATCTACCTACCATCCTATCTAATATCGCTTTTTGTAAAAAAGACATCGCTGCATTTGAACCTGATGTTTTAATTTGTATTGATTATCCAGGTTTTAATTTACGCATAGCAAAATGGGCCAAAGAAAGAGGTTTGAAAGTAGTGTATTTTATAGCACCTCAAGTTTGGGCGTGGAAAGAAAACAGGGTACCTGCTATGCGACAATCTATTGATAGATTATTATGTATTCTCCCTTTTGAAAAAGACTATTTTAAAGACAGGTGGAACTGGGAGGTAGATTATATTGGACATCCTTTAATGGAAGTAATTGATGAACTAGCACCTTTAGCGCATCCCCTACCACATTTAAAGGACCATGCATTGATTGCACTTTTACCTGGAAGTAGGCAACAAGAGATTAGAAAAAAATTACCTATCATGCTTTCTGTAGCTAAAGCATTTCCTATGGAACATTTTGTAGTCGCTCAAGCACCTGGTATTGATACTGATTGGTTCAAAACACTTATACCTGAGTTGCCAAATGTGCATGTAGTTGCTGCAAACACCTACGCCATTTTACAGCATAGTAAAGCAGCTTTAGTAACCAGTGGTACTGCCACTTTAGAAACTGCCTTATTAAATGTCCCAGAGATTGTATGTTATAAGGGTAACCCTATTACTTTGGCATTAGCCAAACGTTTTGTGAAAATTAAATTCATTGCTTTGGTGAATTTAATCATGGACAAAGAAGTAGTAAAAGAATTGATTCAAGAAGAGTTAACAACAAAAAATCTTTCTATTGAATTAAGGAAATTACTAGAAGATACAAATAAACAAGCCGCAATAAAAGCTGATTATGCCCAACTTAAACAAGCATTGACAACTGGACAAAAAGCGACTACAGTAGCTGCAGCAATCATTCAAGAAACATTAAATAAGCATTAAGGAACAAAAAAGGTTCTTAATGCGCACAACTTATTGGCTTATCCCTTCTTATAAAGCGTTTATTTAAAAAGAGGTAGTATAAATACGCGGAATAAAGTAAACAGGATAGCGAAAATAAAAACTATAAGTGAAATACGATTCATGCCATGCATGTATTTCATCCATTGAGTTCTTGGCTGATTGGGATCTCTTTTCTTGATAAATAAGTACTCTCCGAATTGTCTTAAAATACCCATAAGTTTATTTTTGTAAAAATAATGCTTAAATTGTAATTCCGGCACCATTTAGCTTA
Source organism: uncultured Sediminibacterium sp. (assembly GCA_964486665.1). Classification (GTDB taxonomy): domain Bacteria; phylum Bacteroidota; class Bacteroidia; order Chitinophagales; family Chitinophagaceae; genus Sediminibacterium. The sequence goes on from CAZAOF010000044.1 coordinate 7,233, forward strand.
CAATAAATAAAACAATATGTTCTTAAAACTTTTTGCCATTGCATTGCCTGTATTTTTTACAATTGATATGTTATGGTTAGGACTTATCGCAAAGGATTTTTATGCAAAACAAATTGGGGGATTAATGAAACCAAATATCAATTGGACCGCAGCGATCATCTTTTACCTCATTTTTATTGCAGGTCTAGTTGTGTTTGTTATTACGCCTGCGGTCATTAAAAATTCTTGGTCACATGCTGTTTTAATGGGGGCATTATTTGGATTTGTCTGTTATGCAACTTATGACTTAACAAATTTAGCCGTTGCCAAAGACTGGCCGGTATTTGTTACCATCATTGACTTAATCTGGGGTGCTGTATTAGCTGCTAGTGTATCTGTAATTACTTATTTAATTGCAACTAAAATAGTTAGATGAACGAATACTTGATCCTTATTATTATTTTATTCGTTTTCGTTAATGCATGGTTCATTATTTCCTTAATCACAAAAAGAAATGATGTCGCTGATATAGCATGGGGTTTAGGATTCATTCTTTTAACATGGTCTTCTTTCTGGATGGCTGCAAAATACGGAACAAGGGGCCTATTAACAGGATTGCTAATAAGTATCTGGGGCATAAGACTTGCTTGGCATATCTATACGCGAAACAAAGGGAAAGCAGAAGATTACCGTTATTTAACATGGCGCAAACAATGGGGCAAATGGTTTCTACTTCGATCTTATTTTCAAGTATTTATTTTACAAGGTATTTTTTTATACTTGATTGTTTTTCCAGTTATACTTATTAATAAAAGTGCAGACACTTCATTCATTTGGTTAGATATCTTAGGGCTTCTGCTTTGGTTAATTGGATTTTATTTTGAAGCCGTTGGAGATGCGCAATTAGTTCGCTTTAAAAAGAATGCAGCTAACAAAGGAAAATTATTACAAGACGGCCTTTGGGCATACACTCGACACCCTAATTATTTTGGGGAAGTAGTACAATGGTGGGGTATTGGAATCATAGCCCTTTCTGTTAAAGATGGATGGATGGGTTTGATTGGCCCGCTGACCATTAGTTTTTTAATCTTAAAGGTATCGGGTATTCCAATGCTTGAAAAAAATATGGCGTCGCACCCTGACTTCAAAAATTATAAGGAAAAAACAAACGCTTTTTTTCCAAGGATGAGTCTATCAAGAAAAGATAAAGTTTAATGACTCAGCCAACTACTTAAATGCTTAGTGATTTGAGCCGTCTCAATAATGAAACCATCGTGTCCATACATGGAATCTATCGCCACTAATGTCGCATTTGGCATATGCGCTTTCATAAATTTTTGTTCATCCAATGGACATAAAATATCACTGTTGATTCCTATGATTAAAGTGGGTACTTGAATGGTTGCCAAAGTAGCCATTAAATCTCCCCCACGTTTGCGCGCAAGATGATGACTATCCATGGACTTAGTTAATAACCAATAACTATAAGCATTGAATCGCTTGACCAATTTATCCCCTTGGTAATTGATATAAGAGGATGCTTTGAAATCATCAATTTTTTCAGGATCGGCATCAGTTTGTTTTTCTTGGTAGATGCCATAATTCCTATAAGTCAACATACCAATAGCTCTTGCGGCTTTCAATCCTTTTGCACCTGCATTCGGCTTGGCTTCCTTCCATGTACAATCTGCTTCAATCGCCAATCTCTGCGCTGTATGAACCGCTACACCCCATGCACTTTCTGATGGTGAAGTAGCAATCAAAAACATTTTTTGAATCACTTTAGGTTCCATCACGGCCCATTCTAATGCTTGGTACCCACCCATACTTCCTCCTAACAAAAGGTCTATTTTATCAATCCCTAAATGTTGTCTTAATAAAATATGCGCTCGAACCATATCCCTGATGGTGATCGTCGGGAACTGGTCAAAACGAATAGATGCATCTAAATCTTCGATACTTAATGGTCCGGTAGAACCATAGCAAGAACCAATGATATTGGCGCAAACAATAAAATAATCATTGGGATTAATGAACGAGTCCTCCCCTACAAATCCCTTCCACCAGTCTGCCACATCCGAATTGGCAGTGAGTGCATGGCAAACCCAAGCAACTTTTTTACCTGGCGTATATTCCCCATAATAATGATAGGCTATTTTAAGCTTAGGCAAACTAACCCCACATTCTAGAGTGAAAGGTTGATGGTATTTGTAGATGACTGGGTCCATTTTATCGCTTACTTGTGCCAACTAAGTGGCTATTTGAATTACCTTTGCGAAGGTACAATATTTATGATTCCTTTTCACCACACAAATTAAACCCATGGCAACCATTACACTCAAGCGTATCGACAACGATTATCAATTTGAAACCATTGACGAAACAGGACAGGTGATGACTATGGATATCCCCGAAGATCAAGGCGGTCATGGTAAAGGTGTGAGACCTATGCAAGCTTTATTAAGTGCTTTAGGTGGATGTAGTGGCGTTGATGTTGTGATGATACTAAATAAACAAAAAGAAACCCTTGAGCATTACGAAATGGTGATTAGTGGAGAGCGCGCTACGGGCAAGGAACCAGCTTTATGGGAAACCATTCATATTGTATTTAAATTAAAGGGTTCTATGTCTAAAGAAAAGGCTGAGAAAGCTTGTGCCTTATCCATTGATAAATATTGTTCTGTTGCAGCAACATTGAGAGCAGCTGGCGCAGTGATCACTTGGGAAGTTGTTATTTTATAATTTTTTATTGAGCATTTATGAAACACGATCAGTCTAAATTAATTCGTACGCAAATAGAAAAAACTACAGAGGGGGAACATTCAAGTCCCTTATTTTTAACCAGCAGTTTTTGTTTTGATGAGGCAGAAAGTATGCGTGCTGCATTTGCTGACGAATCTGATGATAATATTTATAGCCGTTTCTCTAATCCAAATGTGCAAGAGTTTGTTGATCGCTTAGCAGTATTAGAACATGCAGAAGCTGGCTTTGCTACCGCTAGTGGCATGAGCGCTGTATTTGGTTCTTTCATGGCCTTGTTAAAAAAAGGCGATCACCTATTGTCTTGTAATGCTGTTTTTGGAAGTACCCATACAGTTATCTCAAAGTACCTTCCTAAATATGGTATGGAATATAGTTATGTCAGTGCGAACGCAAGTGCTGAAGCTTGGGAAGCAGCGATTCAGCCAAATACAAAAATGATATATATTGAAACACCTACCAATCCTGGATTGGAAGTGTTAGACATTGCCATGATTAGTGCAATCGCAAAAAAACACAATATCATTTTGAATGTAGATAACTGTTTTGCCACACCTATCGGACAAACTCCAATTGACTTAGGAGCCGACTTAGTGGTACATTCTGCTACTAAGTGGATTGATGGTCAGGGACGTGTGTTAGGTGGCGCAGTGGTAGGGAGAAAAGAACTGATACATGAAATTTATTTATTCTGTAGAAGTACTGGTCCATCCCTCTCTCCTTTTAATGCATGGGTATTGAGTAAGAGTTTGGAGACTTTAGAAGTTCGCATGGAACGTCATAGCAAATCTGCTTTTTCTATTGCACAAAAGTTAGAAGGACATGCAAAAATTAATTTTGTAAAATATCCTTTCTTAGCTTCTCATCCACACCATGCGATTGCTATGAAGCAAATGAAAAATGGTGGTGGAATAGTTTGCTTTGAATTAAAAGGAGGATTAGAAGCAGGACGCCAGTTTTTAAATCATCTTAAAATGCTTTCCTTGACAGCCAACTTGGGAGATAGCAGAAGTATTGCTTCGCACCCAGCAAGCACCACCCATGCCAAACTTTCAGAAGCAGAAAGACTAGCTGTAGGTATCACCCCTGGGTTGATTCGCATTTCAGTAGGCTTAGAGCACGAGGAAGACATCTTAAACGATATCCTACAGGCATTAGAAGCTTAATATTAAATAAGTTATTTATAAAAGCCCTGTACTTATAAACAACAGGGCTTTTTTGTGCGCAAATTTTACCCCCTATTTAATGAATTTTTGATCCCCCATTGTGTCCTTTTTACAATTTAGTTTGTATATTGAAAACGCTTAAAAATTCAAACGAATAAAAACCAACCTATGAAATTAAAAACAGGCGTATTATTATCTGCCATGATGTTTCTTCAGTATTA
>CAZAOF010000045.1:0-11161 GCA_964486665.1 uncultured Sediminibacterium sp.
AACCAATCTGCTATCACCAATCTAACAGGACATCCAGTTGTTTGTGTGCCAACAGGCCTTGATCAAAAATGGCAATTACCCACTGGTATAAGTTTTGTAGGTAAATTGTTTGATGAAGCTACTATACTAAATATTGCACATCAATATCAAAAAGCAACTGGCTGGGAAGACATCCATCCATCCATGTTCAAATAATTTTAGAAGTTTATGAATGAAATTAAAAAAGTGTCCCTCCAACAATTAGGTTATGGATTTATTCCAGAATTACCAAAGGGCAAAGACGAATATTATTTACGCAATCAACAAAATAGAAGTGGCATAAAACATCGCGCCCTTACTGCACAAGAAATAGAAATTTTAGTGCGTAATGGCAATACAAGCGACGACTGGTCAAAGCTTTTAGTATCTGATGCGTTTAATCCTGAATTAGTGAAAAATTGCTCCTTCTTTGGATTAGTGCGTATTGGTAATTTAGAAACAACCTGCCTTTGCTTTAGCGATTTAACCGTACCTGTTGGCTTATACAATTCTACCATAATTAGTGCCGATTTTGGTAACAACGTAGCCATACATAATGTAAACTATTTGTCTCATTACATAGTTGGTGACGAAGTGATAATTAATAATGTAAATGAGTTGGTGACCACCAATCATGCCAAATTTGGTAATGGTATTCTTAAAAAAGGAGAAACAGAATCTGTAAGAATTTGGCTAGAGCTTTGTAACGAAAATACAGGAAGAAAAGTACTTCCTTTTAATGGTATGACAACTGCCGACGCCTATTTATGGACACGCAATAGGCATGACAATTTACTGCAACAGAAATTTATTGAATTGACCGAAAAGCAATTTGATAATAAAAGAGGTTATTATGGAAAGATTGGAAACAGGACTGTCATCAAGAATTGTAGAATCATCAAAGACACTTGGATAGGTGCTGATGCTTATCTAAAAGGAGCCAATAAAATCAAAAATGTAACCATCAATTCAAACAAAGAAGCTAGTACCCAAATTGGGGAAGGTTCAGAATTAGTAAATGGTATTATTGGTTACGGTTGTAGAATATTTTACGGTATTAAAGCCGTACGTTTTATTATGTCCGACTATTCCCAATTAAAATATGGCGCAAGATTGATCAATTCATTCTTAGGACCAAATGCCACTATTTCTTGTTGTGAAGTCTTAAATTCATTGATTTATCCTGCACACGAACAACATCATAACAATTCATTTTTATGTGCTGCATTAGTGATGGGGCAAAGTAATATTGCCGCTGGAGCTACTTTAGGATCTAACCACAATAGTCGTGGTGCTGATGGAGAAGTGATTATGGGTAGGGGATTTTGGCCAGGGCTTTGTGTGAGTATCAAACACAATTCTATTTTCCCAAGTTTTACAATCTTACATAAAGGAGACTATAATTACGAATTAAACATCCCTCTTCCTTTTTCTTTAATTAGCATTGACAATGTAAAGGACGAGTTGGTCGTTATGCCTGGCTATTGGTTTTTGTATAATTTTTATGCATTAGCGCGCAATGCATGGAAATACCAGGATAGAGATAAAAGAAAAAACATTGATCAGTATTTCGAATACGATTACTTGGCTCCAGATAGTGTCAATGAATTAATTAAAGGTAGAGAAATCATCGCTGTTGCTGTAGCAAAAGCACAGTTATTAAAAGAAAAAAAATCGATACAAATTCCTGATGAAAAATTAGCGCTCTTAGGCTATAAACTTCTTACTACTAAAACTAAAAAACAGATAGATCAATTAGATGTATTTGTAACTGGATTCGAGAACAGTAAGCGTAAAACTAGGATCATAAAGTCTTTTGAGGCATTTGAGATTTTTGAAAAAATGATTTTTGTTTATGGTATGGATCAACTAATTCACAAGATTACCCAAAATGGATTAAAGAACCTGCACACAAAAATTAAATCCATTAAGACATCAAACGCAGCGATAGAATGGAGTAATATAGGCGGGCAATTGATCCCAACAAAGTCTGTTGAAAGCATGCTCCAGCAAATCAAATCTGATAAACTAACTAGCTGGAGCGATGTGCATCAGTTTTACCAAAATGAAACTGATAAATACGAATCAAAAAAGAACACACACGGATTGTATTGCCTTGAACTGATACAAGGAGAGTCCATCAACGGATTGAGCGCTAAAAAAATTAATCTTTGGCTTGATCAATACCTGTCTATTAAAGAAGAAATTACTGCTAAAATTAAAAGCTCCAGAGAAAAAGATTATACCAATCCGTTTAGGAAGATGGTATATGAAAATGAAACAGAAATGAATGCAATTGTTGGTGACTTAAAAGATAATAGCTTTATTGAACAACAATATGTTGATCAAATAAAGCTAAAAAGTTTTATCGCTGAAATTAAAAAAGCATTAAAAGCCAAATAAGTTCATGCCAATGCCTAACTGCCATTGTCTTGTCTTCCATTTTGCTTGATCTTGTAAGTCATTGATATTTTGTAAACCAACAACATACCTGCCATAAACAAAGAATCCACCTAGGTTTACTTTTGCGCCCCCAACAAAAGAAAACTCGCCTTGCTTAAAGGCTAATTGAGCATTTTCTATCCCGTCCTTTTTTTGGTCTATTAAAATGCCATATTGAGGACCCGCTTGTAACAATAAACCTGAAAATGGTTTTACTTGCACCAATAAGGGCACTATTAGGTAATTTAAATGATAGGTTTCAGGTTTTAAATTACTGTTGCCTAGAAGATCCACTATAGAGGGATTAGTAGCTAATTTAGTTTGAGAAAGCATAACCTCTGGTACCAAACTAATTTTTTCAGTCAGCCCAATTTGAGCCGTAACTCCACCATGATAAGATGCTGAGTGACGGTCAACTGCAACAGAATTGACACTAGAAAAGTTTTGGCCTATTTTAATTCCTATTCCAAATTTTTCTTGCGCTCCAGCACTGATTGTGCTACTTAGTAAGCATATTATTAATAACTTTTTCATTTTCTGAGATTTAAAATTTTACCTAAGCGTTGCTGTTGAATGTATAGAACGAACAAAATTAAATTTTGTTACATTAGATTACAATTAAACTAATTCAAGTAGTGTAATTTCTGGCATAATACCTACCCTTCCAGGATAACCCAAAAATCCAAACCCTCTATTCACATATAACTTTTGATTCCCTTGTTGGTACAATCCTGCCCATTGCTTATACACCCATTGAACTGGGCTCCATTTAAAATAGGGATTCTCTAGCCCAAATTGCATGCCATGTGTGTGTCCGGACAACATCAGATCTACTTGCGGATAAGCGCTAATTACCTGCGCTTCCCAATGACTTGGATCGTGACTCATTAAAATAATCACTTCATTAGGATCTACCCCATCCATGGCTTTATCCATTTGGCCATATTTTGGAAATCTTGCTTTAGCACCCCAGTTTTCTATCCCTACTAATTTTATCTGCTCGCCATTGTGTTGGATCGTAACATGCTCGTTCATTAATAATCTCCACCCCATTGCAGCATGCACTTCTTTTAAAGCTGTTAGGTTTTCCTCCTTAGCTTGTTTGGAAGGCCATTGCACATAATCTCCATAATCATGATTACCCAAAATACTATACACCCCTTTAGGCGCAGTCAACTGACCAAACACACTACTAAGTTCATTCATCTCAGTTGCCCTATCGTTCACTAGGTCTCCTGTGAATAGAATTAAATCTGGTTTTTGTTTTTGAATTAAATCTATCCCCTTTTGCACCGCATCAATTTCTTTTAAACTGCCGCTATGAATATCACTGATATGAATAATTTTGAAGCCTTTAAAAGATTCTGGTAAATTTTTAATGGTTACTTTTTTATGCACCAACTGATATTTATACTTGTTGCCAAAACCGTACAATAGAGAGAAAAATAAAGTAGAAGAGACGCCCACCCCTAACCAGTTTAAAAAAGCGGACCTAGGGATACCCTGTTCTGTATTCATGAACTTTGCCCCTGCCGTAGAAGCTACCTGGCCCATGGTCCAAAAGGTCCCCCTTCTTAAATCGTCTACCATAAAAAACAGCACAAGCGTAATTTGGGTGATTACCCAGCCAATTCCAATTGAAAAAACATACTGCCTAAAATAGGGATTAACCACAAAAGGGAATAACAAAAAAGACCCCAAACTTGCAGCACAAAGAAACCAATAGCCATAACTTACAGCTATTTTGACTCCTGCACTTGCCCCATTAAGCATGATTTTAAGGACATGAAAGATATAGAAATCGATCAAAATCAATAGGGTGATCAACACAAAGACAAAAACTGGGTTCTTCATAGTGGGGTTTGAGATGCAAAATTAGGTTTAATCACAGTTTTAATAACATATATAATCCTAAAATGTTCCTATTTATGCCGTATTTTTGGATCAAATTAAGGAGTGCATCATATGGCAAGAATAATAGGTATAGCAAATCAAAAGGGCGGCGTAGGTAAAACCACTTCGGCAATTAATATTGCGGCAAGTCTTGCCGTTTTAGAATACAGAACACTATTGATAGACGCTGACCCTCAAGCAAATAGTACCACTGGAGTGGGATTTGACCTTCATAATATCACGACCAGTTTATACGATGCAATGATCAATGGCACCCCATTGTCAGATGTTGTTTTAAAAACAGAAATTCCACATTTAGACCTTATTCCTTCACATATAGACCTTGTGGGCGCCGAAATCGAATTGGTGAACTTTCCGGACAGAGAGAACGTGCTAAAAAATTTACTGACTGCAGTGGACGATCAATATGACTTTATTATCATTGACTGTTTGCCTTCACTAGGACTTATTACGGTGAATGCATTGGTCGCTTCTAATAGTGTGATTGTACCAGTACAATGTGAATTCTTTGCATTAGAAGGATTAGGTAAATTATTGAATACGATCAAAATTGTACAAAGCAGGTTAAACCCTGCATTACAGATAGAAGGTATTTTAATGACCATGTATGACGGTCGTCTTCGATTAAGCAATCAAGTAGTAAGTGAAGTGCGCAAGCATTTTGACGAGATGGTGTTCTCTACGATCATCCACAGAAATACGAGATTAAGCGAGGCACCAAGTGTTGGGAAACCAGTTATTTTGTACGATGCCGATAGTAAGGGTACCGTAAACTATTTGAACTTAGCAAAAGAAATTTTACAAAAAAATGGCATGACCAAAATGAGTAATGCCGAGAGAATAATAGATTAGCACTATGAGTAAGAGCACACCTAGCAAAGATTTAATAGGCAAAGGACTTCGTTCTTTACTACAAAATATGGACGCAGAATATAAAAATCCTGCCGGGAAAGTACAACCTGCTGCCATCGAAAAAGCGGTTGCTACCAACAGAATTGCATTAACAGAAATAGTAGTTAATCCTAAAAATCCAAGAAAAGATTTTGATGAAAAAGCATTGCAGGAATTAGCTCAATCGCTAAAAATGCATGACTTGATTCAGCCAATTACGGTAGCTAAATTAACCAATGGCAAATACCAATTAATTGCAGGAGAGCGAAGATTCCGTGCTGCAAAAATTGCTGGACTAACAGATATCCCTGCCTACACGCGTTTAGGTAATGATAAAGAGTTATTAGAATTAGCTTTACTAGAGAACTTACAAAGAGTTGATTTAAATGAAATAGAGGTAGCGTTGAGTTACCAAAGGATGATGGACGAATTAAATTATACACAGGAGCAAGTGGCAGAAAGAATGGGAAAAGACCGATCTACGGTGTCCAATTACATTCGCTTGTTGGAGTTGCCCCCTGCTATTCAAGCAGCCTTGCGTAACGGAAGTTTAAGTGTAAGCTTGGCAAAATTATTAATTGGGAAAGAAGTAGATAAACAGCTTTTCTTATTAAAGGAAATTATTGAAAAAGGGCTTACTGTCCGTCAAACCGAAGCTTTGATTAAGCAACTAACGCAGACATCAGGTGCAAAGAATACAGATGCTGCTATCAATAAGAATCAACTTTCCCCTGTTTACCAGCGTCTTGAAAATAAATTAAAAGACCATTTTGGCACCCCAGTTCAATTACAACACCAAAAAACAGGATCAGGTAAAATAACGATTAGCTATAATGATTTAAACGCATTGAACAAGATTTTAGATGCAATGCAAGTAAGTATTAGTTAAATGAAAGGCTTTTACACCCTATTGTTTTTGCTATGCCTGCAACCAGCCTTATGGTCCCAGGACAGTACGGTCAATAAGAAAGTGCACTCACCCAAAAAAGCAACTAATCGGTCTGCTATTTTGCCAGGTTTAGGACAAGCATACAACAAACAATATTGGAAAATTCCATTAGTGTATGGGGTATTATCCGTCCCTGTTGTAACTTATGTATATAACAACGATTTATATGCAAAAACTAAATTTGCATACGAAGCAAGAATTAAAGAAGCAAACGGTGATAATTCAAGTGTAATTTTGATAGACCCAAGTCTGAAGAATTTGAGTGCTGGATCTTTACAGAGCTATCGAAATATATTTAGAAAAAATAGGGATTACTCCATTATGTGGTTCATTCTAGCCTGGGGCATTAATGTAGTAGATGCTTCTGTCTCAGGACATTTGAAGGAATTTGATGTAAGTAACAACTTAAGTGCCAAACTTGTGCCGATGCCATCAGGCACTTACCAACAAGCAGGATTGTCATTGCAGTTGAAATGGAAATACACAAAATAAACACAGCTAAAAATAAAGGAATGAAAATTGCATTAATTGGATATGGCAAAATGGGAAAAGCGATAGAGGCAGTGGCTATTCAAAAAGGACATCAAGTTGTATTTAAAATTGATGTCTCGAATGCAGATTCCTTTACGCAAGAATTAGCGAGTACGGCAGATGTCGCCATTGAATTTACCGGACCACATAGTGCAGTGGACAATATTATCAAGTGTTTACAATTTGGCCTGCCAGTGGTGAGTGGCTCAACAGGATGGTTAGACCAGTGGGCAAAAGTAGAAACAGCATGTGCCGAAAAAAATGGAACAATTGTATATTCCAGCAATTATAGTATTGGTGTGAATTTATTTTTTGAGATCAATAAAAAATTGGCATTGTTAATGGATCCTTATCCCGACTATGATGTATCCATGACCGAGATTCACCATACAGAAAAAAAGGATGCTCCTAGTGGAACAGCCATTTCATTGGCTGAGCAAATTTTAGAAAACTTAGGACGAAAGCATACCTGGACCAATGATAGCAATAGTAATCCAAACGAAATTACGATACGTTCTGAGCGAATAGACCCTGCACCTGGAACGCATACTGTTTGTTATAGTTCAGCTATAGACACCATAGAGATAACCCATACTGCTCATAATAGACAAGGCTTTGCTGCAGGTGCGGTCATGGCTGCCGAATTTGCCTCTAAAAAAAGAGGGATGTTTACCATGAAAGATGTTTTAGGATTATAATTTACCATTATGCTATCTAAAAAAACACAATACGCTTTACAAGCACTCTCCTATATGGCAGAGCAAGGCGGGATGGAACCTATCTTAATAGCTGAAATTAGTAAAGCGAAAAATATTCCAATTAAATTTTTAGAAAATATTTTACTTGCGTTAAAAAAAACAGGTTTCCTTGAAAGTAAAAAAGGTAAAAATGGTGGCTACTTCTTTGCTTTGCCGCCACAGAAAATTAAACTTTCAAGTATTTTTAGAACCATCGAAGGCCCTATTGCGCTCATGCCATGTGTGAGTCTCAACTTTTATAAAAAATGTGTTGATTGCAATGAAAAAAAATGCGGTATCAACAGAGTCATGATTGAAGTTCGAGACAATACATTGGCCATATTAGATAAAAGAACAGTGGCAGATCTAAGTTTAAAAAAATAAAATAGTTACCATGAAAAAGATTTTTGTTATTATCATCATGCTTTATGCTGCTCAATTAAATGCACAAAAATTAATTGGCGGAAGTAATATTATTAAAGGCAATTTAACCAGTTTAGCCTTAAAGAATTATCATGTCAGCTACGAAAGAAGTGTGAATCGTTTTATGTCTGTATCAGCAAGTTATCGCTACATGCCAAAAGGAAGCCTTCCTTTACAATCGATTGCAAAAAAATACATCGACAACTCAGCCATTAATTTTGACTTATTCCAAATGGGAAATAATGCCTTGACTTTTGAAAGCAGGTTCTATTTAGGGTTGCAAAAAATGTCTGGCTTTTACATTGCCCCTTATGCAAGATTTGCCAATTTTGATTTGGCTGTTCCTGTTGAATACACCTATACCCCCGATAATACTGTGGGATCTTTTGTCAACCCTGGTGGTCCAATAACAAAAACTGCAGATCTTAATGGAACCATCAAGTCCAATAGTTATGGTGTCTATATTGGAATTCAAAAACAATTGCTTACAAAATTGGTGATTGATATCTGGTTAATCGGAGGGCACTATGGAACTTCAAACGGTAATTTGAATTTCGTTGCCCCAGAAAAACTACCATCGCAGGCTATTACTGCGCTTCAAAAAACTTTAGACGAGACCAATGCAAGTCCTTTTGAAATCAAATCTAAAGTGGACCAAAATGGTGCTACTGCAGATATGAAAGGGCCTTGGGCTGGTATCAGAGGCTTAGGCGTCAGCTTAGGCTTGCGTTTTTAAGCTTCTTATTCGTCATTCATTTTCTTTAACTTTGCTCTCGCAAAACGCTACTTATGATACCTAACTATTTACAAGACTTATTCAAAGCACAATCTTACGATCCAAATAATTTTTTCTTAATCGCTGGACCATGTGTGGTAGAAGACGAGGCATTGGTCATGGAAATTGGGGAAAAAGTATCTACCATTTGTAAGAACTTAGGCATCCCCTATGTTTTTAAAGCGAGTTATAGAAAAGCAAATCGCACAAGTGCAAATTCTTTTACAGGAATTGGTGATCATACTGGAATGGAATTGATCAAAAAAGTAGGTGCTACATACAATGTGCCCACCACTTCTGATATTCATGCACATGAGGAAGCTGCTATTGCAGCTGAGTTTATAGATATATTACAAATTCCCGCTTTCTTATGTAGACAAACCGACTTGTTAGTAGCAGCTGCTCAGACAGGGAAAATTGTGAATGTAAAAAAAGGGCAATTCTTGAGTGGCGCATCCATGAAGTTTGCAGTAGATAAGATAAAACAAGCTGGGAACAATAGCATCATGCTTACAGAAAGAGGCAACACATTCGGTTACCAAGACTTAGTGGTAGATTATAGAAATATTCCTGCTATGGCAGAAAATAATGTACCAGTCATTATGGATTGTACGCATTCATTACAACAACCAAATCAAACTTCAGGAATCACAGGAGGTAATCCAAGTTTAATAGAAACCATCGCTAAAGCGGCTATCGCTACTGGCGCAGACGGCCTATTCATTGAAACTCATCCTAACCCTGCAGTAGCAAAAAGTGATGGTGCCAATATGCTGAGATTGGAATTACTTGAACCTTTGTTAGAAAAATTAGTACGCCTGAGAAAGGCAGTGATCTAGGTAAAATTTACCGAAAAGCCTTAAAGATTCTTTAGGGCTTTTTTAATATTTTAAAGGATTGCGTTTACCTAAAAGAATATAGTGTTTCATGCCTCTCCAAAAAGCTAATACCATGTAAATAATGACTGGTGAACCAAAAGTTAAAAAGGAGATATAGATAAACCACATCCTGATTTTGGAACTAGCTATGCCCAAACGCTCCCCTATTGCTGAACAGACGCCAAAAGCATGTAATTCTAGGAAATCTCTGAGTTTTTGCATTTAAAGGATTTAAATAGTAGCCAAATCTAAGTAAAAAAATGGAGATAAAGTGTAATTTTTAGCCCTTCCAAGGGCCATTTTCGCTTACCTTTGCATCAGTTTTAACACCTAAAATTGATAACTATGGCTTTTGATATCGAAATGATCAAAAAAGTATATGCTGAGATGCCAGCAAAAGTAGAAGCGGCTCGAAAAATGTTGGGACGCCCCTTGACTTTATCTGAGAAAATTTTATTCTCTCACTTACATACAGATCAAAAATTAGAAGGCTTCGAAAGAGGTGGATCTTATGTTGATTTTGCACCAGACCGTGTTGCGATGCAAGACGCGACTGCACAGATGGCTTTACTGCAATTTATGCAAGCAGGTCGACCAAAAGTAGCTGTGCCAAGTACTGTGCATTGCGACCATTTGATTTCTGCAAAAGTAGAAGCAAAAAAAGATTTACAAGTTGCCACTACAGAGAGTAAAGAAGTATTTGATTTCTTAGCTTCTGTGTCAAATAAATATGGTTTAGGATTTTGGAAGCCGGGTGCAGGTATTATTCACCAAGTAGTTTTAGAAAACTATGCATTCCCAGGTGGTATGATGATAGGTACCGATTCTCATACAGTGAACGCTGGTGGATTAGGTATGTTAGCAATTGGTGTAGGTGGAGCAGACGCTTGTGATGTGATGGCAGGACTGGCTTGGGAACTAAAATGGCCTAAACTAATTGGTATCAAATTAAAAGGAAAGTTGAGCGGATGGACTGCTCCTAAAGATGTGATTTTAAAAGTAGCTGGTATCTTAACTGTAAAAGGTGGTACTGGTGCAATTGTTGAATACTTTGGTGAAGGTGCTACAAGCATGAGCTGTACTGGTAAAGGAACCATTTGTAATATGGGTGCCGAAATCGGTGCAACTACATCTACCTTTGGATATGATGCAAGTATGAGCCGTTATTTAACTTCAACTGGCCGTGCAGATGTGGCAGCTTTAGCGGATAGCATTGCTGAACATTTAACTGCAGATGCTGAAGTGTACGCTGATCCTACTAAATATTTTGATGAAGTAATCGAGATTGATTTAACTACTTTAGAACCCCATTTAAACGGACCATTTACTCCAGATTTAGCGACACCAATTTCTAAAATGAAAGAAGTTGCTTTAGCAAACGGATGGCCTACTAAAATTGAAGTGGGTTTAATTGGAAGTTGTACCAACTCTTCTTATGAAGATATTAGTCGTGCAGTAAGTTTAGCAAAACAAGTTGCAGAAAAAGGTTTAACGACCAAAGCAGAATACATGATTACACCAGGATCTGAGCAAGTAAGATATACCATTGAAAGAGATGGTTTCTTAGATGTGTTCAGTCAAATTGGTGCAAAAGTATTTGCAA
>CAZAOF010000046.1:0-11118 GCA_964486665.1 uncultured Sediminibacterium sp.
GCATTTTTTTATAAATGAAATCGGCACCTCGTTTATGTGGGGAGAAGACGCGGGAGCGTCTGATGTGTGAAATAAGAATGCCCCTTAATGCTAAGGGGCATTCTTGAATATATAGAGTAAAGAACTATCTTGTGGCAGGCATGTTTAATGGCATATCGCGTTTTAACATTTCTTCTTTCATCGCCATTTCCCAAGCTGTTTCAAAAATCAATCTTGTTCTTTTTTCCATTAGATCAAAATTAATCTTTTCTACTCTGTCTGTTGGCTTGTGGTAGTCTGCGTGAGTTCCGTTAAAGTAGAATATAACTGGAACACCTTTTGCTGCAAAATTGTAATGATCGCTTCTGTAATAAAAACGGTTTGGATCTTTAGGATCATTGAATCTTCTGTCCAATTCCATATTGTAGTTTTTATTAACCTTATCTGTGATAGGTTGTAAATCGCTACTTAATTTATCTTCTCCAATTACATATACATAATTCATTGAGTCTCCCTTGTAGGTTGGATCGATACGACCAATCATGTCAATATTCAAATCTGCTGTCGTTTTTTCTAAAGGGAAAATCGGGTGCTCTCCATAATATTTAGAGCCTAATAAACCTTTTTCTTCACCAGATACATTCATGAAGACGATATTTCTTTTTGGGCTAAATCCTTTCTTTTTTGCTTGCGCAAAAGCTTCAGCAATAGCTAAAACACCGGTTGTTCCCGAGCCATCATCGTCTGCGCCATAATAGATTTCGCCATTTTTAATTCCTTCATGGTCATAGTGACTTGTAATGAATAAGTATTCGTCAGTTTTTTCTTTACTTGGTACATAAGCAATCACGTTAGCACTTTGCACTTCGACACTTTTTTTGTCTGCAGTCCATTCGATCGCTGATACATATTTGCCAATAGGTAATTCAGCAAATTCTGTATCACTGAATTCTTTTGTACCACCTAATAAAGCTGCACCGACAGTCTTATTTACAGTCATCGTTACAAAACTATTGGTGTTCGAAGTAAAAGCTAAACGACCATTTAAGTTACTTGGCATAGTTGGATTTGCCTTTGCAATATGAATCATTCCAATGGCACCTAGTTTCTGTGCTGCCATAGATTCGCTCATTGATCTTTCTTTACCCTCTGTACTAATTAAAAGTTTACCTCTCACATCCAAAGTAGACTTATCGTTAAAATCTGCCCCAACATAAAAAATAGCATCGCTTGTAAATAATTTTTGTGGAGCTGAAGCTGCACTGATCCAAAAATCTTTATCTAAAGTATAATTGGTGCCGTTTACTTTTAAGCTACTAGTGGTTACTTTATCTTGAAACAAGGTGTAGGGCATTCTGTATGAACCAGCGTTACCTGGTGTTAAGTTCATTTTTTTATATTGACTTACTAAGTAGGCTGCCGCTTTTCTTTCGCCTTCTGTTCCAGTTTCTCTACCTTCCATCTCTGCACTTGCAATGATACTAAGGTGTTTTTTTAAACCAGCTGCTGTGATAACTTTAGAAGCGCTAACTGCATCAATTGTTTGTGCATTTACGAATCCGATACTCAAACTAAGCAGTACAATGAAAATTTTACGCATGTTTATTTATTTATGATGAATATATTGAGAACAAATGATTAATTGCAAGAGATTTTGTCAACCCTGCCTTGGTGTCTACCTCCTTCAAAAGCGGTATTCATGAAACTTTCGATCATCTCTATTGCAGTTTCTATACTAACAAATCTTGCCGGTACGCAAATCATATTGGCATCATTATGAAGTCTTGTTAAGGTAGCAATTTCAGGTAGCCAACAAAGTCCCGCTCTAACTCCAGCGTGTTTATTTGCTGTAATCGCCACTCCATTAGCAGAGCCACAAAATAGAATACCAAATGCCGCTTCGCCTTTTTCTACACTATCTGCTGTAGGGTGCGCGAAATCTGGATAATCCACTGAGTCTGTAGAGTAGGTTCCAAAGTCTTTCACCTGGTAGCCCTTTTTTTCTAGCCAGTCTTTTACTTCTTGTTTGTAAGCAACACCAGCATGGTCTGCACCTATTGCAATGGGTTTAGACAGGTCGAATACATAAGCCATAATATGTTATTTAAATTTATAAGTATTACCTCCTTTTCAATCAGAAGGTGATCATAATTTTAACTTTCTAAAGTTAAGGCTTTACGGCCTATTCCCATTCTTCATCGGCTTTCTTTACAGAGACATAGGCCCATTTTGAGACGATGATACTCAATTCAAAAAGGGAGTATAAAGGGATGAATACTAACAATTGACTATACCAGTCTGGACTTGGTGTAATAAAGGCTGCCACAATAAGAATAACCACAGCTGCGTATTTACGAACACTACTTAAGAATTTAGGAGTCACCATGCCAATTTTAGTCAAAAGGAAAGCCAGAACAGGAAGTTCAAATGCAATGCCACATCCTAAAATTAAGTTGGTTAAATTGTCTAAATAATCTGCAAAAGTAGGAATGGTTGTAATCACATTCTTAGTACCTAATTGAAAGCTAGCTAAGAAGTTAAAAGTAAAAGGGCCTAGGATAAAGAAGCCAAATGCGGCACCTAGAAAGAAAAAGAACGAAACCCAAAAAATCATGAATCTTGTGTTCCTCAATTCATTCTCTTTTAAAGCAGGTTTTATAAACGACCAAAATTGATAAAAAATAAAAGGGAAGGCTGTTATAATTCCTCCAACTATTGCCATACTAATGCTACTTAAAAACTGGCCACCAAATGTGGTACTTTGCATGGTTACTTTAACAGCAGGCATACATAATGCATCGCCCAAATGTGCCCAATGGCTGAATGTGCAAAATAGTCTATAGGTGATAAAGTCGGGTTGGATAGGTCCGGTGATGACATTGTCCATCACCCAGTCTCTTTTTATAAAAATAACCAGGGCCATAACCAAAATTGCAGCTGCTGACCTTACAATGGTACCTCTTAATACTTCAAGATGGTCTATAAAAGACATCTCGGAACCATCTTCTGGATTTAAACGATTAAATAACGCCATGGATATAGTGGAATAGAGCCTAAAGTTAAGGCTTCTAGTCGAAAATGAAGGGCTAAAACCTATAAAATAGTACTAGTGGACGGTCAACTTTACTTTCTCAATCCTTGTGTCACTTACCATTAATATTTCGGCATCAAAATGACTTAAATGAATTGTTTCGCGCACTTTGGGGATGGCTTCGTGTTTATGTATTAGGTAGCCACTTAAGGTTTCTGCACTATCTGCTGCAAAATCGATGCCATACTTTTCGTATAAATAATCTAACTCTAGTCGACCACTGAATATGTATTCATTAGCAGAAATTTTCTTTTCTAAGAATTCTTGTTCATCGTATTCGTCATTGATTTCACCAAATATCTCTTCAAGTACATCCTCCATGGTGACAATACCGGCTGTTCCTCCAAATTCGTCTACTACCCAAGCAATACTTTTTCGTTTTTTTGAAAACAAATTAATCAAGTCAGCTGCGTTCATACTTTCTGTAACCAAAAGGATGGGGTGTAGGATGGCTTTAATGTCTTTTGGTTTTTTAAACAAATCTAACTGATGCACATAACCGACAATATTATCTAATGTGTCATTGTAAACAATTAGTTTACTCAACTTTGTGTCAATGAAGATTGTTTTTAATGCTTCGATAGGTGTCTGCATTTCTACGCCTACAATTTCAGTTCTAGGTACAAGGCATTTTCTGACTTTTATATCTGGAAGACTTAATGCATTCTCAAATAAGTCTGTATTCAATTCCTGCTGTTCTTGATATGCATTCGTTTGTTGTACAAAATGTGCTAAATCTACTTTCGTAAAAGCCTCCTTTTTATACACCACTTTCACCTGTAATAAATTGCTTAATACCCATTGAGCAGTATTCACTAAAATGGTGGTTAATGGCTTAAAAAGTAAATGAAAAAATTGAGCAATAGGTGCAAAAGTATTAATCATTGAAGCTGCTCTTGCCTTGAAAATAGCTTTAGGAATAAGCTCTCCAATAAATAAAATTACTAAGGTGGATACCAAAGTATTTCCAACCAAAATAGCCGTATCACCTAAGCCAATTCTGCCCCAAATATGTGTATGCAATAATTCTTCAAATAAGATACCAAAAACAACCAATGAAATATTGACGCCAATTAAACAAGTACCTATAAAAAGGGTAGGTGCTTCCAGAAAGCCAGCGATAATTTTACCTGACCTACTACCTTGTTTTTTTTTCAATTCTAAACTTAAGCGATTAGCACTTACAAAGCCAATCTCGTAGCCTGAGAAAAATCCAATTAAGATCAAAGAAGCGATAATGGCAAAAATCATAGTTTGTTTTTAAGTGAAAAATCCCGATCTACCATTCTGGCAAGACTGGTTTAGTGCCAATGATGCCTTCTATCTGTTCCATAATTTCAGGAGTCAATAGAGTGGCCGTATCCAAAGCTGTTAAGTTATCTAATAATTGAGCTTTACTTGTTGCACCTAATATCGCGGTTGAAACATTAGGATTTTTGATACACCAAGCGATACTCAATGATGCAGTACTTACTTTTAATGCTTTAGCTAGTGCACCTAATTGTTGTACTTTGTTGATTTTGTCTTGCATTAACCATCTGTCTCTTAACCATTCAAATCCTTCAATTTGAAATCTTGATCCTTCTGGTATGCCATCATTGTATTTACCGGTTAGTAATCCTGCAGCCAACGGACTCCAAATCGTCGTACCTAGTCCTACATTTTTAAAGATCTCTAGATAGTCATTTTCCATTTTATGACGCTCAAACATATTGTATTGAGGTTGTTCCATAGAAGGACCAATTAATCTGTATTTTTCTGCCACTCTGTGCGCTTCCATTATTTCCACGCCGCTCCATTCACTGGTTCCCCAATAAAGTATTTTACCTTGCTGTATTAAGGTATTCATTGTTTGAACAACTTCCTCAATTGGCGTGCTTTTGTCTGGACGATGGCAAAAATATAAATCTAAATAATCTGTTTGTAATCTTTGTAATGCTTCGTGGCATGCTTCTGTTAAGTGTTTTCTACTTAGTCCAGTTTGATTGGGCTTATTGGCTTTCCCTCTCCATCCAAAATAGGCTTTTGATGACAACACAATGGAAGTTCTATCCCATTTTTTTTGGTTCAAAACGCGCCCCATCATTTTTTCACTTTCACCTCCAGCGTATACTTCGGCATTATCAAAAAAGTTTACGCCAGCGTCGTATGCAATGCCCATTAATTCGTCCGCAACACGGTCGTCAATTTGCTTGTGAAAGGTCACCCAGCTTCCAAAACTTAATGTACTTAATTGGAGCCCTGTTTTACCCATTTTTCTATAGTCCATCTGCTTAATTTTAAGGATTTAAGTTACTGCTGTCACTAATGATAGCATAGCTGTTTGGCTGTGGTTTAAAGATACGAATGTCTGTCAAATTTTGGTTGGCCTCTAAGCCCATGCCATATATTTTTGCTAGTGGATTGTGCTGTTTTACAATCACTTCTTTTTCGGTGTAAAACTTGCCTGTGTTCTGGTCCCAATACATTTCTTTACACCAAAGGGTGTCGCCCAGTGTATTGAATATAATTACATCTTCTTTTAAGAATACAATATTTTCTAACTCTTTATACTTAGCATACTTGGCGGATAACTGGCTTTCGACCACTGTGCTATCTTTGAAAAAATCAACATGAATAGAAGCAGGAAACTCAATCATTTTACTACTATCCTCAAGGTATCGATTCATGATTGGAGCAGTCAATTTTGCACCTAATTTTCCGTCATTGCTGATAAAAATAGCTACTTCCTTTCCAACATCAATCCCACCAATCCTAGCACCCAATGCCTTAACCGCATCAATGTCGTTCTCGCAGGCAGTCATAAAAAAGCAGCTACTTACACAAGCAACTGCTATTTTAATTATTTTATGGGAGATGGAATTAATCATATTTTCTTTTATTGAACCACACATCACTTAAACTATATCCTACTGTAAATTGTACATAGTTTTCTTTAAAGTTAGTAGCAGCGCCTCCTCTTTGACCCAATTGCAATGCTAGATTTAACAAGGTAAATTGGTAGTCATAAGATCGATATTTTCTGATGGGTAATCCTAAGCCCATGGTCAGTCCATTTATTTTCAAAGCATTGTTGCTGACATTGATATAATCATTGCCACTAAAAAAACCAATACGGTAAGTAACAGTTGACCAATAACTTTCAAAAGTAAATGGATTAGGACAAAATTGCGCACCTACTCTTATCATGCTAGCATTACGAACAAAATCAGGGGCACCGTAAAATTGATATTTATCTTTCCAATTAGATTGGTTCAATTCCACACCCAATACCCACTGGTCAAATGTACCTCTTACAGAGGTCACTTTTTTATGAAGTGCAATTCCCAAATTCATGAACGATGGAAGGTTTACATTACCTGCAAGGTCCTTTTGATACAAAGCAGTATCTACGCCCAATTCTTGTTCGCTTGTGAAAGTGCCAATTGACCTTAGTACATCTTGTTTTCCTTTTAAGTTTTGGTCCAAAGTATAGGTTGCACCATAGCTAAGGCTATATTCTGTCTTATCTTTTGTTACCGCATTTGTTTTACTTGTCAATGGAAATTCTCCTTGAACACCTAAGTTCAAAAACGCACCATTAAAACTTGTGTTTGTGCTAGAAAGAGATTGGTAAAAATAGGAAGAGTCAGGATTGAACATAATTGCTTTTGTTACATCCATTTTTTTTCTGCCTAAATTATAGCCTGTGTTCATGCCTACACTGATATATTTCCAGCTTTTCCCTACGCCAACAAACACCTGGTTAATACCACCTTCGCCTCTGTAATTTGTGTAAACAGAGTCGCCAATACTTTCAGAAAATTCAAAATCATTTACAGAATAGTTAATCTGTGTTAAGGGTCTTAAGCCAAATGCAAATCCAATTTTTTTGGCTTTGTTAATAGGCGCACCCACCACGATATAATTGGGAATTAAGTAAGTTGATTTTTCTTTTCCTGCTGGGGTGGTTCTCTTAAGAATATTATTTGTCAAATTCATCCCAATATCAAAAGTGGTCATATAAATACCACCATAAGATGCCGGGTTGTTAAAATTAATACTTTGTCCAAAAGCACCGTTCATGCTTGGTGTATAGGCTGTTGTAAATCCACCCATTCCTTGGTTGGCAGCATTTTGACTATTGTATACTTGATTGCCTACACCATATCTAGAAAATGGGGAATTAATCTGAGCCTGTAGAGGGGCTATAAAACAGAAAAGTCCAATGAAGGGGGTTAGCCTAAGAATTTTTTTCACTAATCGCATATAGTCCTTTATAAATTAAATTTTGGTCGGCAAATATCCTTTTTTTTAAGTGAGGTACAAAATAACTAAGGTCTCCACCGGTTAATAGGGCGTTAAATTTGCTGTATTTGGCCTCATAAGCACCAATAATGCCATCAATTTCTGCAGCCATGCCTAAAACGACACCGGATAGTAGGTTGGTTTTGGTGTCATAACCCACTAAGCCAAAGCTAGGTGCGGGTTCAATTAATGGCAAAAGAGCGGTTAAATCGTTCATGGATTTAAAACGCATTTGCATTCCCGGAGAAATACTGCCCCCTAAAAATTGACCTCGATTGTTCACGAAATTGTAGGTGATACAAGAACCAAGAGAGATGACAAGATTATGTTGTTGTGGAAACAGATCCACAGCCGCTGCTACCAATCCAAGTCTATCTGCACCAATCGTTTCTGGCTTACCTACAGGAGTGGTGAAGTTGAGTTTTGTTTGAGGGCCTAATAAATGAAAAGGGCCATATTGCTGCAACAAATCTTCAATGGCCTTGTCATGATGAATCACTGAGGAAAGTAAAGTTTTACTGGGCTTATATTGATCCAATAGCTTTTGGATAGCTTGGGGTGCACTCGATTCAAGTACTTCCAACTTTTGTAGTTGGTTGTGCTTAAAAATTGCCGCTTTTAATCGGGTGTTGCCAAAGTCAAAACAAATGGATGTAGACATAAAAATTTTCGTAGGTCAAAATTAACCGCTTTCAAGCAAACTTTAGATAAAACAATAGGCAAGTTGCAAAAGTTTTCGGTTATTTGAAGAACAAATAAGGATATATGAAGGTTGCAGGGTTTACAATTATAAAAAACGCGGTGGTAAATGATTTCCCCATTGTAGAAGCGATACGTTCAATTTTACCGGTGGTAGACGAGATGATTGTTTTAATTGGGGACTCAACGGATGAAACAATTGCATTGATTGAGTCTATTGGTGATCCAAAAATTAAAATTCATCACTCAGTTTGGAATAAAGCATTAAGAAAAGGAGGTGTTGTTTTAGCGGATGAAACCAACAAGGCATTTCAGTTAATTGATGCAAGCTTTGACTGGGCTTTTTACATTCAGGGAGATGAAGTGGTACACGAGCAATACCATCCAGCTATTCGTGCTGCATGTGAAAAGTATAAAGACGATAAAGAAGTGCAAGGGTTGCTATTTAAGTATAAACATTTCTATGGCACTTATGATTATGTAGGTGATAGTAGAAAATGGTATGCGCATGAAATAAGAGTCATTAGAAATAACAAAGCCATTAGTGCTTATCGGGATGCACAAGGTTTTAGAATCGGCAAACAAAAACTACCGGTGGCTGCCATCGAAGCGAGTATCTACCATTATGGCTGGGTTAAAAGTCCAGAGCAGATGCGTAAAAAACAAAAAGAGAGCGCTGCATTTTGGAATGACGACACGCAGATGGAAAAAATTATTCAAAGCCCTGACTATTATGATTTTTCTGGCTATGATTCTTTAGAACGATTTACAGGATCGCATCCAAATGTAATGTTAGACAGAATTGAAAGAAAAAATTGGGCTATCAATTTAGATGTATCTAAAAAGAAATTCTCTTTTAAAAATTTAGTCTTGTACTATTTTGAAAAATTAACTGGCATACGTCCATTTGATTTTAAGAATTATAAAATCATTCGTTCTTAATGTTCACAGTGACAGATATAGCAAAAGGAGTTGCTGAAGGTAATTTTTTACTATTAGCAAAAACCATTTCACAAATCGAAAATAAAGTGGAAGGGACAGACACCTATTTGGCTGCACTTGAACCAAAATCAATCCCAATCATTGGTATCACTGGTCCTCCTGGGGCAGGTAAAAGCACGTTGATTTCAGGCTTGGTTGGTGAATGGATTTTGACTGGTAAAAAAGTAGCAGTACTTTCTGTAGACCCTTCTTCTCCTTTTCATCAAGGTGCAATTTTAGGAGACCGCATTCGAATGAAGGAATGGTACTTGCATCCTCAGGTTTTCATTCGTTCTTTAGCCTCCAGAGGCCATTTAGGGGGCTTAAATAGTTCCATGATTGAGTTAACCACGCTTTTGCAATCTGTAGGATTTGACATGATTGTAGTTGAAACAGTGGGCGTTGGACAATCTGAGGTAGAAGTAGCTTCTCTTGCAGACACAACTGTTGTCGTATTGGTTCCTGAAGCAGGAGATGAGGTGCAAATGATGAAATCTGGATTAATGGAGGTGGCTGATTTATTTGTTGTGAATAAAAGCGATCGACCTGATGCCGGAACCTTTATCAATCATATTCATCAGATGATGATGGAAAACGGCATCGCTGAAACTAAGGGAAAAGTTATTTCCACTGTTGCCTCACAAGGTGAAGGCATTGCTGATTTGATCCATGCTATTGATGCGCATCAAATTGCAATAAGTCAATTAGGAGCGAATAAAAAATTGGTATTAGCAAAAGTGGTTCAGTTGATTGTTGCCAATAAACTTCGTCAGATTGATCTTAAAAAAATGGAAGAAGATTTAGCCCTTGCACTAGCCAAACCAGGATTTAATATCTTTGAATTTACACGAAGATTTATCTAGAAAAAATAGAGAATAATTCCTTGAACTTGTTTTTCCACTTCAACTTATTAGTCATAACAAATTCAGGAAGTGGTCCTTGCCAATCTTCTCCTCTTTGTAACATGTGTTTTGTAAGCAAACTAGAAGTGAATCCCCATTTTTGAATAAACTGGTGATAGCCTTTATTACGTTTAACGCGTCCCACAGATTTAGAACCAAAATGGTAAGCCCTACTTGCACTCACTCCTTTAAAATAGCGTACCCCAGCCTTCCATAGTTTCATCGAAAAGTCTGGATCAGAATACATGCCAGGGCTAAATTCAATACTGTAGCCGCCCACATAATCCCAGAGTTTCACAGGTAAAATATTTGGAGGCCATGTAGCGCCTGACCAATCTTTTTTCTCCCATTGATTGAATTCTTGTAATAATTTTTCTTCTTGGAATGAAGCAATGTCTTGCCCGTAGTTTTTTTCTATAACGCAGTTGCTAGAAGCAACAGGTTCAATAACAGTAGCCGATAAAAAGAATAAGTCGTGTCCAATGCTTTTTATTTCTTCTAACAATGCCGTATCCCAACCTGGACATAAATACATGTCGTCGTTAAGATAGAGTAAGTAAGGTGTTTTAATTAGGGTCCTAGCTGTATTGAGTGCATAGCATACACCAATATTTTCTTCGCTATAAGTATAGTCTATATCGGCTTGTGATTTTACCCACTCGTATGTACCGTCTTGCCCTTGGTTAATGTGCACTATGATCTGATGCGGGAAAGCTGAATTTTTACGGATACTCTCTACACATTTTTGTAAAAAAGGCAGGTTATTCCAGCTTGGTATCAGGATTGAAAATTGGCGCATTAACTAGGCTTTTTCATTTTTCCACCATCTGTAGGCAACATAACCCATAATGCCAAAGGGCATTGCGGCCAAGTAGAGAATACCCACATTAAAGCCCTTGCCTGCCTCTTCACCTATTTGAGCAGCCGTTTTGGTACAAATAGCGCATTGTGCTGACGCCACAAATGCAATCAATTGGAATACAACAATGAAGTAAATGCTTTTCATATTGCAAAATTAGGCATAAAAAACCCCGAATAATCGGGGGAATCTATTTTTTAAAAAGAATTAAGCTTTTGCCTTTGGAGCTGCTGTCTTAATGCCTCTAACTTTGTGCGGTCTGCTCTTACCAAAAGAACCTAAAAAGCGCTTTCCTTTTGCTGTTTTTTTATCTCCTCTAC
>CAZAOF010000047.1:0-11014 GCA_964486665.1 uncultured Sediminibacterium sp.
TATATCTTATTGAGCAACATTTTGTTTTGGATAACCGGCTTTTTTATTATAATTACAGTTTAATGTAGATTTTTTAAATCATAGGTTGGCTTATTGATTCCTAGACTTCGATTTACGAAGTCTAGGAGTAAACATACTGCAAGTATGTTTACTCCCACATGAGGGCGGATGCCCCGAGTATGGCGGCATCTGATTCCTTTAAATGACTGATTAGTATCTTCACTTTATTCTGAAAAATCTCAATTAAATTAGCCTCCATATGTGCTCTGGTTGGCTTTAAAATGAGGTCTCCTGCTTTTGTCAATCCGCCGAATAAAATAAATGCCTCAGGATTAGAGAACATCACAAAATTAGCAAGCGACATCCCTAGAATTTTTCCTGTAAACTCAAAAACTTCTTTAGCTATTTCATCTCCATTAGTAGCAGCTTCAAACACATCCTTAGCGTTGATTTTATCTATGTCAATCGCTCTTAAAATACTTGGACGGTCTGATTGCAATAATATTTCTTTTGCAGATTCAGCCACACCTGTTGCAGACGCATAGCTTTCTAAGGAACCCAGTTGGTCTGTGCCAATATGCTTTCTTCCATTTGGAATGATAACAGTATGTCCTAATTCGCCAGCAAATCCATCATGGCCATAAATGAGTTGTCCATTAGCAACAATGCCACTACCAACGCCTGTACCCAGGGTGATCATGATAAAATCTTTCATTCCCTTTGCTGCCCCGTACATCATTTCTCCTACAGCTGCTGCATTCGCGTCGTTGGTTAATTTTACAGGAATTTTAAATTTATCCTGTAACATTTTTGCAAAAGGAATAATCCCTTTCCAAGGAAGGTTAGGAGCGTATTCGATAGTGCCGGTATAAATATTGCCATTTGGTGCGCCAACGCCTATGCCCTTTATACGACCAAATCCGCCTACTTTTTCGATCATTTCTGATAAGTGCACATACAATTCGTCTATAAAAGTATGTACTTGCTCATGCTTTTTTGTAGACATTTCGCTGGAAAATAAAACATTACCATCTTTGTCTACAATACCAAATTTAGTGCCTGTGCCGCCGATATCGACGCCTACAACGTATGATTCCATAGTTTCAATTTTTAAATATTAATGAGCTCCACTTGTTTCTGCATCCTCGTAATTGATGCCTTGTTTCTTTAAAATTCCTTTTACTGCGATGGCGAAAAATACCAAATAAGCAAAACATAAAGCAGGCACCCAGAAAGAATTATGAATACCAAATCCAGGTTGGTCTAAATGAGAAGATTGTAAATAATCAGCAATTTTACCCTGAATTGGAGGAATGATACCACCACCTAAAATCATCATAATTAAAAAGGCAGATCCTTGAGGTGTATATTTTCCTAGACCAGCAACTGACAAAGAAAAGATAGAGGGCCACATAATTGAACAAGCCAATCCACCCGTTAAAAAAGCATAAGTAGCTACCGTCCCCTCTGTGAAAATACCTAAAACCATTGCTGTTACACCCACTAAACTAAATAGTAATAAGGTTTTTGCTGGTTTATTTTGGCTCAAGAAAAAAGCAATAATCTGAATGAACACGCAAACGATATACCAATACAATGGACTCATATCATATTGTGCAATGCTGTTCAATCCTATAATAATGCCAAAAGCAATAATTGGAACAATAAAAGTTAAATACTGTTGTGTTTTCTTTTTAAAATCGAATGCGCTAATCGCGCCAGCCCAACGACCAATCATCATGCTGCCCCAATACATAGATACATAAGGAGCTATACCAGAGGAAGAAATATTGCCAAAAGCATCTTGCTTTAATAGTTCACCCAAATTAGACCCAATCGCAACTTCCACTCCTACATAAACAAATATGGCTAACATGCCCAAAACCAATTGAGGGTACTTCATTGCGCCCCAACCTTTTTCATTTTTTTGAGCCGTATAATTTGCAGCCAATAAACCCACTACAACTGTGGCTAATGCACCCAATAACCATTTCATTCTAAAAGACTCAAGTGCATGACGTCCATCGTCTGTTAGGGTACTTGGATCTATTTTATAGCTATCAAAAATGGGCACAAACATAGCGATCAAAACACCTGTCATAATTACTAATAGAGACAATGCTTTTCCTGCAGGTTCAATTTTTTCGTCTGAAATACCAGAAGGCACTTTCTTAGAAAAATGAAACAAGGCAGCTGCTGCAATAAATAATCCACCAACTGCAGTATAGAGTAATATGACTTTATCTAAGCTTAATTGCTTTATTTGCTCGTCTGTAATAGCGGCTGCAGATCCAAAAAGCGCCAATGCAACAACGATAGGGCCTATAGAGGTTCCAAAAGAATTGATACCACCTCCTAAACTAACACGACTTGTTCCAGTGGACGGATCTCCTAGTGCAATCGCGAAAGGTTGAGCAGCTGTTTGTTGAAGTGAAAAGCCCAATGCAACAATAAACAAACCTACTAACATACCTGTAAAAGTATTTGCATTCACTGCAATGATCATGGCAGCTGCACCAATCGCAGAAAACAATAATCCATAGACAATACTTTTTTTGTATCCCCATTTTCCGACTAGATCTTTTCCCCCAATTGCACCGTAAGCAAATAAGCCAAGCGCTCCTATATAATAGGCTAAATAAAATGCAAAATCTATCAATTGACTTTGAAATTGATCCAATTCGAAATAGTTTTTACAAAAAGGAATAAAGACACTGTTACCAGCGGCAATAAATCCCCAAAAAAAGAAAACCACAATAAGTGTGGTAAGCGCACCCGTATTTGTTGGCTGTTTGGTTTGGCTCATAGCATTCGTTTGTTTAATCGTTGAATCGATCCCCCAAAATACTCAATTTTTTTTAATCCCTTACTACAAAAAGTGGTTTATTATAAATAGTATTTAGTAAATTGAAAGCAAAATGATTGCTTGATGCGAATAGTTCATATAAGTGCCGAATGTTACCCAATGGCCAAAGCTGGAGGCTTGGGTGATGTAGTAGGTGCATTGCCCAAATACCAAAATAAAACTGGTCAGGAAGCAATGGTAGTGATGCCTATGTACAAGACGCCATTTTTAGAAAAGTCAAGTTGGGATTTAGTGCATCAAGGGAATGCTTATTTGGGCCATTGGTTTTTTAATTATTCCATCATCAAAGAAAGTACTGGTCAGCTCGGGTATCCTTTATACTTGGTGGATATCCATGGTTTACTTGATCGCCCAAAAATATACGGTTACGATGATGATGCAGATAGATTTATTGGTTTTCAAATTGCAGTAATTGATTGGTTAAAAAGCTGGCAAAATTTACCAGACATTGTGCATTGTCATGACCACCAAGCTGGCTTAGTTCCTTTCATGATGAAGTATTGTTATGATTATCAAAAATTAGCTGCCATTAAAACAGTACTTACCATTCATAATGCACAATACCATGGTGCTATGGGATGGGATAAGTCTACTTTAATACCAAGATGGGATACCTGGAAGAGAGGGTTGCTTGAATGGGATGGGTGCATCAATTCTTTAGCTACTGCAATAAAATGTGTAGACAAAGTGACGACAGTGAGTCCAACCTATATGCAGCAGTTAAAATACCAATCAAATGGATTGGAGTCCTTATTTGACTACGAACAAGGAAAATGTGTTGGCATCTTAAATGGAATAGACAATGAAGTATGGGATCCTGCTTCAGATCCATTTGTACCTTATCATTTTAATGCAGCTAATTTTTCTACAGAAAAGCGTAAGAACAAATTAGTCTTATGTGAAAGGTATCATTTGGATGCAGCTAAACCACTCATTGTTTTCATAGGTAGACTTGTACATGAAAAAGCAGCAGATGTTTTACCGGGTGCGATTCAACATGCCTTAGATAAGACCAATGCTGGAGCCAATTTTTTAATCATTGGTGCAGGAGAAACGCCTGTAGAATCTGCACTGAATTATTTAGTTCAATTGTATCCTGGTGTTTATAATACCTATATTGGTTATGATGAAAAAGTGGGACATGAAGCCTATGCAGCGGCAGATTTTTTATTAATGCCTAGTAGGGTTGAGCCTTGTGGATTAAATCAAATGTATGCCTTAAGGTACGGTACAATTCCAATGGTAAGAGATACGGGAGGGTTGCACGATACAGTGATCGACATGGGCGATGAGGGAGGTTTTGGCATTCGTTTTATACATGCAACTGAAGACGATATTGTGCATGCTGTAGAAAGAGCGATACAAGTTTTTAAGGATAAAACAAAAATGAAACAAATGATTGAGCATGCTATGTCCATTGATCATAGTTGGGAATCTGTGGTAGATGCTTATCAAGCTGTTTATGAATCTTATTAATCACTTTAATTTATAATTTATGTCTGTGTACGCAAAAAAAGCAGTGTCTATCATTTTAGGTGGTGGCGCTGGATCACGGTTATATCCTTTAACGGCAAGCCGTTCAAAACCTGCCGTGTCTATTGCGGGCAAGTATAGATTAGTGGATATTCCAATTAGTAACTGTATCAATAGTAACCTGAATCGAATTTTTGTATTAACGCAATTCAATTCAGCCTCTTTGAATCAACATATTAAAAACACGTATCATTTTAGTGCATTTAGTTCTGGCTTTGTAGATATTTTGGCAGCAGAACAAACTCCTGACAATCCAGGCTGGTTTCAAGGAACAGCCGACGCAGTAAGACAATCACTTAGGCATATTCAGAACTTTGATTTTGACTATGTGTTGATATTGAGTGGAGATCAGTTGTACCAAATGGATTTTAGTAAAATGATAGATGCGCATAAAGAAAGTGGCGCAGCTTTAACCATTGCCACTATACCGGTTGGTGAACGAGATGCGCCAGAATTTGGTATTTTAAAATCGAATTCAGAAAACGTGATTACTTCTTTTATAGAAAAGCCCAATAAGGATTTGTTACCTGACTGGGTAAGTGATACTGGTATGGCGATGCAATCACAAGGACGTAACTATTTAGCCTCCATGGGTATTTATGTTTTTAATAAAGAGATTTTATTTCAATTACTAAATCAGGTTCATCCAAACGCAACTGACTTTGGAAAGGAGATCATTCCAGACTCTATTTCTAATTACAAGGTTTTAAGTTATCAATATGACGGCTATTGGACAGATATTGGTAATATCTATTCTTTCTTTGAAGCGAACCTGGCACTAACAGACGAAATTCCTCCTTTTAATTTATTTGATAGTGCGCAAACAGTGTATACAAGACCAAGGATGTTACCTCCAGCAAAAATTAGCGGCACGGTAATTAATAAAGCAATTATTGCAGAGGGCTCTATCATTCACGCAAAAGAAATCACACAATCAGTGATTGGTATTAGATCGAGAATTGGAAAAGATACAGTGATCAAGAATGCTTATATCATGGGGTGTGACTATTATGAAACGATAGAACAAATCAATAAAAAAAATCAAGCAGGCGAGCCAATCTTAGGAATAGGAGAGCGATGCACTATTGAAGATGCTATCGTTGATAAAAACTGTTCTATTGGCAATGACGTACATATTAAAGGTGGAGCACATTTAGAAAAATTAGATCATCCTTTATATACTATTAAAGACAATATTATTGTCATCAAAAAAGGGGCAATTATTCCTAACGGATTTAAAATTTAAAGAGCAATGAGTACAGCGTATACAGGTGAAAAAGTGAAAATGAGTTTTTGGCAAATTTGGAACATGTGTTTTGGATTTTTTGGTATCCAATTTGGTTGGAGTTTACAGATGGGAAACATGAGTGCGATTTATGAGTTTTTAGGGGCTGCTCCTGACGAAATTCCCGGCTTGTGGTTGGCTGCGCCAATGACTGGCTTAATTGTCCAACCCATCGTAGGTTATTTAAGTGATCGCACATGGCATCCAAAATTAGGAAGACGAAGACCCTTCTTTTTAGTAGGAGCCATTTTAAGTTCAGCATTATTATTCATCATGCCCAATTCTCCTACGGTA
The DNA here is from genome assembly GCA_964486665.1 of uncultured Sediminibacterium sp. GTDB lineage: Bacteria > Bacteroidota > Bacteroidia > Chitinophagales > Chitinophagaceae > Sediminibacterium. The sequence goes on from CAZAOF010000047.1 coordinate 5,979, forward strand.
TGGATGGCTGCAGGTGCATTATGGATATTGGATTCGAGTATCAATATTACGATGGAGCCATTCAGGGCTTTTGTTGCGGATAATTTAAATGAAAAACAGAGATCTTACGGGTTTGCTATGCAGAGTATGTTTATTGGCTTGGCTTCATTTATTGCTGGCTATCTACCTCAACTATTAGCAAACTGGTTTGATGTGTCAAGGGATAAAATCAATGGAACCATTCCACAGAATATTTTATTATCCTTTTATATTGGTGGCGCTGTATTTTTTGTCTCCGTGATGTATACTATTCTCACAAGTAAGGAATATCCGCCATCTGCACCAATCAACGGGCAAGAAAAAGAAACGACAGACAAAGGAATTGTTCAAGAAATTATAGATGCAATAAAACATATGCCTATACAAATGAAAAGATTAGCCTTGGTTAATTTTATCACTTGGCCCGGTTTATTTTTAATGTGGTTCTATTATAGTACAGGGGTCGCATCTCAAATTTTTAACGGCGATCCTACTACTAGTAGTGAAAACTATACATTGGGATTAGAACATGCAAATACTACCTCTGCTATTTTGAATTTAGTCACATTTGGATTTTCATTCACACTCCCTTTTTGGGTGAGTCGTTTGGGTAAGAAGTACACCCATACTTTATGTTTATTTATTGGTGGGCTGGGCTTGATTTCTGTTTATTTTGTAGACCAGCCTAATATGCTTTATGTAAGTATGGGTTTAGTAGGGATTGCCTGGGCTTCCATTTTATCCATGCCTTATTCAATGTTAGCTGGCTTTATACCGGAGCAAAAGATGGGTATTTATATGGGTATTTTCAATTTCTTTATTGTGTTGCCAGAAATTATTGCTTCTTTATTTTTTGGTAAAATCATGTCAACTTATTTAAACAATGATCGTTTGATGGCCGTATTCATCGGAGGCGTACTTTTGTTGACTGCTTCCATAGTATGTGCCCTGATTATCAAAGAAGAAAAAAATAATAAATAAAAATACCTTACAATAAATCATAAATATTAGTAGATGAACTATTCTATAAAATCAATCATTGGAACTTTTTTAAGTGTCTTATTTTTCTCGATGCAAGCATTAGCTATTGAAGCTTATCCAAGTAATTGGTTTGTTCAAATGAAATGGAATAAAGTGCAGGTGCTATTAAGATCGACAGATGCCGATTTTTCAAAAGCAACTGTATCAGTGAATTATCCAGGAGTCGTTTTACAAAAAACACATCATTTTGAAAATGGTCATTATATCGCTGTAGATTTATTAATTCAACCTACTGCAAAGCCTGGAGAGGTATTATTCACTATCAAAGGGGATAGTAAAAAAATGACCCATCTTTGGCCACTGAAGTCAAGAAGAAAAGGCAATGGCACCCTTTTTGCGCAGGGCGTGAATCAATCTGATTTGATTTATTTTTTAATGCCTGATCGATTTAGTAATGGAGATCCAACGAATGACCGCATTGCAGGTTTGAAAGACCAGTCTTTAAATAGAGATTCCATTTTTCATAGACATGGTGGCGATTTAAAAGGGGTACAAAATCATTTAGACTACTTAAAGGACCTAGGAGCAACAACGCTTTGGATGACACCAGTGCTAGAGAATGATATGCCAGACAGAACAGAGCATGGCTATGCAGCTACCAATCATTATGCTATTGAAAAAAGATTTGGGGGTGATGCAGCTTATCTTGCTTTAAGTGATGCATTGCATGCTAGAGGGATGAAATTAATTCAAGATGCAGTGTATAATCATGTGGGTCGTTTTCATTTTTTAGTTCAAGATGCACCTGCTAAAGACTGGCTACATCAATGGCCTAAGTTTACACAAACTAATTATAAGGATCAGCCAGTATTTGATCCCTATGCTGCTCAACAAGACAGAAAGAAATTAGTAGATGGTTGGTTCACGACAGAAATGCCAGACGTAAATCATGAAAATGAATTTGTTGCTAATTATTTAATTCAACATGCTTTATGGTCGGTGGAAACATTTGGTATTGACGGATGGAGGATAGACACTTATATATACAATGATTTAGCATTCATGAACAGGTGTAATCAAGCATTAGAAATTGAATATCCTAAACTTACCTCATTTGGAGAGGCTTGGGTGCATGGTACAGTGAACCAGGCTTATTTTGCACAGAACAATATGAATACTGCTTTCAAAAGTAATTTGCAAGGTGTTGCAGATTTTCAGACTTTATTATATGGTATTCAGCCTGCATTGAATGAGCCATTTGGCTGGATGGAAGGAGTGAGTAAATTATACAATACTTTGTCTAATGATTTTTTATACAAAGATCCTTCACGAAATGTGATCTTCTTAGACAACCATGATATGACCAGAATTTTATCACAGGTTGGGGAAAGCATACCAAAAGTAAAAATGGGTGTAGCTTGGTTAATGACTTGCCGAGGTATTCCACAGTTATATTATGGAACAGAAGTTTTGATGAAGGGTATTTCTAATCCAGACGGATGGGTGCGATTAGATTTTCCAGGAGGATGGGAAGGAGATAAAAAAAATGCATTTACACAGGTTGGATTAACACCTGAAGAACTAGACATGCATGCTTACACAAAAAAATTAGCACAGTTCAGAAAAGCATCTACTGCTATTACTAAGGGTAAGATGACGCAGTACCTTCCAAATGAAGGGTTGTATGTGTATTTTAGGTATGACAACAACCAAACGGTAATGTGTATAATGAACACGAGTAAACAAGAAAGAAAAGTAGATTTCAACGAATATGAAGAAAGGACGAATGGATTTTCTGGAGGGAAAGAAGTTGTTTCAGGTCAGGCCATTGCAAAAAAGTTCAGTATTCCTGCATTAACTATGCAAGTGATTGAGCTGACTAAATAAAATTCATGTCAAATTACGAATCAATACATTTTGTTGATACCAATCAAGCAGTGTGGAATTATTCTCTTTTTACACAAGAGGATATTCATGCTTTTCAACATGGGACACATTCAACATTGTATCAGTTGTTTGGCAATAAACAAATCGAAGTATTAGGGGTAAAAGGAACTTATTTCAGTGTATGGGCGCCCAATGCCACAGCCGTTTTTGTAAAAGGGAATTTCAATGATTGGAGCAATGAGGCACATCCTTTAAAAGTAAGATTAGAGTCTTCCGGTATTTGGGAGGGTTTTATTCCCAATATTGGCCAAGGAGAAGTGTATAAATACCATATTCATGGCTATAAGGGGATGATCTTAGATAAGGGGGATCCTTTCTCACACTATTGGGAGTTAAGGCCATTAACGGCATCCATAACATGGCCAACAGCATATGATTGGAAGGATCAACAATGGCTAGAGGATAGAAAGATAAAAAACAGAACAGACCAGCCTTATTCGGTATACGAAGTGCATTTGGCTAGTTGGATGCGTCCAGATAAACACAATGAGGACAGCTACAATTCTTATACAAAACTGATAGATTTATTAGTGCCTTATGTGCAGGAAATGGGGTTCACGCATGTGGAATTTATGCCAGTGATGGAGCACCCATTTGATGGAAGTTGGGGATACCAGGGTGTTGGATTTTTTGCACCTACCTCTCGATTTGGAAACCCACAAGAATTTGCTGCATTGGTTGATGCTTTTCATCAAGCAGGGATTGGCGTTATTTTGGATTGGGTGCCTTCGCATTTTCCATACGATAGTCATGGTTTATTTATGTTTGATGGTGCCAATACCTATGAGTATGCAGACATGCGAAAAGGGTATCACCCAGACTGGAATTCTTATATTTTTAATTACAAAAGAGGAGAAGTAAAATCTTTCTTAATTAGTAGTGCTAAATTCTGGTGTGATCAATTTCATATTGATGCATTAAGGGTAGATGCTGTAAGTTCTATGTTAAGATTGGATTATAGTAGAGAAGAGGGAGAATGGGAGCCAAACGAATTTGGCAGCAATGGAAATATCGAAGCCATTGAATTCATTAAAGATTTAAACATTACTTTATATAGAGATTTTCCAGCCATACAAACTATTGCGGAAGAAGCGTCTGATTGGCCAGGAATTAGCCAACCAGTATTTATGGATGGCTTAGGATTTGGTATGAAGTGGATGATGGGCTGGATGCATGACAGTTTGGATTATTTTAAATTAGATCCAATCATGCGATCTGGTGCGCAAGACAAGTTTACTTTTTCTATGATGTACTATTATGATGAGCATTTTATGCTTCCATTAAGTCATGACGAAGTGGTGCATGGAAAGAGCCCTATGTTGTATAAGATGCCTGGAGATGAATGGCAAAAATTTGCCAATCTGAGATTATTGTATAGCTATATGTTCTTGCATCCTGGTGCAAAGCTTTTGTTTATGGGCAATGAATTTGCAGCTACACAAGAGTGGGATTATCAATCGGAGTTGCAGTGGGATTTATTACAATATCCAAGTCATAACGGTATGAAACATTGTGTTCAGCAATTGAATGCATTGTATAAAGCACATCCTGCATTATACGAGCTACAATATGAGGAGGGTGGATTTGAGTGGGTAGAAACGAATAAACGACAAGAGGGTGTGATTGCTTTTAAACGAAAAGGTAAAAATCCAATGGAAGAAGTGTTAGTAGTATTGAATATGACACCTGTGCCAAGGCATCAATTCCCAATTCATGTGTATGGCAAAACTACTTGGAAAGAAATATTCAATAGTGACAATAAGGATTTCTGGGGAGTAGGAGATTTGCAAAATAAGGAAGTCAAAGGTGTTTCGGTTGACGGCACCAACTCCTGGCAGGTCTTGCATTTAGAATTACCGGCCTTAGCTGCGATTGTTTTAAAATAACTTGAGCATCCCATCTGATTGGGGTATTGCATAGCACAAAAAAAAGGCACTCAAATTTGAGTGCCTTTTTTTATATAAGTGTCAGTTGGATTTAGAATAATCCACCTTTTTTCAAAGTTGTTTTACCTTCTCCAATCTTAAATCCGTTATGGTAAACTTCTACTAAGTATTCACCTTCAACAAATTTAGAAGCTTGCTTTACAT
>CAZAOF010000048.1:0-10946 GCA_964486665.1 uncultured Sediminibacterium sp.
GTAGACCATATGATTCAAAAAAGTTTAGGCATCATAGCAACAATATAATTTAGAAAAAACGACCAAATGGATATCCAATTTTCAAAATACCAAGGCACTGGCAACGACTTTGTGATCATTGATAATAGGGATGGCAGCATCTCTTTGTCCAATCAACAAATTGCTTTTTTGTGCGATAGAAGGTTTGGTGTAGGTGGAGATGGATTGATGTTATTAGGTACGGCAACTGGTTATGATTTTGCGATGACCTACTACAATGCAGATGGCACCGAAGGGACTATGTGTGGCAACGGTGGCAGATGTTTAGTGCAATTTGCACATGACAATGGTATCGTAAAAGACAAATATCTTTTCATTGCAATAGATGGCCCTCACGAAGCTGTCATTCACCAGAACGGATGGGTACATTTAAAAATGACCGACGTAAATGCAGTTGAAACAGGAGATCATTTTTTTGTAACTAACACTGGCTCTCCGCACTATGTTAAACAAGTAGCGCAAGTTGAAAACTTCGATGTTGTTTCAGAGGGAAAGGCCATTCGTTATAATGACCGGTTCAAAGAAGTTGGCATTAATGTCAATTTTATTGAATTTCAAAAAGACCATTTATTTGTGCGCACTTATGAAAGAGGTGTTGAAAACGAAACCTATAGTTGTGGCACAGGCGTGACTGCTGCTGCTATCACAACTCATTTACATAAAACTGGCGAGCACCATGTTGCTATTCAAACACTGGGTGGTGAACTAGCCGTTAGCTTTAACAACCTAGGTGGCGGCCATTTTAAAAATATATGGCTTCAAGGCCCTGGCACATTTGTATACAAAGGCGCTATTCATTTAAAATAAATTTTCATGCCCTTATTCAATGTTCGCGTTTATGGTATATTAATTGATGCTGCTAATAGATTATTAGTAAGTGATGAATATATTAGAGGAGACTATTTTACCAAACTCCCCGGCGGCGGTTTAGAATTTGGAGAAGGGACTAGGGAATGTTTAGCTAGAGAATATATGGAAGAAACAGGACTAACTGTTACAGTTGGTGATCACTTTTACACAACTGACTTTTTTCAAATGTCGGCCTTTAAAAAAACAGATCAAATAATTTCAATCTACTATTATGTGCATTGTGAAGATTTATCTGTGATTAAAACAACCACTACCCCGTTTGACTTTACTCCAGAACAAGTTGCAGACCCCAATGGCACTGCTGAATCTTTTAGATGGGTAGAATGGGAAAAATTAAGTGAAAATACAATGCACTTACCAATAGATAAGGTAGCCATTAAATTATTGAAAGCACAATTTGCAGTTTAATGGTACAGTTTAATTAAAGCTCTGCCTCTTTACCCATTGCAGCCAACTTCATCTGTCTAGCCGTATCTGCACCAACATAATTTTCGATTCTATTTCTTAATAAATGAATCATTGGTGTAAGCAAAATAGCCATGGTAAATTTATACATATAATTCACTACACCCACCGCTAACACTGTAGACCAAGACCAGCCATTGCCAATCTTAAAGGCAATAAATAAAACGACAAAACTATCTACAAACTGTGAAACCACTGTCGAACCGGTGGATCTTAACCAGATCATTTTTTCTCCAGTCATTTTTTTGATTCGATGAAATATGGCTACATCAATTAATTGACTCACCATGAATGCGACAAGACTACCAAGAATAATCCACATCCCTTGTCCAAAAATAGCTTCAAAAGCCAATTGCATACTTGGTACTCCATTTTGCATTTTTGAATCCACCCAGAAACTAGCTGGCGCAACAGACATGGCCAAGTAAAACATTAAAAATGCATAACTAATCAAAGCCACCGCAATTAAGCTGATTCTTCTAACTGCTTTGGGTCCGTAATATTCATTCACAATATCTGTAATCACAAATTCTAAAGGCCATAATAAAACCCCACAGGTTAAATTGAAAGCCAATCCAGATTCACCAAATAAAGTCAAGTTTGCAGGCTCAAAACCAAAAACGCCCTCTAACGAAAAGATTTTACCTCCTATGCATTCCGCTATCAATGCATTTGCAACAAAAAAAGCGGCGATACCTATAAATAGTTTGGTGGGTCTGTTTTGTAGTATTTGATGAATCATAAAATAATTTAGATAAATAAGAGGCTTATCTGAAGCAATAACATACCAATGTTAAAGATTGTTTGCCATCTAGGTAAATTAATCCCTTTTTTTTGAAGGAATTGGATAAAAAGGATAAGCGCAAAAATAAGGTTTACAAAAGGAGCTAATTCTAGCCCCATCACAGCAATGAATTGAGCGATATCTCTTGGGATTTTTAACCAAGTAATCCATAAAAACAAGGTAGACAACAGATAGACCAGATTGGCAATCACCGCTACTTTGGCTAAAAAAGGCAACAAAGGTCTCTGGTACATAATGTTGATATTTACAAGTTGTTAAAAGTACAAAAAAGCCTATTTAGTTGTAGGTTTGTTTTACAATAAAAACCTATGCTGAAAACTATCTTTAAGTCTGTCTTACCTCATCTAATAGCTGTATTGGTCTTCGCAGTTGTAGCCATTATTTATTGTAAGCCTGCCATGGAAGGCAAAGTGCTACAACAATCAGATATCACTCAATTTAAGGGCATGGCTCAAGACGCGCTAAATTATAGAGCTCAAAATGGCCATACCCCACTTTGGACAAATAGTATGTTTGGCGGAATGCCTACCTATCAGATCACTGGTGTAGTTGGTTATGAGTTCTCCATTGGTGTATTGGATCGAATCTTCACACTTGGATTGCCAGAACCAATTAGCTTATTCTTTTTAGCAAGTATAGCCTTTTATTTTCTAGCTCAAATTCTTGGCTTCAATACCTTTATCAGTATAATAGGCGCATTAGCTTATAGTTATGCAACCTATAATCCCGTAATTATTATTGTAGGGCATATTACAAAAATGCACGCTATTGCTTATTTACCCTTTTTTATTGGCTCACTTTTTTTACTATTCAAAAAAGAGTATTTGTGGGGAGGACTTTTAACCGCCATTTCTACGGCACTTCTAGTTCAAGCAAACCACCTACAAATAACTTATTATGGGATCATTATTGCGTTGTTTATGTCGATCTACTATTTAGTTATTTGGATAAAAGCAAAAGATTTTAAAGCAATTTATACAACCCTGGTAGCGGGTGTAGTTGCTGCTATACTAGGCTTGGCGGTGAATGCCCCAATTTTAGTAAGTACGTATGAATATGGCAAGGCCTCAATCAGAGGAGGAAGTGCCTTGGTAACTAAAGAGAGTAAAACAAGCGCTACTGGATTAAATAGTGATTACGCTTTAAGCTATAGCATGTTTAAAACAGAGCCACTCGTGCTCATGTTCCCGAATCTTTATGGCGCAAGCAGTGATCCAAATTTAATGGATCCTAGTAAATCAAAAGCGATAGAGACATTGCAACAAATGCCACAAGAATTAGGGCAAAATCTCCAAAGTTTTCTGCAGTTTTACTGGGGTGGCATTGGCTTTACCGCAGGCCCACCTTATATAGGCATGGTGATTTGTTTACTTGCATTCATTGGCTTCTCAAATTCTAATAATCCGCATCGAATTTGGATTGGCGCAACCATACTACTTTCATGCTTATTGGCAGCTGGTGCCTATTTAAAAGATTTTAATGTTTTCTTTTTAGAACATGTTCCTTTCTATAATAAATTCAGGGCACCGAGCATGATCATGGTCATTCCTACACTTTTAATGGGGATCATGGCACTTTATGGTGTAGATGCATTAGCCAAAGAAACGAGCTTGACTCATTTTACTAAAAAATATAAAATTGGATTAGGTTTGATTGCTGCTGTGTTTTTAGTTGTTTTAGGCATCTACTTCTCCTCTGACTTCAAGAACGAGGAGGACAATCAAAAAATAGCAAACTGGAATGAAATAGTGACTAGTCAAATACAAGACCCAGCTCAAAGAGAAGCCTACTTGACACCAGCTAACGATTTAATGCGAGCAGTTATAACGGACCGAAAAGCATTAGTCACGTCTGACCTAACTACTGCATTCATTTTTATTATTTTATTAAGCTTACTAGTTGTCCTTGTTATTAAAAAGACAATTAATCAGACTGTGTTTTATATAGGTATTGGCTTATTGGCATTGATTGACTTATTTCAAGTGAATGTCAAATACCTAAAAGGAGAAAATTTTATTGAACAAACTGAAAATGAAACTGCCTTTTCTTTAACACCTCTTGATATAGCAATCAAAAAAGATACAAGTTTCTATAGGGTACTTGATCTACGTTATGGCATTCCTAATTCTTTCAACGGCGGTGCATTAATTGCTTATCATCATCGCACAGTAGGTGGTTACAACCCAGCTAAATTGAGCATTTACCAGGACTTAATAGAAAACCAATGGTATAAGTTCCCTAATTGTTTGCCTACTTTAAACATGATGAACACTAAGTACATCATCACTGGTGATTTAGCTAAGGATACAATCCCAAATAAAGATGCATTAGGTAATGCTTGGTTTGTGAAAGGTATTCAATATGAAAAAGACCCTGCATCTGTAATGAAGCGTCTAGATAATTTTAATCCAAAAGATACCGCTATTATCGAAGAGAAAGATAAAATTACAAGCCTAAGTCAAATTGGATATGATAGTAGCGCTAGTATCGCATTGATGAAAAATGATAATGATGACGTGTACTACACTTCAAGTTCAACTGAAGATCAATTTGCCGTATTTAGTGAAGTATATTATAATCTTGGATGGAAGGCCTATATTGACAAGAAGGAAGCACCCATCGTCAAAACAAACTATGTATTAAGGGGTTTGGTTGTACCTAAAGGAAAGCATGAAATACATTTTTCATTTAGACCTTCATCAATAGACACTTCCAAAAAAGCTTCAGGCGTAGCATCTATTTTATTGTGGCTTTTAATTGGATTTACAGGTTTTAAATGGTTCCAAAAAAATAAATCATTATAACTAAGATGCTAATTTCAATTATCATTTGTAGTTACAACCGCGCCAACTATATCGGCGAAGCATTGGATGCATTGTATCACCAATCAGCGCCTTTGGATCAGTTTGAGGTGTTGGTCATAGATAACAATTCTAGCGATGGCACGCCTAAGGTTTTTGAACAATGGAGATTAGCTCATCCCAATGGACATTTTCATTACACAACAGAGACAAAACAAGGTGCCTCTTTTGCAAGAAATACAGGAGCGGCATTGGCAATCAGCGATTGGTTATGCTTCATTGATGATGATGCTGTAGCAAACAAGAATTTTGTAGAAAAAATCATTCAACACATTAAATCATACCCAGACAGAATTGGATTTGGGGGAAGAATCATTCCACGATATGTGCCAGCTGAACCAAAATGGATGAGTTACTATGTTTCAAGTATGGTAGGTAATTTTGATTACGCTCCCATAGCCTGTGCATTCGAAAATGGCAAGTACCCTCTTGAATCTAATATGGTCGTAAACAAAAAGACATTTGATTTGATTGGTGGGTTTAATACTAACCTGCCAGGAGTCGTTGGTACTTTAAGAATTGGAGGCGAAGGAAAAGACCTCTTCTACAAAATAATGGCATTGGGAAATAAAATTTATTATGATCCTGGTATTATTGTTGAACATGTAGTTGAAGTAAAAAAATTAACAAAGGAATATTTATATAGAGTTGCAAGTGGAATAGGTCGTGGAGAAAGAGCAAGAACAAAAGCTATCTCTCAAAAAACTTACCTAATCAAAATGTTGGAATATCTTTTAAAACTTGGCGCGTCCGTAATTTTAGGCCTAAAATATGCACTTCAAGGATACCCTGCTAAAACTTGGCCTGTCATTCAATTTCGGATAGACGCCTTCTTAGGGCTGATTGGTCGATAGATTATTAGAGTCGACACCCCCATTAAATAAACTTGTAAAAGTATTTTTTACCTTGAATAATCCTTGGAATAACAGTCCAAACAGTGAGTACATTTTTTGTAAAACCGCTCAAGTATCGCATCTCAGCAACCAGCGATTTCCAATTAAAGCAATTCATTAGGATACTTGCAATTATTGAATAAGGAATCGCCCAAGTATAATTGAGCAATAAAATAAGGAACCAAAAAATTCCATACTGTTTTCTTATACGTAGATGATTAGACACCATTAATTGTAGCCCTTTTTTATCAGACAAATTCGTATAACTATTGTCTGAAGCTGACGTAGCCGACTGAATTGATGTGCCAATTAAATGTATCACTTGAATATCTCCATACAAACAAATTGTACCTATTTTTCTTAATCTACTACACCACTCCACTTCTTCTGCATATAAAAAGAAATCTTCGTCCATCAGCCCTGCTTGATCAACTGCTTGTCTTTTGACCATTAAAAATGCCCCACTCACCCAATCAACCTTAGTTTCTTTTTCAACATGAATTAAAGAAGGTTTTGATTTTTTTAGAAAAGTAGCAAGCCCCTTAATAGCCGCACCCCAATACGGCAGTTCTAATAAATGATTCAATCCCCCTACCGTAAAATTACTTCCAGAGAATTGAGGGCTAAGATCAGCATGTACCAATTGAACACCACATGCGATATGTGATGATGCTGCTAGCCTTTCTACGCATGTTGTGATACTGTTTTTGGGTAATAATGTATCAGGATTCAATAATAAAACATGCGCCCCTTTTGCTAGGCGCAATGCTGCGTTGTTTGCTCTAGCAAATCCTGCATTGTACCCCATTTGGATATATTGAACAAATGGGAATTTCGAACAAATTATATTTTCGCTATCATCTTTTGAGTCATTGTCCACCACAAACCACTCAATAGCATCATTTTGCAATAGTTCAGCACCTGCCGAGTTAAGGCAATCTAATATGTATTGAGTAGACTTATAATTGACAATAATAATAGACAGAAGCATGGCCCAAGATACTAAATCCTTTTATATTTGTATTCATAGTATGAAAACAAATAACCCAACAAGTAGAGCAGCAAATAATTTTGATTTTATTAAAATCTTATTTGCATGGCTGGTTATCGTTTCCCATTCATATGTGTTATTGGGCAATCAAGGATGTGATTGGCTTTGTGAAACAACAAATCATTACGTCAACTTTTCATGGTTTGGCGTCAAAGGGTTTATTACAATAAGTGGCTACTTGATTTATAAAAGTCTAGACAGAAGCCCTAATGTGCTTGACTATTTATGGAAGCGCGTTTTAAGAATTTACCCCGCATTAATAGTTGTGTTAGTACTTTCTATTGGATTAGCGTATTTACTTTATAAGCCATTGACCCCTTACTTTAAATTTAAGACTGAAGCAACACAATACATCTTGAACAACTTGACTTTATATCATAATCAATGGAGAATACATGGCGTATTTGACAAATTGCCTAATCAAGCCATCAATGGTTCACTTTGGACTATGGGCTTTGAATTTTTATTTTACCTTTTATTATTAAGTCTATTTCCTTTGAGGAAATTCAAAAAGGCAAGCCAAATTGTTTTATTGCTCTCGATAGTGGTATTATTAATCGGAAATGTATACTTCATCGACCAATTAAGGATAGTGAACTTTAAAATGAGGGTGGATTTTATTTTCGAACTAGGTTTGTTTTTTTTCATTGGATCCTTTTTAGGCACCATCAACTGGGCTTTGATTCCCTATAAAAAAGCTATTGCAGTAGCTGCTGCTTTGGTAATCATTGGAATACTTTACTATAAACCAAATCCAATATGGCTCTGCCTTAGTTGGCCATTTTTAGTACTTTATATCGGACAAGGCAGTTCTAGATTTTCTAACTGGATACATAATCATTTGGAGGATCCCTCTTATGGTATCTACCTCTACGCATTCCCAATTCAGCAAACGATCATTTATTTATTTCAACCTAACGTGGTGGTACTATTATGGACTAGTACCCTACTCGCTTTTATATGTGGGATACTGTCATGGAAATACCTAGAAAAAAAGACACTCAAGTACAAGGATTTATTTAGGTCTTTGTAAGTATTGCAAAGCCATTAAACACTTTGAAAAAGGGCCGAACTGCAATAATTTTAAGGAGTAGTTGGTCTGTATTGCTAACATTTTTTGAATCACCGGAAGTATTTGTGTAGGATCTACACCGTATGCAATTAAGGTGTCAATGGATCTGATTTTATAATTCCTTAATAATCTCCAATAATAATCATAGATCAAGATATCCGAAAAGGCTTTATTACCCAATTTGAAAGCAAAATGAATATTCTCTTTTACAATCACATCTTCATTAGTTCTACAAAATACTGTTGTTTGATCTTCATGTAAACCAATACTCACCAAATGTTGATCCAAGTAAACATACTGATACCCAGCTTCTAATAATTGTACATAATAATCTACATCCACTAGCCAGATATAATTTTCGTCATAACGAGTCGGTATAGAACGCTTTAACATCACATTACTTGGTGGTCCAATTACATTAGCTCTAAGGATATGATGTGGCCTTTTATCCATGTCCAACAATAATGACTTAATGGCTTGCAGGTTCAATTGAACCCCATCCGTTTGGATGGCTGTATTTTTGCAAAAAACAAAATCTGCTTTTGGATGGCTCTTGAAACTAGCAATATAAATGTCTAAAGCTTTTGAATCATGTAACCAATCATCTTGATGTAAAAGCATTACATAGTCCCCAGTTGCTTTATCTAATGCGTTGTTCCAGTTTTTGGGGCTTTTTAGGGCGGGCTGATTGTGATAATATTTAATATCTAGCTCAGAAATATAAGGCTGAATCGCTATTTTTATATCCTCGTTAGGAGAATCGTCTGAAATGATAATTTCTACCTTTTTATACGACTGTTTTATAATGGACTGAATGGCGCGTACTACAAATTCAGGCTTTTTATAAGCAGGTATACAAATAGAAATAAGGCGATCAGTCATCAAACAACAATTTATGTTCATTACAAATATACTAAAGGGGATTCGAAAAAAACTAACAGAAACTAAGACGAAAGCTAGATTTCAGCAATTTTCGTGGATTCAAAAAAGAATTTTAAAACACCAAGAGGATCAAAATACAAAATCCTTTTCTTTTACATTCTTCAAACTTTTTTATAAACGTCCATATGAGCTGATTAAAACCTATGAGGAACTTTTTATTGACGAAATCTATCGATTTGAATCAAATAACGAACAACCTATTATTGTTGATTGTGGGGCTAATATTGGATTAAGTAGCATTTACTTTAAAACGATTTACCCTAAAGCGATACTTCATGCTTTTGAACCTGATGAAACTTTATTTCAACTATTAAAACAAAATATAGAGGTCAATGGTTTTAATGATACTTTTTTACACCAAGCAGCAGTATGGATAGAAGATACCGAACTCTCCTTTTCTAGCAAAGGTTCAGAAGGTAGTCATATTGATCTTACAAATCATAGTAGTGTTAAGGTCAAAGCCATTCAACTTGCTAAATTTTTGAAGCAATTTGAACATATTGATTTTTTGAAAATGGATATTGAAGGCGCAGAGTTTCAAGTGGTAGCAGATTGTTTAAATGAGCTTAAAAAAGTAGACAACTTCTTTTTAGAATACCATGGAAAAGTTGACGAAACAAAACAATTGTATACACTACTTCAACAAGTAGAATCCATTGGATTTAATGTTTACATAAAAATGGCAGCAGATCAATTGACGAGCCCTTTTTATCAAAAACAAACAGGCACCCCGTACGATGTACAATTAAATATCTTCTGTTATAAACAAATCCATTAGATTGCAATATGATTAGTGTTATTATACCCTGTTATAATGATGGCAATTATTTGCCAGAGACCATTGAGCAACTCAAAAAGCAATCTACCCCTGCAGATGAGATAATTATTGTAAATGATGGTTCAACTGATGCTGCAACAATTGAATTGCTTGCGCAATTAGAAAAAGACCCATTGATCCAGGTTTTACATAAAACTAATGGCAGGATGGCGGCGGCTAGAAACTATGGAGTAACGCATGCAAAGGGAGACATCATTGTTACATTAGACGCGGATGATTATTTTGATCCTAGCTTTTTTAAAAAAGGAGTCGAAATTTTACAAAACGAACCTGCCACTGGTGTAGTAACGAGTTATATTCAATACTTTGGAAACAGAAACGGAAAAGCCAAGCCTAGAGGAGGTAATGCCTTTAATTTCTTATTCTCCAACCAATGTTCTGCTTGTGCCATGGTCCGTCGAACTGCATGGGATCAAATTGAGGGTTATGACGAAAGCATGAAGTTGGGCTATGAGGATTGGGAATTCTATATCCGAATCACTAAAGCAGGATGGCATGTACATCTAATCCCTGAATTCCTATTGTATTATAGACAAACCAAAAAGTCAACCTTAGCCAACGATACCCACCCTAATAGAAAGCAGATCATTCAATACATCATAGAGAAGCATAAGGATTGGTATGCCGAATGTCTTATCCATTTGATTGACCAAAAAGAAGTGCTTTATACGGAGTCCCGCATTTCGTTTCAATCGATATGGAAAATGCTTAAAAACAGACTGACTGGGAAGTATAAGTAAAGGCTTATTTACAATATATTTGTAACATGGGTATTATCCAAAAACAAGGTATTAAGTCATCTATATTTATCATGATTGGGTTTGTGATAGGTGCAGTGAACTTACTTGTATTATTCCCATTGTTTTTCTCCAAGAATGACCAAGGACTCGTTAGGGCCATGATTGATATTGGCGCTACCCTATCTGTATTTTGCACTTTAGGTACCCTACCTGTGGTCTATAAATTCTTTCCATTTTACAATCATTACCTGGGACCAAAGAAAAACGAACTCCCCTTTTTAACTTTAATCATTAACCTGATTGGTTTTGGATTGTTGATGTGGATTGGATTTGAAAATAAAGATTTCATTATCCGAAAATTAGGAAAGTC
>CAZAOF010000049.1:0-10912 GCA_964486665.1 uncultured Sediminibacterium sp.
TGCATTGGAAGCTGTCTTCTTATCTGCTACTTTTTTATTAATTGCGAATCCCATATTGTGTAATATTAGATTCAAAAATAAGATTATTATTTAACTCCTAAGCTAAATTCATAAAAAAGGGCCAAATGAAAATAAGGCCCGTGTTACTCTTCATTACCTAAGTACATTTCCCCAAACGTATTAAGGCAATTCATCTATAATATCTATTATTTGTACATTTAAAGATTTAGAGATCTTATAAATCTGAAAAAAACTAGTATTGATTTTACCTAATTCAATTCTGCTTAATTGGGTATAATCCATTTCAGCATCAAAGGCAGCAGATTCAATAGTTTTTTTATTTTTGAGTCTAATTGACCTTAATTTCAGACCAATATGCTTAGCAAAAGCATTTTTATTCATTAAAACAATAGAGGAAGTATCCATACGTAAATTTGTGTTAAATAGACTTTAATCACAATGGCATATCTGCCATAGGGCAGCTTTCGTATGTCATAAAAGTTTATAAAAAAAAGGGGATAATAGCAATTGCTATTATCCCCAATATAACCAAACTTACATGTAACCTAATTAACTGATTTTTGAATAGAATTAGACTTAGGATGCGCTTACCTATAGAAGGCAAACTCTACTCTTCTATTCTTTGCTCTGCCCGCTGCTGTTTTATTAGTAGCGATTGGATCGGCTTCTCCATATCCTATGGCTGTAATATGTTCTGGTCCGATTCCTTGTTTAGCTAAATAATTTTTTACAGTATTGACTCTGTTGTTAGATAACTTTAAATTGGATGCTTCGGATCCTACATTATCTGTATATCCAGACAACCTTATACTTAAATTTTTCTTTAGTAAGATATCAACCACTCTATGTAGGTAAGAAAAGGATACAGGCTTTAATACGGAACTACCTGTTTCAAACTGTAAATGCTCTGAAGCTTCTTTAATTACGTTATAATCATCACTTGTAATATCCATAGTTACTGGAGCTTCTACTATTCGATCGACCATTGTTGGTGCATACGGACAACCAGAACCATCTACTCTAGTTCCCATGGCAGAACCCGGACACTTATCAAAATAATCGTTTACTCCATCACCATCCGTATCCTTCTTTAAACGTGTGTGCTCTTCATTAAGCATTTTAATTTCATTATCACGTTTAGCAATACTTGCATTTAAAATGCGCATTTCCTCTGCTAAAGCATAATCGCGATCAGAAAATTCTTTTGACATTTGTCTTGGTGCATTGTGCCTAGCTAATTGAGTTTTTTTCTTCCCACTTATGGCGAATTCAACTCCAATATGTCCATAAGAAAACCGATCATTATTGATTGGTGTTTTATAATACCCATCTAAATCATCTGCATCAACAAAGCCAACCTTATAACCAAAATCTAAATTTAAGGATGGAGACAATCTTGCTTTAAATCCAATTCCTACTGGTATAAACATCGTCGTAACAGAGCCGTCAGGATGTCCATTGACAGCCACATTCTCAGTAGTTACTAATGACGCATCATAACCAACGACTCCCATTCCAAATGAAACGTATGGTTTGATAGCGGTATTCAATTGAGACCAATTTATATTTCCAAGCGTAGCTACAGTGCTTAAACTTGCAGACCAATTTAGGTTAGAACTAAAAGATGTATAGGGACTCTCTGGCGGAGCACCTGCCCATAAACGATTATTATTGGCACTTAGTTTACCCGCAAGAAAATCTGCCTGTAACCCAAAAACATGCGATAACTGCTTTTTGACATAAAAGCCATATCCAAAATTAGTTTCCCATTCAGAAAAGTCATTTCTTCCACCAAAAGCAGAAACTGGCATAAGGCCACCTACGTTAACACCTATTGACCAAGTGCTAAAGTCTTTGGTACCATTAAAAAGCTTAACAGAACCGCTTGGCGCTTCCTGGGAATAGGCCTTTGTACATAAAATAAAACTTGCAAAAATAACTGCTAGAATGTGGGGGTAATATTTTTTCATTTTTTTTAGTTTAAAATTTTTATTTAAGAATATGCTTTTAGAATACGCTTATATAATGCGCTTTTATTAAAGCAAAGTTGATTACTTAATTCGTTCGTTTGTTACACATTTTTGAAAATGTATTGTAGATTTTACTGCTACACATTTTCAAGAATTTGCGTTCTATTTAAATTCATTTTTTTAAAGCAAGATGGAGATAGCCCAGTGATTTTTTTAAATTGGTTAGACAAGTGAGCAACACTACTGTAATTTAATTTATAAGAAATCTCCGTTAGGTTATACTCGTCATACATCAACAACTCTTTTACTTTTTCAATCTTGTGTGTAATAATGAACTGCTGAATAGTTCTTCCTTCAATTTCAGAGAATATATTAGATAGATAAACATAATCTAAGTTTAATCTACTCTTGATATACTCGGAGTAATTAACTATAGGGAACTCATCTGCATGATGCACCATTTCAATTACGGCATTTTTGACACCTTCGATGAGTGCAATTTTTTTATCCTCAATTAATGGAAGACCTGCTACAAAAAGATTATTTTTCAAGATGACTTTTTGTTTGTCTGTTAAGTCTTCCTTTAACTCTGCCCAGCCTAATTCTATTTGAATTGGCTGGGCGCCTATTTTTTCAAGTTCAGTCTTCACTAACATTTTACAACGAAGACTCACCATGTTTTTTATATATAATTTCATAATAATAAAATTACAATGATGCAAAATGAATATAAATGACAGGGGTCAAATTTCAAGATGACTCTAGTCAATCTAATTGCTTAGATCTTCTAATCTTTTCTTATTAAGTATTTTGATACAATTGTTAGAAATGTCAATCAATTTTTCCGACTTAAAATCTGTCAATGTTCGAATCAAAGACTCGGTAGCCGTCCCTGCTATAGCAGCCAAATTGTCTCGGCTTATATCAATTTTAAAATCAGCTGATGCTGCTTTATTGTATGTATTATTAAGTCTAATTAAAGCGTCAGCAACTTTCTTTCGTAACGAATTATAAGCTAGGCCAATCATTTGGCACTTTTTTTCAGTGACACTTTTTGTTAACAAATGAACAAACAAATTCATTACTTGTTGATTTGTTTTAATTAATTCATTAAACTCCCCTCTAGGAATGATTATTAATTCTGTGTCTTCAAGCGCTTCGGCTATTTCTGTATAATTAGAATTTTCAATCAAGGGAACGTAGCCTATAAAGTCATTTTCGGCATATAGATCTACTACAAGTTGTTTACCAAGATCATTGGTTTGATATATTTTAACCTTCCCCTTTTTTACAAAGTATAAATTCCTGGAACAGTTTCCCTCAGAAAAAATAATTTGTTTCTTTTTATAATAAAGTATATCTCGGTCTTTAATTAAAACGTCTAACACGTCTTCAATTCCATTCAATCTTATAACATCTGACTTGGCATTTACTAAACCGTTATTATTAGATTGATAGACAAATGATTGGGCGTCTTTAATCGTAGTGGAAGCTTCTCCGTTATGGTAACCATTCCCGTTGTGATGGTCAGCCCCATTATGATAGCCGTTCCCATTGTGATGACTAGCCCCATTATGGTATCCATTTCCATTATTATTTTTTGGCGTAAAAAAAACAATTTTTGAATGCTGCGTAGCAGGGTTCCCCTGTAACTCTTTAAATAAATCATACCCATCTAAAAGTGGCAATAAAGACCCACAAATGATCAAATCAGGCGTTTCGCGAATAGCCAAGGCTGCAGCATGTTCTCCATCCTCTGCTGTAAATACTTCATAGTTAACTAATTCAAGTACTTGAACTAAGTTGACTCTAACGTCCTCGTCTTTTTCAATAAGTAGAATTTTTTTCATTCTGATGAGTTTTCGTGTAAAAAAATTTAATACATAGTATTGACTAGTAAGGCTTATTGCTAAACATTACGGTACTAGTTTGAATAGACTAATACTAGCCAACAAATGGGGGATGGGGATGGAGGATGGGGGGAATAAGAAAACCGAGTAACTAGATAATTATCATTTACTAATCAGGGGGATGTATTATACTAACGTATTCAACAGTGTAATATTATATTACTTTATACCTATTTTTTGTGACCAAGGTCAATAGAGAAGCTGATTGTAGTTAATGTATTATAACCGGCCATCTACATGACAACGCGTCATAACTGATTTTGTATCAAAAATAACCGCATTACGATTAGTGATATTACTAAGGTCAATGACACTAAAAGCATCATGAGAAACTGCTAATATAACTGCATCATATCCATCTTCTATATTTTTTAATAAGTCTATATTGTATTCATCTTTAACTTGTTCAGGATCTGCCCAAGGATCATATACATGAACATCTAAACCAAAGGCTACTAACTCAGTATAGATGTCAATCACTTTTGAGTTTCTAATATCAGGGCAGTTCTCCTTAAAAGTAAAGCCATTAATTAATACTTTGGCGCCATTGATTTTATGGTTTTTTTGAATCATTAATTTTATCACTTTGTTGGCCACAAAATGTCCCATTTGGTTATTGACCCTGCGGCCAGACAATATAACCTGTGGATGGTAGCCTAAGGATTCAGCTTTGTGTGCAAGGTAATAAGGATCAACTCCAATACAATGCCCACCTACTAAACCCGGTTTATATTTTAGAAAATTCCATTTAGTAGCAGCAGCATCTAATACATCGTTGGTATCAATACCCATTCGATCAAAAATCAACGCCAATTCATTTACAAAAGAAATATTAATATCTCTTTGTGCATTTTCAATAGCTTTTGAAGCTTCGGCTACTTTAATACTTGGCGCAAGATGCGTACCGGCAACAATAATAGATTGATACAATGTATTGACCACTTGAGCTATTTCTTCGGTAGAACCAGAAGTAACTTTCTTTATTGTAACCAAAGTATTGATTTTGTCGCCAGGATTAATTCGCTCTGGAGAATAACCACAATAAAAATCTTTGTTATAAACTAAGCCGCTAATTTTTTCTAATATAGGCACACAGTCCTCTTCGGTGCAACCAGGGTAAACAGTAGACTCATAGATAACAAGATCCCCCTTTTTTAATACGCTAGCAATCATCTCTGTCGCTTTTAAAATAGGCGTTAAATTAGGTTTGTAAAAATTATCGATTGGAGTAGGCACTGTTACAATATAGGTATTGGCACTGCTTATATCTTTAACATTAGATGAAAAAATGATATCAGACAAAAAAGCGTCATCAGAAACTTCTTTTGTCCTATCATGGCCATTTTGTAATTCATTAACCCTTTGTTGATCGATATCAAATCCAATTACTGGATATTTTTTTGCAAATTCTAATGACAAAGGAAGTCCAACGTATCCTAAACCAATAACCGCCATTCTGTGTTTGTAATCCATATTGTTAATTTTTTATACATATTATTTTAGATAAAGTAATAGCTTGTTAGTAAGCGTTTTTATGCCCAGCAAAAACTTGATAAACTGTTAAAAACAAAATCCTGATATCAAGCCAAATAGTCCAGTGCTCAAAATACCAAAGGTCACTCGCTACCCTCCCTTCTATTTCTGCTTGATTCTTAATCTCTCCTCTATAACTATTTATTTGAGCCCAGCCAGTGATTCCTGGTTTTAAAAATTGACGTGACATATAGTGAGCAACCATTTTAGAAAATTCAATACTGTGCTTTAACATATGTGGTCTTGGGCCCACTAAGCTCATCTCGCCTAAAAAAACATTTATAAATTGAGGAAACTCATCTAAACTTGATTTTCTTAAAAATCTCCCAATTTTAGTCACTCTAGAATCATTGATTGTTGCAGACAACTCATCTGCTTGTTCATTTAAGCACATGCTTCTAAATTTTAAACAATAAAAGGGTTTGTCGTTTTTCCCACTTCTTAGTTGCTTAAAGAAGACAGGCCCTTTAGACTCTAATTTTATTAACAAGGCAACTACTGGAATAAGCCAGCTTAAAATAAAAATTGCAACAAAGCCACTAACAAAAATATCTAAGAATCTCTTTTTAACCCTATTGCCAAAATCTTCTAAGGGATCCCCCCTTAAAGCAAGCACAGGCATATCACTCAGGTAATCCACCACTACTGGCTTTTTTAGAAACATGGAAAAATCAGGAATAATTTTAAACCTAACACAATTATTTTCGGCATCGTTCATTAAATGATAAATAGCCATATTCTGTTCAGGCATGATTGTGGAAAATATTTCTTGAACATCCAGGCGCTTTGCTATTTCAATCGTATCCTCTATACCCGATAATATGGGATAATTAGTAAGTTCATCTACATTCATTGGCTCTTCTATATATCCAATCATTTTAACATTTATACCTTCTTCTTCAAAATATTTTGCAATTCTTTTGGCCATATCATTATACCCAACAATAATTATTTTGCTGACAAATGTGCCTCTTTTCTTAAGGTATTTCTGTAATGAAAAATATAAAAATCTATTTATTACTAAAGCCAAAGGAAAACAAATCAGTAACAACATAATAAAACTACGAGAGAAACTCACTTCTCTTGTGACAACTAAATACATTAACATAAGCATTACCCATATCAGATACAGCTGCATTGTTCTTTTTACAAACTGCTCAAATTTTAATACCAACATACTTCCATACAATCCAATGACTAATGCAATCAATACCCATATCAAATTCATCATTAACCAAAATTGTAAATAAGGTCTAAAATCAAATGCCATGAGCGTTCTTTGATAAAACAGTAACAAGATTAGAACGGATATATTTAGTCCTAAAATATCTAATGCAAAAAGTGCATTACTAAGTAAATATTTTAATCCTTTTTGCATAATAATATATTTATAATTCTTTCGGCAGTCTTTCCGTCCCACAAAGCAGGCCCTTGGCTTGACTTCCAATTTCCTTCTTCAATTATATTCAACATTTTAGCTAATTGTGCTCTGTTATCTCCAACCAATACATTCGTTCCATGTGTAATGGTTTCTGGCCTTTCTGTTGTATTACGCATCGTAATGCAAGGCACATTTAAAATAGTCGCCTCTTCCGTAATTCCGCCAGAATCTGTAATAATGCCTTTGGCATTTTTAACTAAAAAAATAAACTCTAAATAGGGTTGTGGTGTAATTAATTGTATATCAAAGCAATTAATTTGATTGGACTCTATACAAGCAAGTGTTCTGGGGTGAACAGGAAAGACAACTTTAGTATTTTTTGTTAATGTCGCTAGTTCTGTTAGAATTTCCTGAAGCTTAATTGGATCGTCTACATTACTTGGCCTATGCAAGGTTAGTAGAAGATATGTTTTAGATTGCAAATTGAGCGCATCCCAACATAGTGGCTTTTTAATCTCATCTAAATGATATAATAAAGAGTCAATCATTGTATTCCCTACAAAATGTATTTCCTTTTCGGAAATATTAGACGCCTTAAGATTCTCAGACGCGGTAATACTTGTTGTAAAAAATGTGTCGCAAATTGCATCCGTGACTATTCTATTCAACTCTTCTGGCATGGCTAAATCCCCGGATCTAATACCGGCTTCTACATGCACTGTATGAATTCCTAGTTTCTTAGCCGCTATAGATGCTGCCATCGTTGAGGTTACATCTCCTACCACCAAAACTGTGTCTGGCTTATTTTGGATCAATTCATTTTCAAAAGAGCACATGATGGAAGCGGTTTGTTGTATCGCAGTTCCTGAATGGCATTGTAAATTGTTATGTGGCGCTGGAATTTGCAATTGATCAAAAAAATCTCCACTCATTTTTTGGTCAAAATGTTGTCCTGTATGCACCAAACGGTAATCTATATCAGCCCCATTCATTTTTGCAGACTGAATGGCCCTTATAATTGGTGCCACCTTGACAAAATTAGGTCTAGCACCTGCAACAATTGTAATTAGCATGACTAGTAAATTTTGATATGATTAAATTGTTCTGGATACGTCTCTTCGTCCTCGGCATCGTCAAAGTCCCTTATTAATGAAACCGTTTCTCTGATATTTGATTTCGATGATGCGCCAAAAAGTATAGATTGTACATTTGGCAAACTACATACATAAGAAAGTGCCTCTTTTGGCTTGCTTGCACCACCAGACAAAACCTGCATAGCAATCACTCGTACCTCTTTTTCACTTAATATTTTCTCATACAAAGCCTTTCCACCAGACATCCTAAAGCCATCTATATTAATAGAAGTACAAATGATTGGATTTGTAATTCCGGCAGCATTTAAAAATTGTAATAATTTAGGCATATTCATAGTGATATAACCTGGTTCTGCATTGTATTCACTAATTATATACTGATGGTATGCTTTTATTACATCTTTCATGCCAAGCCCTAGTAGTAAATCGGTTATAACATTCTGTAAAAAGATAACAGGGGTATCAATGCCTTTGAACATTTTCATTTCAGCATCTATTAACAACTTCATCATGGCAATATAATCCTTAGAAACAATTGCAACTCCGCCTCTAAATAAAGAACCGAAAAAATTTCCTGGAACATATTGCTTGAGTGTACCCAGCAAGCCTAATTCCGTTACCGCATTCGCATATTTGTGTGCGTAAGGCAAACAAGGATACATTTTGAAATTGTGGTATTTAATTGAGTTAGATCTAATAGTATCACAAATTGCAGCTATCCGATCATGTGTTGTACACATAAAAGTATTAACCCCTTCATCAATAGCATAATCTAATGTTTTAAGAATTGAAGCATCTTCTTTGAATAAGATTGCTTGTGCCCTTGATTTTTCATCTGAACTGTGGTTGACTCCAAAAAATTGGTTATCACCAAAAAGTATTCTTTCCATATTAATTCATTTTAAAATTTCGAATTAATTGAATCACCCGATCCGTTTGATTGGCAGATTCAAAATTGTTTATATTATTAGGCACATCTCCATTAATTGCCTTAATGAAATAGTCTAATTGAGCAGAATACTCTTCCCCTCTTAAATAGTAATCTACTTCTTCACTCAATTCGTTAATGTGGAGAAGATTCCATCCCTTACTATACTTTAAATGATGCGGCGTTTCTTTTAAATATAATTTCAGCTCTGTGGTATCTACAATTAGCTTCCCCTTGGTACCCATAATGGTAATAGTAGTAGCCATTTTTCGGTAAGTCTCATCACTCCAGTTCACATTTAAAACACCAGAAATATGGTTTTTTGTTTCAAGTAATGCATAAACTCCGTCTTCTACATGTGTATTATAATACTGTTTTAAGATCGAACCGTGCACTTTTTCAATTGGAGCAATTAAATAGTTAAGTAAATCAATGCTATGCGCAGCATAATCTAATAAACAACCACCACCTTCGTCTTCTTTTGAACGCCAACTTTGTTGTTTATTGCGAACAAATACAGGCCCGTTCATATCAGCTGTAAAATGTTGTATTTTGCCTATCAAACCACTATCAATGATGTTTTTAGCCTCTATAAACGTGCCAACAAACTTATTATGATACCCTACTTGATTGACTAAATTTTTGGCCCTTGCCATTTCCATCAAGCCCAATCCTTCTTCTACGTCCAAGCAGAATGGTTTTTCCACAAAAACATGAATATCATTTTTTAACAAATTCCATACAAATAGTGAATGAAGTTTTGTAGGGACTGCTACTACCACTGCATCGGGCTTAGTAACTTCTATCATTTTGTTGTAATCAGTGAAGCAACGATACTGCGCATATTTTTCTAAAAAATCTGTTACCAAATGCGCGTTATCCGCAACACCAACTACCTCAACTTGAGGATGTGCACCAAGAATGGATAAATGTGAAATGCCCATTTTACCCGCTCCAATTAAAGCGACTCTAATCATATCATAAATTTTAAACGATGACACTGATGTATTTAGTTCTTATCTGCAACTAAAATTTCATTACGCAAAATGCCGTATGCTTGTCTACCCATGGCTAACAAAGCATTAGTTTTGGTGTTTATATCCATTTTTGCTAATGCATCTGAAACCTGTGTAATATTGAGTTCAGGAATGTGTTTTAGTAAATCATATTGGACTAATAATTTATCAACAGCCAATAATTTATCCTGGTATACAGAAATGGTTGGAATACCCAATAAGGCAAACTCCCTTGTCATTGATCCCCCCGCGCCAATAAAAAGCGTACAATCAATCGCAATCTCATCAAAACTTAATGGCTTTGAAGGAACATAACAAAGATTGAAATTTGATTGGGTGTAATGTTTGTATTGATCTTGATTTCTAGTAAGTATGGTAACTTTGTATTTCCCTTGTAGCTGCAAAATAATATCGTCTAAGAAATAGAGCGCCCCTGTGTAGTATTCGGCCGTTTGAGGTTCTGGACGTATGTAAATATTAGCCATTCCAGTTAATAAATGTTTTCTTCTTAAAGTTAGATCTTGATGCTTGACCCATAAATAGATGCCTTCTTTAACTCCAGGATAAAATATAGTTTTCGTTTTAATCCAGTTTGTGTTTAAATATTTATTCAAAATAAAATTATCTGGTAATAGTATCTTGTTGGCAAAATAGAAAGCAATGATATTGCCAGCCGCATGTTCGTTATCGTTAGTATACAAGGACTTTACATTTAAAAGCCAAGCAACAACAGGCAAATGAAAAGAGCTTTGTCCAACTGCAATATCAATATCTTTTTGGTACAATAAATTACACAATTGCCAAACTCTAATAGGAAATCCAAGTATTTTTTTAAACAAATTTTTTCCATAATGCTTGCCTACAATATGATAACGTAGGCTTTTTTGATCCAATAAGTCAATTGTGTTTGCAAGTGGTCTTGTAGTAATCAATACCTCATGTCCAGATTGCTCCAAATCTTTTATTAAATCATAAAAAAGAATAACGTGTGGTGAATTAGAAATATCAAACCAAATTCTCATTTTGTCAATTTTTAGTTTCATTGATTATGTATCGATG
>CAZAOF010000050.1:0-10855 GCA_964486665.1 uncultured Sediminibacterium sp.
ATACGTCTAGATGCCATAGGGATCTCAAAATTTGCGGCAAAGATAGGAATAAACCCGTTGAAAAGTTAGAATATTTAACAGAAATATGCGTTGAAAAAGAATTCTATAAAATCTGATAAATAGTTGATTTGCAATAGATTATGAAATTAGCCCTTGTTTTTTGGGATCTAACTGCATTTCGTTCAGTGACTTATAAAATCCACCCTGTTCCATTAATGACTGATGCGTACCATTTTCGATGATTTTTCCCTTTTCAAGCACTAGTATCTGATTTGCCTTTCTGATAGTAGACAAACGGTGGGCAATCACAATGGAAGTTCTACCTTGGATCAAGGTTTCTATTGCTTTTTCTATCAACTGCTCGCTCTCTGTATCAATTGAGGAAGTGGCCTCATCTAAGATTAAAATCGCCGGATTATACAATAAGGCACGAATAAAACTTAACAACTGCCTTTGCCCAAGACTCAATGTGGCACCTCTTTCCATCACTTGATACTGGTATCCACCCGGCAACTGCATAATAAAATTGTGCATGCCTATCATCTTTGCTGCTTCCTCTACCTGTGCTGGAAGAATGGACGGATTGCGTAAGGTGATGTTGTCATAGATTGATCCAGAAAACAAAAAAACGTCTTGTAACACAACCCCAATGGACGCCCTTAATGTATCTAACGAATAAGCGTCAATAGCAACACCATCTAATAATATCTGACCTGACTGAAAAGGATATAAGCGGTTAAGGATGCTAATAATCGATGTTTTACCGCTACCTGTTGGACCCACTAAAGCAACTGTTTCGCCTGCTTTAACTGTGAAACTTAAATCATTTAAAATCCAATTGGGTTCCTGATAAGCAAAATGAACCTGTTTAAATTCAATGGCTCCCTTTACTTTTTTTGGCACGTACGCACCTTGATCGGTCGTGATATCTTGGTTGTCTAAAATTTTAAATACACGTTCCGCAGCCACCATGCCCATTTGTAACACATTGAATTTATCTGCAATCATTCTAAGGGGTCTAAAAATTTGGTTCAGAAACAAAACAAAGGCCACTAACATACCTGCGTCCAAACTTTGTCCAGCAACCCACCAAACAATCAAACCAATACTTAAAGCTAGTACCACTTCGACTACTGGGAAAAACACTGAATAAGCAAAGATGGCATTGATATTTGCTTTCTTATGTCTTTCATTGATTGCATCAAATTTTTTCATTTCTTTTTCTTCTGCTGCAAAAGCATGTACCACTTGCATCCCAGAAATATGCTCTTGCACAAAAGCATTCAAAGCTGCTACTGCATTGCGCACTTGTACAAAACTCTTATTGACACTTTCTTTAAAAAAATAAGTAGCAATAATCATAATTGGAAATGGAATCAAACAAATCAATGTCAACTGCCAATTGATATAAAACATGGTTGTCAAGGTCACCACAATTGTTAAAAAATCTGCTAAGATTGGAATCAATCCGTCCGAAAAAATATCATTGATGCTTTCTATATCATTAATGGTTCTTGTTGTTAACGTACCGATGGGTGTTTTATCGAATTGACGCATCTCCCAGAACATGATTTTCTGGTATACCTTATTTCTTAAATCTCTAATCACTTGTTGCCCTAACCAAGACATACCAAATGTGAAAAAAAACCGAAACAATGTTTCAATAAAAATAAAGACTACCTGAAATAGGGATATAGCTAAAATTAATTGCAAGACGGACTGAAAAGCTTCAGAAGGCAACAAGAGCTTTAGCCATTCAGGCAATGATACTAATTTACCCGTTGCCAAGTTTACCGTTACTTGAATCAGATAAGGTCTAATGGGTGTAGCGAAAGCTAAAAAAATGCCTAAAAAAACGTTTACCCAAAAAATGGTTCGATAAGGTCCCACAAAAGAAAAAACCCTTCTTAGGATAGAGGATTTAAAAATTGGTTTGGACTGGGTTGTAGACATAGCGGCTCAAAGTTACACTGCTTTTACGTATTTTCGTATAAGCATGGAAACTAAAGATCTAGATTTATCGAATGCAGTTGTGCCTCCCTACAACTTGAACGAAGAACAAGAAAAGAAAGAAATTGTTCGTCATTACCGTGCTTTACTCAGAACACTCAGAACAAAACTTAAAAAGGGAGACAGAGAATTATTAAGAACTGCTTTCGAAATGGCAGCCGATGCACATAAAACAATGCGTCGCAAAAGTGGTGAGCCTTATATTTTACACCCTATCGCTGTTGCCATGATTGCTGCAGACGAAATTGGACTAGGTGTAAGAAGTACTATTTGTGCACTATTGCATGACACCGTAGAAGATACCGATATCGGTTTAGAAGATATTAAAAGAGAGTTTGGAAACGAGATTGCTAAGATTGTTGATGGTCTTACTAAAATCTCATCTGTGATGGATACCAACAGTAGTCAACAGGCAGAGAATTTTAAAAAAATCTTACTTACGTTAACGGACGACCCTAGAGTTATCTTGATCAAACTTGCTGACAGATTGCATAACATGCGTACCATGGATTCCATGAAGCAAGAAAAGCAATTAAAAATTGCATCAGAAACCATTTGGGTATATGCACCGCTTGCACACAGGATGGGTTTGTATAATATCAAGACAGAGCTAGAAGACTTGTCTATGAAGTATTTGGAACCTGACAAGTATCGAGAAATTGCAAGAAAATTAACAGAGACAAAAAGAGAAAGGACAAAATATATTAATGAGTTTGTTAGACCGCTAAAAGATAAATTAAGTCAAACGAATTTGCAATTTGATATTTACGGTAGGCCAAAAAGTATCCATTCCATTTGGAATAAAATAAAAAAGAAAGGTGTCAGTTTTGAGGAAGTGTACGACCTTTTTGCTATCCGTATCATTCTTGATGTGCCATTAGAAAAAGAAAAAGAGGAATGCTGGAAAGTATACTCCATGGTAACAGACGAATACCTGCCCTCTCCAGAAAGACTTAGGGATTGGCTAAGTAACCCTAAGAGTAACGGCTACGAAGCATTGCACACGACTGTGATGGGGCCACAAGGAAAATGGGTAGAAGTGCAAATTCGAAGCAAAAGAATGAATGAGATTGCGGAGAAAGGTTTGGCTGCTCACTTCAAATACAAAGAAGGAACACAAAGTGAAGACAGATTTGATAAATGGTTTGTACAAATAAGAGAAGCATTAGGGAACCAAGAGGAAGAGGGCATTGACTTTTTACAGGACTTTAAGACTTCATTTTTGGCAGAGGAGATATACGTGTATACGCCAAAAGGAGAAGTGAAGATGTTACCCGTAAACAGTTCAGCTTTAGACTTTGCTTTTTATATCCATACTGCGATTGGTTCAAAATGTATTGGTGCAAAAGTCAACCATAAATTAGTGCCAATTAGCCACAAACTAAGAAGTGGAGACCAAATAGAAATTATCACAAGCAATAAGCAAAAGCCTACAGAAGACTGGTTGAATAATGTAGTAACAGCGAAGGCTAAGAATAGCATCAAAGATGCCTTAAGAGAAGAAAAGAAAATCATATCAGAAGAGGGAAAATATACTGCTCAAAGAAAATTAGAAGGTATTGGTGCAGCTTACAATCCCTACAATCTAGACCAATTGGTCAACTTTTATAAACAGCCAAGTCAGTTAGATTTATTGTACAAGATTGCAACAAAATCAATTGATTTGAAAGAGTTGAAACTTTTTCAGGTGCTAGGTGATAAGATAGAAGCTCCAAAACCAGTGGTGGCAGCGCCAGACCCTAATGCAGAAGTTAATACTTACAAACCACTACCTAAGAAAGGAGATTCAGAATTGATTATTTTTGGGGAATCAAGTGATAAAATTAAATATGCATTAGCCAAATGCTGTAACCCAATCCCAGGTGATGATGTCTTTGGATTTGTAAGTACAGGCAAGGGCTTAATTATACACAGAACCAATTGTCCGAATGCCACACAATTGTTAGCAAATTATGGACATCGTGTAGTTAAAACGAAGTGGGCAAAAAATAAAGAAATTTCTTTCTTAACTGGACTAAGCATCATTGGATTAGATGATGTTGGTGTTGTCAATAAAATTACCACGATTATTAGTGGAGATCTAAAAATTAATATCGCCGCATTGACCATTGAGTCAAAAGATGGCATGTTCGAGGGTACCATTAAGGTCTTTGTTCACGACAAAGACGAGCTAGAGGAATTGGTAGCAAGGATACAGTCCTTGAATGGTATACAAAAAGTGACTCGATTCGACACAGAAGCTGTTTAAAAGGGATAAATCAACAGGTTGGGAAAAATATGTGTGAAAACATTTCCTTTTATTTCAACCTTAAATAGGTAATAAACTATTCTAGACTTATTTTTGCTACTCAAACACATATTTATGGTAGATGTAATTTTAGGACTTCAATGGGGCGACGAAGGAAAAGGAAAAATCGTGGATTATTTTGCGCCCAACTACGATGTTATTGCTCGTTTCCAAGGAGGACCTAATGCTGGTCATACTTTATATGTGAACGGAACAAAAATGGTCTTGCATCAAATTCCATCTGGCATATTTCACCAAGATAAAATAAACATCATTGGCAACGGCGTCGTACTAGACCCAGTGACTTTGAAAAAAGAATGTGATGCAGTTGCTAGCATGGGCATTGACGTAAAAAAGAATCTATTTATTTCAGAGCGTACGAATATTATTATTCCTAGTCATAGGGCTTTGGATAAAGCTTCTGAATTATCTAAAGGAGAAGCTAAAATAGGATCTACTTTAAAAGGTATTGGACCAGCTTATATGGATAAGACTGGAAGAAATGCTTTAAGAGTGGGTGATTTATTGGATAAGAAATTTATCAGTAAATACATCGCTTTAAGAATGAAGCACCAAAAGATTTTGGATAGCTACAACTTTAATGAAGATATCACAGAAATGGAATCTGAGTTTTTTGAAGCAATTGAGTTTTTAAAAACGATGAATATCATTAACTGCGAGTACTTTATCAATGACCAAATAAGCAAAGGAAAAAAAGTGCTTGCCGAAGGCGCGCAAGGCTCTATGCTTGATATTGATTTTGGTACATTCCCTTTTGTAACGTCTAGTAACACGATTTCTGCTGGAGTTTGTACAGGATTGGGTGTATCTCCAAAACAAATTGGTGAAGTTTTTGGGATTTCAAAAGCTTATTGCACCCGTGTGGGTAGTGGCCCCTTCCCTACTGAATTGCATGACGCGACTGGGGAAGAATTAAGAAAAATAGGAAGCGAATTTGGTGCCACAACAGGGCGACCAAGAAGATGCGGCTGGATTGATCTGGTAGCATTAAAATACACCTGTATGATTAATGGTGTTACACAAATTATAATGACCAAGGCAGATATTCTAGATTCTTTCAAAGAACTAGAATTGGGCATAGCTTATGAGATGGAAGGCAAACAGATTGATTACGTTCCTTTTCAATTAGTTGGCACACCTGTAACACCTATTTGGAAAAAAATGGCTGGATGGGAAATAGACACTACTAAGATGAAAAAAGAGGATGAATTGCCAGCAACAATGAAAACATATATCGAATTTATTAATGAATACCTAGGGGTACCAGTAAAGTATGTTTCTAATGGTCCAGGCAGAGATCAAATAGTGCATTTATAATCAAAAAATAGCAATAAAAAAAGTCGCATTATTTTTGCTAAATAAAATTTTCATTTGAAATTTACATAAATATTTTTGATTGAGTTATGGCAGTAAAATCTACAAAAGAGAAAAAGACAGCGACACCAAAAAATGGCGTAGTAAAAGCTGAAAAATCAAGCAAGACATCTTCAAAGAAAAAAGAGGATGACGAGGAAGATGATTTGGACGAAGAAGAAGAAGAGGATGCGAACGCATCCGATGACGTAGATGATTGGGGGAAAGTGGAAGAAGATGACGATAGCTGGGATCCTGACTTTGCAGAATTTGATATCCCTAAGCCAACTAAAAAAGCTGGTAAAGCAAAGAAAGGCGCAGAAGAAGAGGACGACTTAGGTTTAGATTTGAATTTAGAAGACGATCTATTTGATGATAAAGATGAATTCGATGATGACTTCTAGAATTTATTAATCGATTGTAAGATATAAAGATTGTATTGAGGCCTGTAAAATTTGATTTTTATGGGCCTCAAATATTTTAGCCTCCTTTGTAGGCAACACTAGTTGATATGATTTACCTGCTGACAAGTCTTGGTCCATATTCGGATTCATTTCCTTTAGCAAAGACAATGGCATTTTGAGCCAACTAGCAATGGTTTTTATATTATACCTTCCAGAAATTAAAATAACCTCCCTGTCAACTGCAGGTGTTGAACTTGACTTTGCCGAAGCAGCTGCATTGGATAAAGCATTTGCTTTTTCGACCGGCATAGCAACGCCTTCAAATATAGCATGCGTCGCAATGAATTTTTTTACATGATTTCTTGTTTCTAGCGGTAGCTCGTATTGCAATGCCCAAAAGTCCTTTGTTTTCTTTTTTTCAATCGCCTTATTCAATCTACCTGCCCCACCGTTATAAGCTGCAACAACTAATAACCAATCTCCAAACTGCTGATAAAGTTCTTTAAGAATCGTCGCAGCTGCTTGGGTACTTTTTTGGTAATCCATCCTTTCATCGTTAGGCAATAATTTTAATCCTAATCTAGTTGCCTCAGCTGGCATAATTTGCCATGGTCCTGCGGCGCCAGCCCAGGACACCACCTGCGAACTTAAATGGCTCTCAATGACACTTAAATACTTTAGCTCAACGGGCACTCCGTTTGCAATTAATATTTGGTCATATAAATTAAAATAAGGTTTTGCCCAGGTTTTCATTTTACGCAATCCCTCCCCTTCTTTCTCTATATAGGACTGCACAAAACTGATCGCTTTAGGATGCATCTCAATCACAAAGGATTGGTTCTTGTTTGGCACTGCTTGTACCGTAAATAAACTATTGAAGCCAATTCTGTTCAATGAAAGACTATCTTGCGCAGCTAAATTATTTAAGCAAAAAAAAGAACAACAAATAAATAATATCGGTCTCATTGGTAAATAACTAAGCTTCCGTCAAGGAATTTGAAAAACTAAGTAATGCTGATTCGTTGAACTTAGCACCCATCACTTGAAGTCCAAAAGGCAATCCATTTGAATGTTTGTATAAGGGTAATGAAATAGCAGGAATCCCAACAAGGTTAGCATACACTGTATAAATGTCTGCCAAGAAGATTTCTGTTGCTGACTGATACCGTGTACCTAATTTAAATGCAGTAGCAGGTACTGTTGGAGATATAATAAAATCGTAATGCTCAAAAACCTGAGTCGTAAAGTCAACTAATTTTTGACGTACTTGCTGAGCCTTGGTAAAATAAGCATCAAAATAGCCAGCGCTCAATACAAAAGTCCCCAACAAAATTCTACGCTGTACTTCTGCACCAAATCCTTCTGTTCTAGATAATTTGTACATGTCTGCTAAGTCTGTCACCTTTTCTTTTGTTCTATGTCCAAATCGAATACCATCAAAGCGAGACAAATTGCTAGACGCTTCGGCTGTGGTCAACACATAATAAGTAGGCACTATGAAATTTAATAAATCAAAGTCAACAGCTTCCACTGTATGTCCTTCTGAACGCAATTGTGCAATTTGATTTTCGATTTGATTTTTTATCTCTGCATCCAAGCCTGGATGCGTTAATGTTTCTCTGAAATAAGCAATTTTTTTCGGAACCGATTTTGAACGAACCAGCTGACTATAGGACGGAACCGGTTTCGAAGAAACCGTACTATCAAAATCATCTGCTCCTGCAATGACTTCCAATACAAGCGCAGCATCGTCCACGTTTTTACTTAATATACCAATCTGATCAAAAGAAGAAGCATAGGCAATTAGCCCGTATCTAGAAACCCTTCCATAACTTGGCTTTAGCCCAACTACTCCACAAAAATCGGCAGGCTGTCTGACAGAACCACCCGTGTCGGAGCCTAAACTCACCATACATAAATTTGCTTGAACAGCCACCGCAGAACCTCCGGAAGAACCTCCTGATACCCTCTCTTTATCTGCTGCATTTTTTACAGGTCCAAAAGCTGAATTTTCATTGCTACTTCCCATCGCAAATTCATCGCAGTTCTGACGGCCAATGATAATTGCGCCAGCAGCAACTAATCGATCAATTGCAGTTGCAGAATAAACTGCTGTATAATTTTCGAGCATTTTAGAAGCTGCAGATAATGCATGCCCCTTATAAGAAATAACATCTTTGATGCCAACCACAACGCCATGTAATAGACCAATTGGTTGCCCATTCATTCTTTCTGCATCCAAAGCTTCAGCTCTTGAGATTGCCTCTTCTGCAAATATTTCTAAAAAAGCATTGAGGTCTTTTTGGCTTGAATGCTGTTCCAGATAAAACCTAACAGCCTGCGCACAGGTAGTTTCTCCGGTCATCAATTGACCATGGTAAGTTTTAATGTTGGTGTAACAGAACATCGCTAATTAAGAAGCTTTCTCGTCCTTCTCTTTAATGCCTTCTTCGATTTCTTTTTTTACGTTATTTTTTGCATCGTTGAATTCACGAATGCCTTTACCTAATCCACGCATGAATTCAGGGATTTTTCTTCCACCAAACATCACTAAAATAACTACACCAATAATTAATAATTCTTGAAATCCTAAGTTGCCCATAATGTATCGTTTAGAATGATAAAGGTAATGCAAATAGCACAAAAAAAGGTCCTCGAATAGAGGACCTTTATATAATTTAAGCGTTTAGGCTTAGAATCTTTTTTCTTTAATACGAGCACTCTTACCGCTTCTATCACGTAAGTAGTACAATTTAGCACGACGTACTTTACCTGATTTGTTTAAAACGATACCATCAATGTTTGGAGATAAGAATGGAAATAAACGCTCTACGCCAATACCATCAGAGATTTTACGAACGGTAAAAGTAGCTGTTGCTCCAGTTCCTTGTGTTTTGATTACATCACCACGGAAACTTTGGATACGCTCTTTACCACCCTCTACGATCTTGTAGTTTACGGTAATATTATCACCAGCCTTAAATGCTGGATATTCTTTCTTTGCTGTTAATTGCTCGTGTACGAAGTTTACTGCTACGCTCATAATTCATGTTTTTTGCGGAGGGCAAAGGTAGGGTTACCCATGCTATTCTCCAAATTATTTGATCCAAATATTAAAATCAATGGTTTTTAGGCCTATTTAACCTATCTCGCAATGTTTACAGCACGTTTTTCACGTATTACAGTGACTTTGATTTGACCAGGATAGGTCATTTCGGTCTGTATTTTCTGTGCTATCTCAAAGCTCAATTGATCAGAAGATTGGTCAGTTACCTTTTCTGCTTCTACAATTACCCTTAATTCACGTCCAGCTTGGATGGCATAAGCCTTCTCAACACCTTGATAACCAAGTGCTAAGTTCTCCAAATCCTTGATACGTTGGATATATTGTTGCATGATCTCACGTCTCGCACCTGGTCTTGCACCGCTGATCGCATCACAAGCCTGAATGATTGGAGAAATCACATACTGCATTTCCATTTCATCGTGGTGGGCACCAATGGCATTCACTACCGCTGGATTTTCACCGTATTTCTCAGCTAATTTAGCCCCTAATAATGCGTGGCTTAATTCAGTTTCTTCATCTGGCACTTTACCGATATCGTGTAATAAACCAGCACGCTTAGCCAATTTAGGGTTCAATCCTAATTCAGCTGCCATGATACCACACAAATTAGCGGTTTCACGAGAGTGCATCAATAAGTTTTGTCCATAAGAAGAACGGAAACGCATCTTACCAATAATACGAATCAACTCTTTATGTAAGCCATGAATACCTAATTCAATAACGGTACGCTCTCCTATTTCTGCAATTTGCTCTTCTAATTGACGACGCGTTTTGTCTACCACTTCCTCGATACGAGCTGGGTGGATACGACCATCCGCTACTAATCTTTGTAAACTTAAACGAGCAATCTCTCTTCTTAATGGATCGAATGAAGATAGTAAAATAGCTTCTGGCGTATCATCTACAATTAAGTCTACCCCTGTAGCCGCTTCTATTGCACGAATGTTACGACCTTCTCTACCAATGATCTGTCCTTTCATTTCATCTGATTCCAAATTGAATACGGTTACCGTATTCTCGATAGCTACTTCTGCCGCAGTTCTTTGGATAGATTGGATGATGATTTTTCTTGCTTCTTTATTTGCTTTTTGCTTCGCTTCCTCAATGATATCTTGTTGTAAAGACAAAGCTTGTGTTTGTGCTTCGTTCTTTAAACTTTCAATCAATTGTTGCTTAGCATCTTCTGCAGTAAGGTTGGCGATTTTTTCTAAACGTCGGATATGCTCTTCTTGGTGTTTCTCTAATTCTCCGCGCTTAATATTTACTAAATCAATTTCACGATTTAACTTTTCTTTGATTGCTTCGTTGTCTTTGATTTGTTTTTCTAAAATAACCGATTTTTGGTTAATCGTTAATTCGTGTTGCTTAATTCTATTCTCAGCTTCACCAATTTTCTTATTCTTCTCTAATAACTCACGATCATGGTCTGCCTTTAATTGAACAAAACGTTCTTTGGCTTCTAATTGTTTCTCTTTTTTGATTGTTTCAGCCCTTAATTCTGCTTCTTTTAAGATGTTAGCTGCTTGATTTTCTGCATCTTCTACTTGCTTTTTTGTGTTCTTGGCGAAAGCAAAACGCCCTATGAGTAAGCCTCCAATTCCTGAGGCTGCCCCGATGATCACCGATAATATTGATTGGTCCATTGTTTAATCTTGTTGTGTTTAATAAAATCACCCTGCTTCTCCACTAAGGTTCGGCAACGAAGATAAACAA
>CAZAOF010000051.1:0-10716 GCA_964486665.1 uncultured Sediminibacterium sp.
TACATATTTTGGATGCAATGTATGAGTGTACACCAGCTGCACGTGCAGATGTGAAACCACATGCTCCAAGAATGGTTAAGATTATCATAGATAAGGAATTTATTGGTGCAGTAATCGGACCAGGTGGAAAGATTATCCAAGAAATGCAAAGAACGACTGGTGCTACGATCAATATTGAGGAAGTAGGCAACCATGGCGAAGTGAGCATCTTCTCTGCAAACAAGGAGAGCCTTGACGCTGCTGTAAGATGGATCAATGGCATCGTAGCGGTTCCAGAAATTGGAGACGAATACGAAGGCGTTGTGAAGGGTATTAAGGAGTTCGGTGCTTTCGTTGAATTTATGCCAGGCAAACAAGGTTTATTACACATTAGTGAAATTAGCTGGAAGCGTTTGGAAACTATGGAAGGTATCTTTAACGAAGGGGATACAGTAAAAGTAAAATTGATTGGTTTAGACCCTAAAACAGGTAAATTCAAATTAAGTCATAAAGCTTTATTGCCTCGTCCAGAGCAAGCTCCTCGTGAAGACAGAGGTCCTCAACAAGGATAAACTTACATTCAAATTATATAAAATGCCCTGCCAATATCGCGGGGCATTTTTTTGGAACTAACTTTACAATCAGAAATATAAAATTTATGTCTAAAGAATATATACAAATCGAATTTGACTTCAGCAATCAGGATCAGTTTGATATGCTGGTCGCTGAGCTCTCAGACCTTGGTTTTGACGGGTTCAATGAAGAAGAAAAAGAACATGGGCAAAATGATGGAGTTGCTTTAACCAATGGACTAGGTGTAGGTGCGGGACACTGTAAAACCTTTATGTTGGCATCCGAATTTGAAGCGCAGCATGTGCAAAATAAATTAGATATTATATTTAATAAACATAGTTTAACTTATTCTAAATCAATTGTTAAAGAACAAAATTGGAATGCTATATGGGAGTCTAATTTTGATCCAGTTAGGGTGGACGATTTTGTAGGAGTAAGGGCTCATTTTCACCCACATTTTGATCCCCCTGTGGAATACGAGATTAATATCACACCCAAAATGAGCTTTGGAACAGGACATCATGCTACCACTTATTCGGTGATCCAGTTGATGAAAGGGATCAATTTCAAGGGCATGTCAGTATATGATTTTGGGACAGGGACAGGTATTTTAGCCATACTTGCCGAAAAATTAGGGGCAAATAAAGTACTTGCTGTAGACAATGACGATTGGTGTGTTGAAAACGCAGAAGAAAATATCTTTAATAATAAAAGCAAGGTAATTTCCATCCAAAAAGTGGAATCAGCTTTACAAAGCCAACAGTTTGATATTGTATTGGCTAATGTCAACAGGCATATCATCGAGGCCAATATGGACGAGTTAACCTTAGTTGGTAAAGAAGGGGGAAAACTCTTATTGAGCGGATTACTTATTGAGGATCAACAAGATATAATAGAATTGGCTGGCCAAAAAGGTTGGAATTTTATACAAGCTCAACCTTTAAATGGATGGGTTAGTCTATTGTTTAAGAGGTAGTTTGTTCATGCTGAAACTGGCACTAAAAAGTCATTTATTATTTTGGTCGTATATTTGCTTACCCCAAACCAGATTCAATGAACGAAATAATGCTTGTCATCATCGCTTACCTACTAGGTTCAATACCTACATCGGTATGGGTAAGTAAGGCCATTTTTGGAATTGATATTAGAGATTATGGTAGTGGTAACCCAGGTGCCACTAATACTTTTAGGGTGTTAGGATCTAAATGGGGTGCCTTTGTAATGACTGCTGATATTACAAAAGGAGTAATTGCTACATCCTTATATGTCTTTATCCCTTTTTATTTACAAGATGAATTGGCGAGAACTAATTTTATGATTGCCTTAGGTATGGCAGCAGTTGTTGGGCATGTTTTCCCAATTTGGGCAGATTTTAAAGGTGGGAAAGGGGTCGCAACAATTTTAGGAATGGCTTTGGCTATACAACCAATTGTAGCGCTAATTTGCATTATTGTATTCTTAATTACGCTATTTACAACTCGGTTCGTTTCCTTGAGTTCTATGTTGGCGGGTGTGGCTTTTATGGTACTTATCTTATTCATCTTCAAGGAAAAAGAAACCTCATATAGGATATTTGCTATTGTTGTTGCCTTAATGGTGGTTGTTACGCACCAAAAAAATATAGGTAGATTGCTAAAAGGGGAAGAGCATAAGGCCCCGCTTTTCAAGAAAA
Organism: uncultured Sediminibacterium sp.; assembly: GCA_964486665.1. Classification (GTDB taxonomy): domain Bacteria; phylum Bacteroidota; class Bacteroidia; order Chitinophagales; family Chitinophagaceae; genus Sediminibacterium. The sequence continues at coordinate 2,225 of CAZAOF010000051.1, forward strand.
ATAGAAAACAGCAAGACTAGACTTTATTAATTGCTTTATTTTTTACTGATTATCAGCACTTTAGAAAGATTTATTCAATTAACTACTTGCAACTAACAGGAATTGCTTAACTTTGCCATCCTTATAAATCCTAACATTTATGTCGATCAGTCAGAATATTTTGGAGAAATTACAGTTAAAGGATGAGAAAAACTTACTGATTCAAGGTTTACCTTCTAGTGTAGAGAAACAATTCGCAAAGTTGAATTACTGTAAGAACTTGACTCCTCTATTAAAAGCCAGAAAAATCGATTTCGCACTTATTTTCGCAATTAACCAATTGCAACTAAACAATATCTTGAAGGAAGTCTTTTCGGCATTGACCAATGAAAGTAAATTATGGATAGCCTATCCTAAGACTAGTTCAAAGATTGTTTCTGATTTAAATAGAGATGCAAGCTGGGAGATTTTAGCTAACAACGAATATGAAGCCATTCGTCAAGTGACTTTGGACCATGTTTGGACCGCACTACGTTTTACTAAGTATGATCAAATTCCAAATAGAAATAGATCTTTCGCTGACTTTAAATCTCCCAATATTGAAATTGATGATTTTGAGAAAAGACTGATTGCTTTACCTATTGAAGTGGAGAAATTATTCCAATCACATGAAGAGGCGAGAGAGTTCTTTACTTCGCTTTCTATCATCAATCAGAAGGAGTATTTAAGCTGGATCAACGGTGCCAAAAAAGAGGAAACTAAACAAAAACGTTTGGAAGCTACTCTGGAAAAGTTGATTGCTGGAAAGCAGAATCCATCTGAGAAATAATTTACTTGAAAATTACGGTCCCAATGATTTGGGTTAATTCACGCTCCGCATCCTTTAGGTGCTTGTGAATATGCAATAATTGTATTTGTTCCTCGCCATTCACTTTCTCCATATCTTCCTGGTTCTGGCGGATCATTTTTTTTATTTTCCTAAGCTTATAGTATAGTAAACTTACTTCTATATCATGTTGAAAAGGGATGTCTTCCACTATCTTTTTGATACCTAATTTTTCGTTCCATCTTAAACTCAACTCATGTTCTGGTTCAAATAAGCTCATGACCAATTGTTGAATCTCAGGGTCTTCATGGTATTGCAGGGTCTTATTATTAGGCATTTTACCTTCGGACTGCCAATCAAAAAATACTTTCACCAATCGAATCATTTCTGGATTGTCCAATGGGAAAGGCTCCAATTCCTCTGCAATCCAAGTTGAAGCAAGCCTGCCATCTGGTAATTGATCATTTCCAAATTCTATCAATAAGCGTACGATATTTTTTTCGTGTAATAAATCTTTGTCAAGAACAATGTCAATATTTTGATCTGATTGTTGGTCGTTTTGGAAACTTGGCATTAAGATAGCTGCCTCGTCGTAAGACATTTTCTTTTCCTCTTTAACGATCTTGTCTCGCTTAAACTTATTGACCAACTGGGTCAAGCCCGTTTCATCAATGCGTAAAATGTCAGCACACTTTCTTACGTATTCTTGTAATTTGGTAAAATCTTCGGCCTTATTAATCTTACTCAGCGTCTCCGCCATTTGATTAACTAGCGTATTCTTTTTATTAAGGTCAGCTCCAACTTCTTTTAATTGAACTTCTAGTTGAAATAAAATAAAATCTTTCTTAGCAGATTGTACAAAGTCCCTAAAAGCATCTGCGCCCACTTTGTTGACATAACTATCGGGATCTTCATTGTCAGGAATTAAGACTAATTGTACATTCAACCCTTCCTCCAAAGCCATATCCAATCCCCTTAATGCAGCTTTAACACCCGCAGCATCACCATCATAAATAATGGTTAGGTTCTGTGTATATTTTTTGACCAACCTCAATTGATCTATCGTTAAGGAAGTACCTCCACTAGCAACTACGTTTTCGATGCCAGCTTGGTGTAAACTAACCACGTCCGTATAACCTTCTACCAATAAGCATTCATTGGCTTTGTCAATTGCTGTCCTTGCAAAATAAGATCCGTAAAGAATACGGCTCTTAATATAAATTTCGTTTTCTGGCGTATTGATGTACTTAGGAGAACGGTCATTTTTGGCAATTTGTCTTGCACCAAAACCAATGATTTTACCTGTAGTATTATGAATTGGGAAGATGATGCGATCCCTATAATTATCCTGCCATTCTCCATTTCGCTCAACCACTAAACCTGTTCTTGCAAAAAGGTCTGGATTGAACTGATTTTGTATCAACGCCTTTGCTAGACTATCTCTGTCAGAGGGGTTGTAGCCAATTTTAAATTTCTCTACAATAGGTCTTAAAAAACCACGATGCTGCATATAGCTTTGGGCAATAGTTGCGCCAGCTTCGGTATCCCAATATTGCTTGGTAAAAAAGTCCATTGCAAAATGATTGATCGCGTACAAACTGTCTGCCGTTTGTTGCGCGATTTTTTGAGCAGGACTTGTCTCTGTTTCTTCTATTTCTATATTATATCTAGCTGCCAACCACCTTAACGCTTCTACGTAACTGTATTTTTCATGTTCCATCAAGAATGTGATGGTATTGCCACTTTTTCCACAACCAAAACATTTGTAAATTTCTTTGGCAGGAGAAACAGTAAATGAAGGTGATTTTTCGTTGTGGAAAGGACAGTTTCCTAGATAATTGGTCCCTCTTTTTTTCAATTTCACAAATTCGCCCACCACATCAATGATGTCAATTCGGCTGGTTATTTGTTGTATGGTTTGAGGGGTAATCATTGGAGCGCGAATTTAACAAATCTTAAACTATTCTTGGGTAGAAAACTCCATATCGTCACTATCAAGCAATTCTCGTTCAATTTCTTCCATTTGAACGATGTCCCATGCCTCGGATTCAGTAGGGGTCAAGTTCATTACTTCACTGTATTCGGTCAAGTCTAAGGCATTTTGTAGCTCATCTGACAGGCAACAAAGCACAAAACTGGTGTTATTGTCATAAAATACCTCCTGGGATTGAGCAAATAGTTCCATGATACTCGGTTCCCACTGTTTTACCTCGGTTAAGTTTACTACCAAGTTTTTTGGTGCCTCATTACCTATTTTTTTGATCAAACCTGCCAATTCTGGCACGAGATTTGAACTAAGAATAGGGTCGAGTAGGCTTAAAACGGTGAATTTCTCTTTGGTATCAATTTTATAGTTCATAATCACATACTTTAGGGTAAAATTATTCGTTTATCTAATAACAGCTCGAATAAATTATATGGATAACAATTTTTCAACACAAGTTAAGGAAATCATCTCTTATAGTAGAGAAGAAGCATTAAGATTAGGCAATGATTTTATTGGTGCGGAACACCTTATGTTAGGGTTGATCCGTGACCAAGAAAATACAGCCATTAAAGTCTTGAGGCAGCTCAATGTCAATCTTGGTGAATTAAGAAAAGAGATTGAGTTAGCTGTTAAGGATAAATCTGGTAAGAATATTGCCAATATCAATAGTTTGCCTTTAACAAAACAAGCAGAAAAAGTAATTCGTGTAACCGTTTTAGAAGCGAAAGCGCTAAAGAGTCCAATGGTAGAAACGGAGCACTTATTATTGAGTATATTAAAGAATAAAGAGAATATAGCTACGCAAATTTTAAATCAATTCGATGTTGATTATGATTTGTTCCGCACTGAGTTGGGTATGGTAGGTTCTGCACCTTCTGCACCTTCAAGTCCAAGTGCTGAATACCAAGAAGAAGGGGATGATGATTTTGACGACGAAAAAGGTAGAGGTAGCTTTGGTGCTGGATCAAAAGCCAAACCGAATGCACCAACGAGTAAATCAAAAACTCCGGTACTGGATAATTTTGGAAGAGATATCACTAAGTTGGCGGAACAAGATGCTTTAGATCCAATTGTTGGAAGAGATGCAGAAATAGAAAGAGTGAGTCAGATTCTGAGCCGTCGAAAAAAGAACAATCCAATTTTGATAGGTGAGCCTGGTGTGGGTAAAACTGCAATTGTTGAAGGACTTGCATTAAGAATTGTACAACGTAAAGTAAGCCGTGTCTTATTTGACAAGAGAGTTATCTCTTTAGATTTAGCTGCCTTAGTGGCGGGTACGAAATACCGTGGTCAGTTTGAGGAGCGTATGAAAGCAATCATGAACGAATTGGAGAAAAACAGAGATGTTATTTTATTCATTGATGAAATTCATACTATCGTTGGCGCTGGTGGAGCAAGCGGTTCATTAGACGCTTCTAATATCTTTAAGCCAGCATTGGCTAGAGGAGAATTGCAATGCATTGGTGCTTCTACATTAGATGAGTACAGAATGCACATTGAAAAAGATGGTGCATTGGATCGTCGTTTCCAAAAAGTAATTATTGAACCACCAAGTGTTGCAGACACCATTACTATATTAAATAATATCAAATCTAAATACGAGGACTATCATAGTGTCATTTATGATCAGGAAGCGATTGAAGCTTGTGTGAAATTAAGTGACCGTTATATGACAGACCGTTTGTTACCTGATAAAGCGATAGATGTTTTAGACGAGGTAGGTGCAAGAGTGCACTTGAAAAATATTTCTGTTCCAGAGGATATCGTTGATTTAGAAAAGCAAATTGAAGAAGTTAAGAACGAGAAGAATAGGGTAGTTAAAAGTCAACGTTTTGAAGAAGCGGCAAGTTTGAGAGATACGGAGAAAAAACTAGGTGAAGCGTTAGAAAAAGCAAAATTGAATTGGGAAGAGGATAGTAAGAATAAAAGATTCCCAATCAACGAGGAGCACATTGCAGAAGTAATTAGTATGATGACTGGCATACCTGTAAAGCGTATGGTAGAAGCAGAAACAACTAAGCTTCGTAAAATGGCCGAAGACATGCGTGGTCAAGTGATTGGCCAAGAAGATGCGATTGGTAAAGTGGTAAAAGCCATTCAAAGAAATAGAGTGGGCTTAAAAGATCCTAAAAAACCAATTGGTACTTTTATATTCTTGGGTCCTACTGGTGTTGGTAAAACTGAATTAGCACGTGCTTTGGCAAGAAATATGTTTGACTCAGAAGAATCATTGATTCGTATTGATATGAGTGAGTACATGGAAAAATTTGCTGTCTCTCGTTTAATTGGTGCGCCTCCAGGATATGTAGGTTATGAAGAGGGTGGACAATTAACGGAGAAAGTACGTCGCAAGCCATACAGTGTCATTTTATTAGATGAAATAGAAAAAGCACATCCAGATATTTATAATATTTTATTGCAAGTATTAGATGATGGTATATTAACAGACGGATTAGGTCGTAAGGTTGATTTCAAAAATACATTGATCATTATGACTTCTAATATTGGCGCACGCCAATTGAAAGAGTTTGGTGACGGTGTAGGATTTGCAACAGCAACCAGAATGCAACAAACCGATGAGAACAATCGTTCTGTGATTGAAAAAGCTTTAAAGCGTACCTTCTCTCCGGAGTTCTTGAATAGAATTGACGATGTGGTGGTGTTCAATTCATTGACCAAAGAGAATATCTATTTGATCATTGACATCATCATGAAAAATGTATTGGCTCGTCTAGTTAATCTTGGCTTAAACCTAGTGTTGACAGATGCTGCAAAAGAATTTATTGCAGACAAAGGATATGATGTTCAATTTGGTGCAAGACCATTACATAGAGCTATTCAAAAGCATATTGAAGATCCTTTAGCAGAAGAAATCTTAAACCACTCGGTTAAAGCTGGTGATACATTGGTAGGTGATTTAGATAAAGAAAAAGCAGGCTTAACTTTTACTTTACAGAAAAAAGAAAAAGCGCCAAAAGCTCCAAAAGAACCAAAGCAAGATTAAAGTATAGGTTGCTAAAAAAAATAAAGGCCCCGGATTTTTAAATTCGGGGCCTTTATTATTCATCCATTTATATTTCAGTAATATCTTATTTTGAATTCCAGCGATAAGTTTTAATGTCAAGACCAGCTAGGTCCAACATTCTTGAAACCACTGTCATGGCTACTTCCTCGATTGTTTTTGGTATACTATAGAAGCTTGGTGTAGCAGGGCAAATGATTCCTCCTGCAAGTGTTACTGTTTCCATATTACGAATCTGAATCAGGTTATAAGGAGTTTCTCTAGCGACAAGGATTAGTTTCCTTCGCTCTTTTAATACTACGTCTGCTGCACGGGTAGTTAAATCATCACTTACTCCAGATGCAATCCTTCCTAAAGTACCCATACTACAAGGCACAACAAACATAATATTGTATTGGGCTGACCCAGAGGCGAAGGGCGCATTGAAATCCATTTTGTGGTAAAAATCAAAAGGATAATTTAAATAATCTTTATTGCCCAGTTCTGTTTCCCATACCATTTTTGCGTTGTCACTCATAATGATGCCAACAGCTTCATATTGGGTTGGTATTTGCAATAAGCTATCTAATAAGGCTTTTGCATAGATGGCACCACTTGCGCCTGTTATGGCTATGACGATTTTGTTTGGCATATTAGTATAACAAATATAGGTGTTAAAAGTTGACCTATTCTACCATAAAAAATCCCCTCCATACTAATAAGTAATTGGAGGGGAGATCCTTATAGGGGTAAGGGCAAATTAGATTTTATACATTTTTTCATAGTATTCGTCTGCCATTCGATTGCTATCAAATTGGAAACGAACGTCTTTCATTCCATTTTGTGTAATTTGTCTCCAAGTATCTTTTTGTTCGTAATACATTGGTACTATTTGTTGTTCTAATATTTTGTATAATTCATTTAAATCATATTCATCTTGTGCCTCAGTACTCATGTTAGCATAGTCTGCTTTAGGCACAACAAAACCGTTGTTTCCGTGGTTGACAAATTCTGGTATCCATCCATCATCTGTTGAAAAATTGACCGCTCCGTTCATTGCAGCTGTCATACCACTTGTTCCAGATGCTTCTCTAGGTACCCTTGGGTTATTCAACCAAATATCAGAAGCTTGTTTCATGCGCTTACTCAATGATAATTCATATCCTACTAAAACGGCTACGTTTGAATAGTTTTTACTTAGGTTTACTAAGTGATTGAATTGAGAAATTGCAGGATGATCTACTGGGTATGGTTTTCCAGCAAATATAATTTGTACTGGATATTTTAAATTGGATAATAATTTTTCAAATCTTTCTAAATCCCATGACAAGAAGTCGGCACGCTTATAACCTGCAAATCGTCTTGCCCAAACAATTGTTAATACATTTGGATCGAAAATTTTACCAGTCTGGTCTGCAACTATTTCAAAAGCACGCTTTTTCAAATACCATTTTCTGTCATCAAAACCTTTATCATCAGCAGCTTCCGCAAATTTGTACAATTGCTTATCTGCCCAATAACGCCAGTTTTGCGCATTGGTGATATGGTCGATAGGACAGATGCCCTCATATTTACCCCACATTTCACGGCTAACATGTCCATGAAGTTCAGACACACCATTTGCTTTTCTTGCAAAACGAAGTGCAGCAAGAGAGTGGTTAAATTGATCGTCATGAATGCCAGTTAATCTTCTGACTTCATCCATACCCAATCCACAGAAATAACCCATTTTATGACACAAATAGATGTCATGCTTTTCGTTGCCCGCTTCCTCAGGAGTATGGGTTGTAAATACTAAACGCTTTTTAACTTCGTCAAGTGATTTGTGTTTATTTAACAAGTAAAATGCAGCAGAGAATCCATGTGCTTCATTTAAGTGATATACATCTGGATTAAAGTTTAATTCATCGATCAACTTTGCGCCGCCTACACCTAATAAAATGAATTGAGCCACTTTTGTAGCTACGTTAGCATCATATAAACGGTGTGTAATAGTTTGTGATACGTAATCGTTTTCTGGCAAATCAGTACTTAATAAAAACAAGGGTGCACTACAAAAAACATTCGGTGCTAAATAGTATGCTTTTACCCATACTGGATGGTCATGAATTAAGATTTGGTATTTTATCCCAGTGTCTTCTAAGAAGCTATACATCTTCTCCATAAAAGTCACTTGTAAAGTTTGGTCTTGATTTCTTGTTTGGTCGTAATAGCCATACTTCCATAACATACCAATGCCAATCATATTTTGGTTCAATTCAAAGGCACTTCTTAAATGCGAACCAGCTAAAAAACCTAATCCGCCACTATAAATTTTAAGTGGTTGGTGTATCGCGAATTCCATAGAAAAATAAGCAGCTTTCTTGGAATATTTTTCATTAATAGGGTAAGGAACTTGGTAGTTTCTAAAAGGCATGTTTTTGGTCTTTGGTTATTTAGACTTGCAATATAATCCTATTTGCCTAAAATTTTTGTCAAAGCCAAGCCTAGTGTGGATAACAATCGTTTGCAGTGGCAGAATGTGGATTATTTTTTTGTCTTTGACTTCCTTTTCTTGTCGTAGCTGTCATTAAAGTAACAAGTCATGTTTCTGTGGTTCCCGCAATTTCCATCTTCCTTAATCTTGATAATGTTACCTGTAATGGTAAATTGAATAGTGCAAGGATCTCCTTTTTCGCTATAAGTAGCTTGATTTTTAC
>CAZAOF010000052.1:0-10695 GCA_964486665.1 uncultured Sediminibacterium sp.
GTAAGGCCGATACTTGCTACATTCCCAAATAAGTAACTCACCAATAAAAGCAAGCAGAATAGTTGTATCCAAAGGTAAACCAACATGCCTTTTGTGGCAGGGGTGTCGTACTTTTCAAAATCGTATACATCTTCTATTTTTTCAACCGGGTATTTTTCAATCACATCTGCTGGTCTCCATCCTAATGGCATCAACCATACACGTAATTTATCTTTCCAACTTTGGGTGTGCCAAGCATCTTTTGCCAACAACCAAAGGTGCATAAAATTAATTTTGATAGGATTCCAAGTGCGCACTGGTCTTGTAACACCATATACAGCAGGTATTTCAGGGCTTTCTTCTTGGAATGTGCCAAACATCCTATCCCAGAAAATAAATATCTGACCATAATTCTTATCCAAATATTCTGGATTAATCGCATGGTGAACTCGATGATGTGCTGGGGTAACAATAATGTATTCCAACCAGCCCATCCTTCCAATATGTCTAGTATGGTACCAGAACTGAGCAAATAAATGCAATGGAGCAACCACTGCAATCACTTGTTGTGGCACACCAAAAATGGCAGCAGGAATCAATAAAAAAGCATAAATCCTAAAATAAACAGAGATGCTTTGTCTTAATGCACAAGCCAAATTAAATTCCTCACTACTATGGTGTATGATATGGTTGTTCCAGAAAAAATTAACGGTATGTGCCAAACGGTGAACCCAATAGCCAGAGAAATCTAAGGCCAAAAATGCAATGACATACAATAACCAACTTGATTGAACTTGATAGATGGTTAAGTGCTGCACTAGCCATCCGTAGCTTATAATGGCAACACTCAAGCCTAAAACATCTTTGGTTGAATTAGTGACCCCCGAGCTCAAACTAGAGATCATGTCCAGGGTTCTAACGGTATCGAACCCTTTGCGCCATCCATACCATTTTTCGAATAGTACCAATAGTAGAAATAGGGGCATCGCAATTATCAGAATCTTACCGTAGGTTTCCATAGTAGCTGTTTTAATCAAGCAATCATTTTGCTCTATAAATGTATTATTTTTCTCGCAATCTTGAATAAAATGCCTTTATCATTGCATTTTTCCCGAAATTTGCACACCATGTCTTTAAGCTGTATTCATATCCCATTTAGTACAACCCAATTGTTCTCTAAGCTAATCAATGATTATATAGAGGGAAAAGGAACGGCACTTGATTTTGTGCAATATGCACCAAATGTAGAGGGTTATCAGGCAGCTATAGAAGGCAGGAAATTGCACCCAATCAACCGAGGCTTATTAGTAGAAGTTTTGACTGCGCAATATGTTAGTTTGAAACAGGAGGCAGCAGTGAATGACAATATTGCGTTGTTAAAAAAGGACAATACTTTTGTAGTCACCACAGCACATCAGCCCAATTTATTTTCAGGTCCTTTATACTTTTTTTATAAAATCATTCATGCGATTGAACTAGCTGCTAGTTTGAAAGCCCAGTTTCCTCAGCATGATTTTGTACCCGTGTATTATATGGGTTCAGAAGATGCAGATTTAGATGAGGTGGGTGCTTTTAATTTAGATGCCACTAAGTATCAATGGAACACCAAGCAAACTGGAGCGATTGGAAGAATGCAAGTTGATGATGCATTATTGAAATTGATCCAGCAATTAGAAGGCTACTGGGCCATCCTGCCTCAGGGTCAAAATGCATTGGCTATTTTAAAAGAAGCCTATCAAAAAGGAAAGACTATCAATGAGGCGACTTTGTATTTTGTACACGCATTTTTTGGCCCTAAAGGTTTGATAGTATTACAACCAGATGATGCTAAACTTAAAGCAGCTTTTATCCCAGTAATGGAAAAAGAATTGTTGACACAGTTTTCTCATCAAGCGATACAGCCTGCTATAACACAGTTAGCAAAAGACTATCATGTACAAACAGAAGGGCGTAGTTTAAATTTATTTTATTTAAAAGACCAGACTAGGGCGAGAATAGAAAAACAAGGAGACCTATATATAGTGATAGATACGGATATGCAATTCACTGAATCAGAGATTATAGCTGAGTTACATCAGCATCCTGAACGCTTTAGCCCCAATGTGATTTTAAGAGGGGTGTATCAAGAAACGATTTTGCCTGGTGTCGTATTTGTAGGTGGGGGCGGAGAGTTGGCTTATTGGATGGAATTAAAAAAGGTGTTTCAACAAGTTGGGGTGCATTATCCATTATTGCAATTAAGGAATTCTTTTTTATTGATGAACCAAAAACAAGCTGCTCAATGGAAGGAGATGCAGTTTGAAGAGCAGGATTTATTTAAGTCATTGCTAGATTTGGAAGTAGCTTATGTTAAGAAACATGCGACTGAAGCTTTGCATTTGAATGGTCAAAAGCAAGACCTCTCTAATATGTACGCAACCATCAAAAAGGAAGTGGTTAAAGTAGATCCTACTTTGGGCGCACATGTAGAGAATTTAGCACATCAGGCTAGCACTAAATTAGCCGAGCTTGAAAAGAAGATGGTACGTGCCGAAAGACGTAAACAAGCTGTAGCTATTCAACGCATACACCGTATTAAAAAGGAATTATTTCCCCAAGATAATTTACAAGAAAGAGTGGAAAATTTTTCTAAATGGGTTGGACAGCATGATCTTGCTTGGATCAATACTATCATGAACAATTCAACAGGCTTGGAGTCTAGATTCAGGATAATAACAATAGACTAAGTAAAGATTACTAACAATAAAGTTTACCTAATTTAATTTTCAGCATTTACGCATCAAATTGGTTGTCCCAAGTTGATTTTAATTTGCTCACCTTTTCCATTACTTCCGATTCCATTTGCAATTTATAATCGCCCATTGCTTTAGAAATGGTTTCATTATGTGTGCCAATAATTTGTGCAGCTAATAAGCCTGCATTTTTAGCAGCATTCAATGCGACAGTAGCAACTGGAACGCCATTAGGCATTTGTAAAATAGATAAAACAGAATCCCATCCATCTATAGAATTAGAAGACTTAATAGGAACGCCAATCACAGGTAAAGTTGTAATGGCTGCAACCATGCCAGGTAAATGTGCAGCGCCACCAGCACCAGCAATAATTACTTTTAAACCTCTTGTCTTAGCTTGTTTTGCATAATCAACCATTCTCTCTGGCGTTCTATGTGCCGAAACCACCGTTAATTCAAAAGGGATATTAAATGTCTTTAGGATATCAGCAGCAGCTTGCATGATGTTTAAATCACTGTCACTTCCCATGATAATTCCGACAAGAGGTTGGTTGGCCATAAAAGGTATTTACTGCAAGTTAATTAAATTTTCTTTAGTGCTGAGTTAGGGCTCTTTTATACAATTGAATGGTATTTTCTAAGCCCAGGTACAAAGCATCACATATGAGTGCGTGTCCAATAGAAACCTCGTCTATAAAAGGAATTTCTTTGACCAAATAGGCAAGGTTAAAACGATCCAAATCATGCCCTGCATTAATCCCTAAACCTACTTCTTTGGCTGCAGCAGCAGCCAATTTATAATCTAAGATAGCCGTTTCTCTTTCTCCTCTTGCATAAGCACTTGCATAAGATTCGGTGTATAATTCAATTCGATCTGTACCAGTGGCTACGGCCCCCTTGACCATTTCTACACTCGGATCAACAAAGATTGAAACGCGAATGCCTGCTGCTTTAAACACCCCAATCATTTCCGTTAAAAAATCTTTCTCTGCAATGGTATTCCATCCATGATCACTGGTTAATTGATTGAGTGTATCAGGAACCAACGTAACCTGCGCTGGTTTATTTGCTAAAACAAGGTCTACAAATTTTTGTTCCTTGGGATTTCCTTCAATGTTGAACTCTGTATGTATATTTTGCTTCAAATCGTAAACATCTTGGTAGCGAATATGTCTTTCATCTGGCCTAGGATGAACAGTGATGCCTTGTGCACCGAAACGTTCACAATCTAATGCTACTTTTAAAAGATCAGGATTGTTCCCGCCACGACTATTTCTTAGGGTGGCAATCTTATTTATGTTTACACTTAAATGAGTCATGAGCAAATTTAAGTTAATTTTGCATCTCAATTATCACCTTATGGCTTATTCTAATTTAGAAGCTTGTTTATTGGATCTAGAGCGTAATGGACAACTGCTACGTATCAAGGAAGAGGTAGACCCTCATCTTGAAATGGCGGCTATTCACTTACGTGTTCATGAACAAAAAGGTCCAGCAATTTTATTTGAAAAAGTAAAAGGTTCTAAGTTTAGAGCAGCGTCCAATATTTTTGGCACATTAGAAAGAAGTGAATTTATTTTTAGAGACACATTGCCACAGGTAAAAAAATTAATTGAAATTAAAATTGATCCAGTTGCTGCGTTAAAAAATCCATTGGCTGCATTAAGTGCTTTACCTGCAGCCATCAATGCATTACCGAATAAAAATCCAATTAATCAGCCAGTTACTTACGAAGAAATTAAAATCAGTGACTTGCCATTGATCAAGCATTGGTCCATGGATGGAGGTGCTTATGTGACTTTACCGCAAGTGTATACCGAAGATGCAGATAAACCGGGTATTGCAAATAGTAATTTAGGAATGTATCGTATTCAGCTTAGTGGCAACGATTATGTGATGGACAAAGAAATAGGATTGCATTATCAATTACATAGAGGAATAGGGGTGCATCAAACAAAGGCCAATAAAAAAGGCATGCCTTTGAAAGTAAGTTGTTTTGTAGGTGGTCCACCTGCACATAGTGTGGCTGCAGTGATGCCACTTCCGGAAGGATTAAGTGAGATGAATTTTGCAGGCGTTTTGGCTGGGAAAAGGTTTGGCTATACGTATAAGGATGGTTACTGTTTAAGTACGGATGCAGACTTCGTCATTACTGGAGAAGTGTATCCAGGGGAGAACAAACCAGAAGGGCCTTTTGGAGATCATTTGGGTTATTATAGTTTAGAACATACTTTTCCATTAATGCGTGTCCATAAAGTGTATGCGCGTAAAAATGCCATATGGGCTTTTACAGTGGTGGGTCGTCCGCCACAAGAAGACACCAGCTTTGGTCAATTGATTCATGCCATGACTGGTGCAGCAGTATCGAATGAAATCCCTGGATTAAAAGAAGTGCATGCCGTGGATGCAGCAGGAGTTCATCCCTTGTTATTGGCGATAGGTAGCGAAAGATACACGCCCTATTTAACCAACAAAAAGCCCGCTGAAATTTTAACTATTGCCAATCATATTTTAGGAACTGGGCAATTAAGTTTGGCAAAATTTGTTTTCATCACAGCGGATGACACCAATCAATTGTCTACGCATCATGTGCAGGAATATTTTGAATATATTTTATCTAGATTAGATTTATCTAGCGATATTCATTTTTATACCAAAACCACAATGGACACTTTAGATTATTCTGGGGATGGTTTAAACACTGGTTCTAAAGTAGTGATTGCAGCCTATGGAGATGAGAAAAGAACTTTAGCCACTTCTGTTCCAAGCAGCCTCTTGAATTTAAATATGGATGCTAGCTTAGTGATGCCTGGGGTAGTTGCAGTGAATGCTGCGATATTTAATACGAATGCGCTACAGGATGCATTAAAAGGACAAGGAGAAGCATTGTTAGAAAAAGAGGGTGTGGTGTTAATTATTAGAACTGAAGATCCAAAATGGATGGCGAGTGAATTGAATAATTTCTTATGGGCTGCATTTACAAGAACCAATCCATCTCATGATATAGAAGCCATTGATGCATTTACAGAAAACAAACATTGGGGTGCAAAAGGTCCTTTGGTATTTGATGCAACAATCAAGCCACACCATGCGCCGCCAGTGTTAAAAGATGCAGCTGTTGAAAAAAGGGTAGATGCTATTTTAGAAAAGTACGGGTATTAATTTATAGAGCGGGCACTTCAATCCATGTGTGGTCTGCTAGCAATTTTACTGTCGCAATGAATTGTGCAAATGGTCCAGCGCCGCCGCCCCATTCATGTGGCGCAACCATGGACAATACATGCGAGCCATCCTGTTTTTCATACACATGGTATATCTGACCTATCTGTGGTTTGAAGGTGATTTTAGCTTCGTAAATCATCATGCTCAATTCTTTTCGCTTACGAATTTCTTGTGCTTGTCTTGCAAGTAATTCAATTTGCTCCTTAATCTGATTCAACTGCATATTGGTTTGATCCTCCATTGCAGACAAAGCCTTGTGTTTGATGACGCCCTCTTTAGTAGGGCGAATAGCGACACTGCCAGCAGAGGACGCATAAGGTAGAACACTTAATTGCTTATGGTATACTTCGATATTTTTGAAAGGGCTACGATCTTCCTTAAAACCCTCGTGTGTTACTTTTAAAAAGCCATTAGCTAAAATTTCATGTACCACTTTTAGGTTCAATGTATCTTCTTTAAAAAACTGAACGGTTAAGCAAGAAGCATTATTGATTTCTGCACTAATTGTATCTGCTAATTCTATATTGTCAAACGACATGGGTTGACCATTTGGATTCACATGGTATTGAGCATAGAATGCATCATTTTCCAAGTTGACCCAATTGTGGCTAAAACTCAAAAGATGACCACTAGGCACGGTCTCTATTTTATAATTACCCGATTTTGGTACCGTTTGGTATTCGAAATCACATTTCTCAGGAAATAACTGCCAGCTGGCTAAAAAATTGTAAGCTTGAACCATATTTTAATAACAATCTTTGTCTTGAATGGTTGAGTAAAGAGGGCTTAAATATTAATTTATTTCAACATAATTAGGCTTCTCAATGATATTTGAATTGTACTTATACCTAAGGTTGGTGATAAGACTAAAATTCCAAGGACTTAACTGCTGATTGGTCCTAGGAAAATAGAAGCCTTTTAATTCAATGGTACCGAAAATAAGGTTCTCGTTCCTTACCCTCATTCCAGAACCAATAGAACTATAGATGTCACCTTTTACAATTGGGTCGCCCATTGTTCTAATATAAGTAAGGTTGCCAAACACAAATGGCGCTGATTTAAATCCCCAAATGGCACGGTTATTATAAAATACAGTTTCCCAGTTGGCAGAGATACGCGTACCGCCTTTTATTTGCTCTCGATTTAGTTGGGGTATACCATAAATACTATTGATCCTTAAAGCTTCATTGTATTTATTTTTCAAGGTTTGCGTAAAGCTTAGATTTAGAATTTGGCGATAACCGAATCCATTATTCAAATATTTTAGTTTACTGAACTGTTCTAAGCTAGTTAGGAATCTAAAATCTTGCAATGACTTATCCATATAGCTACTCGCTATATTGGCAATGATATGCGTGTAATTTTCTTTTTTTGATAACTTATATTGTTCAAATTTAAATCCAAGATAAGGCGCTCGGTCTTGTTCAATCTGATACCTTCCAGTAGTCCATGTCAAAGATCGACCAATGGGTAAATCCTCGTACCTACCTAAACCATACAAGTAACGTGTTCTGTAAACAGATTGCCTCACAATAGTATAGGAGACAAAATCGGCTATTAGGTTTTGATAATTTCTATCTAATTGTAATTGATAATTGATGGGTCTTTCCTTAAAATCATTTTCAAGATGCCTGTATTGTATAAACTGTCTGTCTTCATTGGCTTTGATCAATCTTTTTTTCTTTGTCAGCTGATAGCCAATCCAGATATCTTTATGCGTTAAATTATAGTTAAGTTGTTGATCAAAGATAGAATCCCATTTATTTGGAAATACATTTTCATTCACGGCCTCAAGGTATTCCATACCGCCTAGCCATTTACTATTAGGATGTAGGATAGGCCTTTGTACGCTTAAGTATTTTTTATTTGCAGACAATACATTATTGACCATATTGTTTCCATACTGATTCATGCCAGCATTCACTGAAATAAAAGTGCCAAAAATATTGCTTAAGCCAAAATCAAAACCCAATCCTGACTTTTGAGTTCTTTCGTTCTCGAAATTCTGAATCATTTGAAAACTGTTCCCTGTACCAGCTAAATTGATATTGTTTAATTTAGCGGAGTAGGCATTTTTATTATTGATTAATATTTCCCCGCCATAAGAAAATAAATCTTTTGTGACAACAAGTAAATCAATTTGATTGGTATCGTATGGCGTTACAATGGCTGTTATTTTTGCGTCTTGAATATAGCTAAGGTCTCTTAACCATTTTTCATTGTAAGAAATAATAGATGGATCAAATAAATCCCATTCACTGAAGAACAAATTCTCTCGTATAGCCCTAGTGTTAGAATTATAATGTAATTTATTACCTAATCTAGAAAAAAAATCCTTAACAGTTGATTCTTTAGAATCAATGCTGGTTGAGAAATTGTGCTGCTCAATTGTAATACTGTTAATTCTTTTTCCTGTATAGGACTTAAGTGTTTCTATATTATTAAAAAGGTAGATTCTAGCACTATCGGTCATGGAAACTGACTTGCCAGTTATGGCTTTTTTAGCCCGCTCTATCAAACTAGTTTGCGCAAAAGCACTTTGCGGTTGTGCAATCAGTAAGATTTCGCACAATAACAAAGTCAAAGTGTATAAAAATATTCTTTTACGCATTGTGCTTTATAAGACTTTGGTTGCCCTTTGTTTTAATGCACTGATGGGTATGTTTAAAAGTTTACCTAAAGGTTGACCATTCCTGTAGCTAATCACCCTTAAAATAGTCACATCCTCTGGTATTAATATAGGTCCATTCGCTTTATTGCTAAAGCTGTCAGGCATGGATTCGTCAATGGTATAATAAAAAGACAAGCCTTCTATTTCACCATCCATATGAGCAAATAATTCGCCTTTTGTGTTTAAGGTAGTGGTTACAATTGGATCGTAAATACTTTTGGCATATTTAATTTGAAGGGTATCTAATTTTGCAAAATGGGCTTCAACTCTTTGACTAAATTGATTCCAGTTTTTATTTAATTTAGGGGACCAAGCTACTTCTGCAACAGCCATTAATCTCGGCCACGCCATATACTCTAGATTCCTGATATTTTGTAATTGCTCACTCCAAAGATTACCTTGATTCCCTAATATGTATTTTTCATCTACTCCTTCTGGTACGGGCTCGAAACTATAAGTTTTTTTCATTCTTAAACCTGCATATACGGATCCCTCAGCGGTTGCTTCTCCTTGGTAGTAATCCAAATAATTATGCGTGCTTGGGCTCATTACTACAGGATGTTTTTGTTTAGCAGCTTCTGCGCCACCTTTAATACCTCTCCAGCTCATGACAGCTGCTTCTGGAGCTAATCCTCCTTCAAGGATCTCATCCCATCCCATTAATTTTTTTCCTTTTGATTGCATGATCTTTTCTACTCGACGTACAAAATAACTTTGCACTTCATCTTGGTTCTTCAGATTTTCTCTTTGCATCAATGCTTTGATATCACTACTTTTTTCCCAATTGTTTTTAGCAGTTTCGTCCCCACCCATATGCATGTATTCAAAAGGAAATAGGGTAGCCAATTCTCCAAAAATAATATCTAAGAATTCGTAAACATCTTTTTTTGAAGGGTCTAAGTTATTATCGATTCTTGCTGTAATATGCCCGTTTAATCCAGACCAGTCTATGAATTCTTCGCCTGCATTCACTTGATAAGGATAATTTGGCGTGGTACTTAATTGAGGATAAGCAGCTAAGAAAGCCATACTGTGACCAGGCACATCAATCTCTGGCATGATTTCGATATTCTTTGTTTTTGCATAAGCGACAAGTTCTTTAATATCATCCTGCGTATAAAATCCTCCATAAGTCTTTGGTTCTTCAGAAGCAGGCTTGGTGATATTATGCCATTTACCAACTCGATTGGGTCTCCAAGCGCCTATTTGTGTTAATCTAGGTAAGGCTTTAATTTCAATTCTCCATCCTTGATCGTCCGTTAAATGAAAATGCAATCTATTTAATTTATACATTGCCATTTCATCCATCATTTTCTTCACTTCTGCTACAGTAAAAAAATGACGACTTACATCCATCATAAACCCTCTCCATTCGAACCTTGGCTTGTCCGTAATTTCAACATAGGGTAGGGACCAGTTGATTTTATTTTGTACCTGACTGCTATAAATTGCTGGTGGAAATAATTGCAAAATACTTTGCCAAGCATATAAAGCCCCTGCATAAGTTTGCGCTTTTACTTGAATGCCTTTTTCATTTACTGTCAATTGATAGCCCTCTTTACCTAAAGAACTGTCTTGAACTTGTTCAAAATGAATCGTCGCATTTTTTTGATTGGATAGGAGTATATTTTTCCCAGTCACAGATTTAAACCTTGCACTCATATCTCTACCAATCAATTCAAACGCGCTCGCTACATGGATGGATACTTTATTTGGCAGGACGAATTTTCCATCCCCAATCTTTAATGAACTTGGAGCAGGAATAAGCTGTATTTGCTGTGCATTGATTGCTAATGATGTCGTAATAGCAAGCAAGAGGATACTGATTTTTTTCAGAAACATAGTACTAGTTTTTATCGTTCTTTAAAGGTACTAAAAATAAAAAGCCCGACCACATTTCTGTAGTCGGGCTGTATAGATCTTATCCACTTATTAGCTAGGCTTTCAAGAGGATATTAGGACTATCTAAGTCCTTTGTAATTTAGTATCTGTAAGCGTCAGACTTAAATGGACCTGCTTTAGGTATACCCAAGTATGCTGCTTGCTCGTCTGTTAATTCGTCTAATTGAGCACCTACTTTAGCTAAGTGTA
>CAZAOF010000053.1:0-10309 GCA_964486665.1 uncultured Sediminibacterium sp.
GCTTTGATGAAAGTCCCCTTAACATCCAATTTTCGTATAATAACGACAAATTAAAAGCATAAGAGTAATAATCAAAACGAACCAAATTAGACGCATTAACCCATCTTTTAAAAGGATTATTTAAAACTGATGCAATATTGGCCACAAAATAAGGGTAATCATTCTTCGCTAGGGACTGCTCATTTATACTCGGAGACAAACTAGCCACACCACCAAGTCTAAGTATTGCAGTAGAAAGCAATAGTTGCTCAAGTGGGGATTTAGATTTGTTAAATAATTGCATAGACTGCTCAAGTAAAATAGGTCTCAATCTTAATAAGGGTGCATAATCAGAAGTGTAAATCAATCTAGCAAGATGGTATAAAATTGTAGATGTATGTGCATAATGTTGAGATACCATTTTAGGATCATTCAGATGCTTACTTGCATTAATTAAATCAATAATTAAGTCTAAACTAGCCGTGTCTGTAGCATTTAGTGGCAGCTTCTTTAGCGTATGCATAAGCACCACATTAGACAACACAGAAACATCCACATCTTTAGGCATTTTATGTCCAAGCCAGGTACTATAAACCGGTGTAGTGCTAAATCGTCTATAAAAACTTTTATTTTTTTTATAGACCCCTACTCTATATTCCAAAAATTTTGTTTGCATTGCTTTTGCAAGAGAATCACTGCCGTCTATAGCCAATAAAGTGATGGCAGAGTCATCTATATCATCCGCTAATGCAAATTTTTTATTGAACTTGTTTAACCATCCTCCATTGGGAAATATTTGTGGTGGATTTCTTGGCCAAAAATTAAAGGTTAAATCATTTTTTTCATTTTTAAACCGACTAAAATAAGGCAGCGCATTGGATTTTATTTTACTGAATATAATCTGTTCTTCTAAGCTCATTTCTTTTTTAAATTGTCCAATATTAAAAACAACTAACGCAGTAAAAAATACATTGTCTTCCTCTTTATGTTTTTTGCTGTAGAAATATTTCCTGACTGAGGGAAAAGCGCCATGTAAGATGCTTGACTGATCGCTGATTTGGCGTGAATCTATGAGCTGCAAAAGTGCTAATCTTTTGTTGACCATCGTATCCTCTACTAAAGTAGACGCTTCTAAAGAAATAGAGCAGACGATAAGTGTAAACAATAACAACCCATTTTTCATATTGAACGAACACTTTTATAACTAAAAGATGTAATTTAGTGATTATGGATGTGAAAATAGAAGACAGTTGGAAAAAAGCATTGACGCCATTATTTGAGCGTCCCTATTTCACGCAAATTACTGCACACCTCAAAACAGAAAAAGCTTTAAATAGAATCATTTACCCTAAAGGAAGTCAAATATTTAATGCATTCAATCAAACACCTTATGACCAAGTTAAGGTAGTCCTACTAGGGCAAGACCCATACCATCAAGCAGGTCAAGCAATGGGCTTGAGTTTTTCGGTACCAGAGGGATGTAAAATTCCACCATCTTTAATGAATATTTATAAAGAGCTGAATAAAGATATAGGCATGCCTATTCCTCAATCCGGCGACTTAACTAAATGGGCTAAACAAGGGGTATTATTATTGAATACTGCCCTAACAGTGAGGGCGGATGAGCCTGGTAGTCATAGTAAGATTGGTTGGACTCAATTTACCGATGATTTAATCAAATTATTATCGAATGAAAAAAAGGATATCGTATTTATTTTATGGGGAAATTACGCAAGTCAAAAACAAATTTTAATTGATGGAACAAAACATAAAATCTTAAAAGCAGCACACCCTTCCCCTCTTAGTGCCTATAATGGTTTCTTTGGCTGTAAACATTTTAGTGCAACGAATCAATTTTTAATACAAGTAAAAAAAGACCCTATAGACTGGTCTATTTAATATGACAAAAAAAATACATCTTTTTATAGGTCGCCTACTAGCCTTCTGGGCTTTACTGATTTTCGCATCGACCATGTTTCTTTTTATATGGTTTTATCTACCCTGCTTCTTTTTAGCTGAGCCCAACAAAACGAGGTGGCACAGAAAAGTGTCAAGATTGTGGATGGGACTTTTTTTATTGTTATCAGGTTGCAGGTTTAAGGTTACAGGCCAGCACCATTTTAATCAACTTGAACCTGCTATTGTCATATGCAACCACAATAGTTTAATTGATGTGCCAGTAAGTACCCCTTTTTTACCAAGAGCCAATAAGACCATTGCAAAAAAGAGCTTTATATATGTGCCTATTTTTGGCTGGATATATCAATTTGGATCTGTTATTGTAGATAGAAAAAACGACCAAAGCAGAAGGGCCAGTTTCGATGAAATGAAAAGAGTTTTAGCGAATGGATTAGATATGCTAATCTATCCAGAAGGGACTAGAAACAAAACAAGTGCGCCATTGAAATCATTTTATGATGGTGCATTCAAATTGGCAATTGATACACAGAAGCCAATCATCCCTGTTGTCTTATTAAATACAAAGAAAATACTCCCAGCATATCCAGTGATGTGTTTCAAACCTGGCAAAATTCAGATGGACATCCTGGAGCCAATTGCGGTACAAGGGCACACTGTGCAATCTTTAAAACAATTGGCTTTTGATACCATGGCGGCACATTATCTTAAAAATAATCCTGCTTAAAAAGTAGAATTAGAGAATGTCCTACTTCTATTAATTTTAAGGTCTCTTAAGATACCCGATTTAGGATTTACCGTAATACTAAAGGATCGATAAATACCAATTGGCATCACATTAATAGCTAGCTGCCAACAATGCATTTCTCGAGTAATGAACATACTTAATTGTTGCACTGAAAACTTTGATAAATCCACATAACTACTTCCGCCAACTTTCCATTTTGGAGAGACGCTAAAATCACCCGTTAAATTTAAGGTAGAAAAAGTCTGTAATCTAAAGCCTGAGAAATCTGACTGCATGGTTTTAGAAAACTGGAAGGAATAAGATAAATTCAAAGTCCATGGTGTATTAAAATCGGTAAATTCTGCAGGATTTGAACGAACATACAAGAGTTGTCGCTGTTGCTCGTCTGGAGTCATAAAAGGATCTATTGGGATGGCCTTTTGTTGACCTTTGTTTTTATCTTTTTGTTTGCTAGCAAAAGAGGTAGAAAAAGACACGCCACCATTGGTAATACTTCCGAATTTCAGCCTTGAAGGGTCTATTGCAAGCTTATTTACCCTGAAACCTTTTTCGTCAGTTTCATAGGGATCGAGATTGAACGAAGTAGTAATATTTAATTTTTCGAACAAAGTAGTTCTCGCATAAAAATTAAATCCACCCAATGCAAAACTGTCTGCAAGAAAATTATAACTTGAATTAAAACCAAAACCTTCAATTAATTTAAATTTCTTGAATGCATCTGCACTGGTATCTTGCTTATCCTTGACCTTCATTTCTAAAAAATTGTCCACGCCAAATCCCATACCACCAAATTGCCCTTCGCTAAAAGCACCCCCAAGTCCATTGCCATCATATTTTGAGAATCGATAAATTCTACCACTTGTGTCAACTTGAGTTGCATAGTGATAAGACTTAGCCATATCAGGCTTGTAATTAATAGATACAGTTGGTCTAATTTCATGTCTTATGGCCTTTACATTGCCTTTTTTAAACTTATAGGTACCAAAAATTCTAGTGGCTGTACCTAATCCAAAACTCATTTGAGTTGCGCGATAAAAACCTCTATTGATAGCCGTATCCACCTTTTGTAATTCGTTATTCCAAGTTTTAATATTTTGCTGACCAAACCATTTTTCTTCAAAAGTGATATTTGGCGAAATAGTAATAGGTCCTAGTGATGGCAATGACAGGGTAATTGGAATACTATGATTAGCACCCCATTGCATTGTATCTAATATTCTTTGTATGCTAAAAGTAGAGTCATAAAAGGACAGCTGATTTTGTATACTTCCGTTATAGCCAATACCAATTTTTTCGTACCATTTTCCAGCACCTATCTGGTCCTTAGGCTGAAAAGGATAAATTGTTAAGGCATTGAAATTAATATTAGGCAAACTCATATTCACCAAACCAAGGTTGTTATTTTGGTTATGGGTTAAGTTGACTGATAAATTATATTTATTACTCCAAGACTTATTATAAGATACAGATGAGCTTATTTGATTCTGAAAATTCTGTACAGCATTGTTCAATAAATTTCGATTGTATTTTGTACTACCAAAATTTACATTTGCGGTAAAACTAGTTCCTGGTCTTGCTTTAGGATCCATTGAATGAGACCAGTTTAACATATAGGTTCTACCACCAGTAAATTCATCCGCAATGCTATTGTCTCTATTAAGTGCTCTGGTATTTTGTAAGCTTAGATTAAAATTACCTAGAAATTTATACCGTTGAATGTATTTGCTATTCATATTGATATTCCAACCACCATAGGAATAAATATTAGCTCTTACTGTCGCATCCATATGTTGATTAATCACTTTGTAATACCCTATTCCCTCAAAACCAAGTCCAAAATCCTCACTCGAGGTAAATGCAGGGGCCATGAGCCCAGATTGGCCACCAGATTTGTTTAAAGGAAAGATACCAAATGGAATACCAATGGGCATCGGCACGCCCTCAAATTCTGGGAATGCAGGTCCTGATACCCCAATTTTATTGGTAACTATTTTGAGCTTATTGGTTCTAAAAGCAAAATGGGGTTCATCTAAATTACAAGTGGTGAATCTTGCTTTCCATGCAAAAGCGTCCGTAGGGTTCACTTTTTTCATGGCATTAGCATTCACAAAGATCTCCCCTTGCTGAAAATTACTATTAATCGTTAATCCCTTACCTGATTGTAAATTATAAAAGATGGAGTCATTAGTAGAGCTGAGGTCTCCCTCTTTAAACAAGGGCTTACTTTTTAAATTACCAGAACTATCCTTAGCGCCGAATGCCGTTATATTTTGTGTTGATTGATCGAAAATGATTTTCCCTGCTTCTAAATCTGCCGTTTTATAGGTTGTTTTAGCCTTGCCGTAAAGGAAAAAGGTTTTGGTTTTAAGCATCATCACCCCAGAATCGGCAGCATTATAACTTATTGGAGCATCTACACTGTCTTTTGAAAGTTGGATTTTCTTCTTAGCCAAGCTATCCGTCTGTGCTTTTGCACCTGAATGAATAGCAAAAATTAATATCGTTAAAATGAGTAATTTAACAATAGAAAGATTTGATTTTGCGCTATTTTTGTATCCTGTCAGGTTCACTCCTGCAAAAATAAAGTAAAACAATGTTAAGGAACTGATTATGAAGCAAAATAGAATGATTTTAGCATTTGGTTTTAGCCTATTTGCCCTTTTTAGTAGTATTGGAACGCAAGTTTACGCACAAAATACCCCTAAATCACTAAAACGTATTGTCATCGATCCAGGTCATGGAGGAACTGATATCGGCTCAAAAGGGAAATATTCAACTGAAGCAGCTGTTTCTTTAGCTATTTCTTTAAAATTAGAATCCTATATTAAACAGGCTATGCCAGATGTAGAAGTTGTCATGACCAGGACAACAGACATTTACCATTCTGTGGTGGAAAAAGCAAAAATTGCCAATGCAGCCAAAGGAGACTTATTTGTATGCATTCATACGAATTCCGCTAGAGGCAAAGTTGTCAAAGAAGTAGTCGGATATACCACTAAAACTTATTATGTAAAGAAAAAAGGTAAAAAAAGAAAAGTCACAAAACAGGTTCCAAAATATAAAACAACTTATTTACCAAGCACCGCAATAGGAACCGAAACCTATATCTATAATGTTGGAAAATCTGATGAAAGGAAGGAGGTGGCTAGTGAGATGGTAGATGAAGTGGTGGAACAGCTAGATTCAGTATCTCTTAAGCAAATCAAGGAGTATGAATCCGAGATTGATCCAACAAAGAAAATGATGGCAAGTATCCTTGCACAACAATATTTCCAAAGAGCAGCAAGTTTAGCCATCACCATAGAGGAAGAATTCAAGGCTTCAGGTAGGGTGAGTAGAGAAGCAAAACAAAGACCTACTGGCATCTGGGTATTACAAGCCGTAGCGATGCCCGCTGTATTAATAGAGACTGGTTTTATCTCTAACCCCGAAGAGGAAGAGTATTTAAATAGCGAGGTTGGTCAAAATGAGCTTTGTGAAGCCATTACAAAGGCTTTACAACGATATAAGAACTCTTTAGAGAACCAACAAAAGTCAAACGCCAATTAGCCCAAATTTTAGCTAATTTTGTATCCAACTCAAGTAATTAAATCCTATGCGTGTATCTAATGAAACCAAAGTGGGCGCTTTAACTGTTATTGCAGTTACCCTGATCATCTTAGGATTCAATTTTTTGAAAGGAAAAACCTTTTTCAAGTCTGGTACATTTATTTATGCAAAATATGCAGATACAAAAGGATTGATTGTGTCTAACCCCGTATTTGTAAATGGATTCCAAGTGGGTACTGTTTTTGAAATTGAAAATATGAATGACAATTTATCTGAATTAGTCGTTTGTATTAAATTGAACCAATTGTATAAAATTCCCAAGAATTCAGTGGCTACTATCCAAGAGAATCCCTTGGGCACAAACGCTATCAATATTGTACCTGGTAAAAGCACTTTAATGATTCAATCTGGAGATACCATTAAAACTGCACCGGCAGCAAGTTTACTAGGTGATTTTATGAATACCTTGTCTCCACTTGGGGAACAGATTAAAAATACCATAAGTTCTTTAGAAAAGGTCTTAAGCAATGTAAACAAAACCTTAGACGACGAGAATCGTCAAAATTTCAAAGTGATCCTAGCAAATTTAAATACAACGACAGCGAGTTTGAATAAATCTATTCAATCAGTAGAAGGCATGTTGAATAAACAAAACGGGTCTATATCTAAAACAGCAGATAACTTGAATTCATTCACAAGCAATTTGAATCAAAATAACCAAAAGATATCAAATATATTATCCAATTTAGATAGTACCTCTAAATCTATAAAAGATGCTGATTTAAATAAGACTATCAAAGACATTCAAGTTGCTTTAACATCACTCACAAGCACGATCAATAAACTCAATAATGGCAATGGAAGTGCAGCTAAATTATTGAATGATCCAGATATGTACTTACAGTTACAAAGCACGATCAAAAGTGTGAACACTTTGGTTGACGATATAAAAGTTCATCCAAAACGTTATGTAAGTATTTCAGTATTTGGTAAAAAGGATAAATCAACGCCTTTAGCAAAGCCTATATCGGACACGCTGGCTCATGACTAAGATTTTCAAATATATTATTTTTTGTTATGGTCTTATCTTGACCATTCAAGCAAAGAGTCAGGATACAACATCACCTGCATCAAACACAGGAAAATTAATTGAATTCCTTTCTGCTGAATCTTATAATATTAAAAAACAAGATAGCATGGATTTTTTAATCCTTGTGGGTCATGTGAAAGTAAGGCAAGGAACTACGCTATTATTTGGTGATAGCATTATAGTGAACGCAACAAAGAATAGTTTGGAAGGTTTTGGTAAAGTTCATATCAATGATGCAGATTCAATACATACTTACGCAGACTATTTAAAGTATGATGGCAACACCAAAAAGGCACAACTCAGAAGACATGTTAAATTAACCGATGGGCGTGGCACATTAACCACAGATTCATTGGATTATGACGTGGCAGTTAAAATTGGAGTGTATAAAAAAGGAGGCAAGTTAGTACGTAACAAAACGATATTAAAAAGTACCGAGGGTGTTTATTACGGTATCACCAGGGATGTCATTTTTAGAAATAAAGTGTCATTAATAGATCCTGATAATAGCATTTTTACAGACACATTAGAATATAACACTTATTCACAATTAGCCAATTTCATCAGTCCATCCAAAATAATAAGTGGGTCTAGAATTATTAAAACTAAAAATGGAAATTATAATATTGGAACTAGAAAAGGATATTTATATGAACGTTCCTCTATAGACGATAGTAGCTATTTATTTATTGCAGATGAAATGGCGATTGACGACTCTTTAGGTTTGGGCGAATTTAGGGGTAATGCTTTATATAAATCCAAAGACAGTTTAAGTTTTGATTTATTAGCGAATAATATAAAGACAAATAGAAAAAGAGACATTTTACTTGCGACCGAATTACCTACCCTATTGATTAAACAACCAAATGACACCCTTTATATTAGTGCTGATACTTTATATAGTGGGAGACTGAGTGATTTGACTAGACCATTGCCAAAAGTTAGGCCAATAGAAGCGCCCATTAAAGATTCAAGTTTGAATAAATATTTTGAAGCCTTCCATCATGTTAAAATATATTCAGACTCTTTACAAGGCATAGCTGATAGCTTGTTTTATGGATTAGCAGATTCTACCATTAGACTACACCATCGTCCTATTTTATGGGTTAATAATAACCAACTCACTGGTGATACTATCTATATGCATTTGAACAATAAAAAACCTGAACAATTAAGGGTTTTAAATAATGCAATGGCTATAAGTGCTGTAGATAGTACAGACTATTTTAACCAACTTAAAGGCAACACAATGGTAGTTGATTTTATGGATGGGAAACTACATCAAATGCAAACTAAGGGAAGTGCAGAAAATATTTATTTTGCAACAGATAACGAACAAAAATTTATTGGCGTTAACCATTCAAATGCACAAATCATTACCATTGATTTTAATAATGACGAGCCAGTTAAAATTGTATTTATTAATCAATTAACGGGCAAAATGACCCCATTATTTGATACCCCAAAAGAGGCACTAAAAGTGAATAACTTTAAGTGGTGGATTGACTTACAACCAAAAACAAAATTTGATATTTTATCCCCTAAATCTAACTAAGATTTATTCCTCTTCCGATTTTTCCAGCATTAAATAAGCTTTAATAAATCCATCTATCTCCCCGTCCATCACTGGGCCAACATTACCCACTTCAAAATCTGTACGGTGATCCTTAATCATTTTATAAGGATGGAAGACATAAGAACGAATTTGGCTTCCCCACTCAATTTTTTTCTTATTCGCATTCGATGCATTCAATGCCTCTTGTTTTTTTCGCATCTCTTCCTCATACAATCTACTCTTCAACATCTTCATGGCAATCTCTCTATTCTCACCCTGTGTTCTTGATTGTTGACATTCTACAATAATACCAGAAGCATGTTTTAATCGAACCGCAGTTTCAACCTTATTGACGTTCTGACCACCTTTACCTCCACTTCGGTAAAACTCCCATTCAATATCTGCTGGATTCACTACAATCTCGATCGTGTCATCGATTAAGGGATACACATATACCGAAGCAAAACTGGTATGTCGTCTCGCATTACTATCAAATGGGGAAATACGCACTAAACGATGTACTCCAGATTCTGCTTTTAAAAAGCCATAAGCAAAAGGGCCATCAAATTGAATGGTTGCAGATTTGATCCCTGCGCCATCCCCTTCTTGATAATCTAAGGAACTAACTGTCCATCCTTGTTTCTCACCATACATGGTGTACATTCTAAGCAGCATTTCGGCCCAGTCCTGGCTCTCTGTTCCTCCTGCGCCTGGATTGATTTGTAAAATTGCTGGAAGCTCATCTTCGGGTTTATTGAGGGTGCTTTTGAACTCAGCTTCTTCTATGGCTAGCATTGCTTTATCAAAAGCTTCTTTTGTTTCCAATTCTGTAGCATCACCTGCTTTCCAAAATTCAAAAAGCACTACAAAATCATCTACGCTATTTTCAACATCTTGAAAAAGACGCGTCCAGTATTCATTCAATTTGATTTCTTTCATCGTGGCGGTCGCACGCTTGTTGTCGTCCCAGAAACCTGGTGACAAAGAAAGTTGTTTGTCTAAATCTATTTTATGAAGTCGATTATCGACGTCAAAGAAACCTCCTCAGGACACTCACTTGGTCCTTCATACGCTTAATCTGTTCAATCGTCATATGAATTCGAATTTAAGTTCAATTAAAAAAAGTAACTACAAACCTCGTAAGCCGGATTCTGTTTCTAAACTATCATTTATCTAGCCTTAACATTACTGCTAAAGTCTTGCTGCCTACCCTGGAACTCGGACGAGTCGCCCTCAAACGTCCCTTTACATGGCATTACAGCACCCAAGGTTTACCCTATAAAACAATTACTTGTCTTATTCGTGAGCTCTTACCTCACGTTTTCACCTTTTCCTCTTGCGAGGTAGTTATTTTCTGTGGCACTTTCTCTACCCCATTGCTGGGATGCCGGCTATTGACCGGTGGGTTACCCTATGCTGTCCGGACTTTCCTTGGCAATTGCTTACCACGATAGCTCGGGATTGTAGTCGG
>CAZAOF010000054.1:0-10264 GCA_964486665.1 uncultured Sediminibacterium sp.
AATATCAAAAGTTAAAATAATTGTAATCAAGTATTTTATATATAAAAAACTGATCATAAACCGAGAATAAGTATAAATACCTAATAACATGATTATAAAAACAAAAAATGCCCAAAACAAAAGTTCTGGGCATTGCAAAAAAAAATTGATTTGCAGTACTACTTAATTGGAATATGCTTAGAGGTAGTTTGTTTTTTAAACTCTTCTCTTGCAGGTAGTTTAATGCTCAATAAACCATTTTCATAATGAGCATCAATTTTATCTGAATTAACTTCATTGGGTATAGTAAAAGATCTACTAAAAGAAGTATAATTATATTCCTTTCTTGTATATCTCGCATTTTTATCCTCTGTTGAGTCTTCTTTTGAACAGCTAATTGTTAATAAATTATCTTTATAGTCAATTTTAAAGTCGTCTTTCTTCATGCCAGGCACAGCCATTGAAATTAAATAGTCCCCATTTTGACTTGTAATGTTAACTGCTGGTACAGAAAAATTGTTTGAGCCTATCCTGAAATTACTTACTAAATCTGTCCACGGATTATCTAAATCATCAAAAATAGAAGGCAGTAAACTTGATTGTCTTGTTAATAAATTAGTCATAATAATTGATTTTTAATATTTAATAATGAACAAATCTAGAGAGAAACCATGCAAAAAATAATGATGATAATCAAAAATGTAAATGATATAAAGTAACGTATTTACAAAAATATATAGGGTAAGTATCAATGCAGAATTTGACCAAAATCATTGTCCCGAAAACTAGACAATCCTATGTTTGTAGACGGTCAAACCTTTATTAAAATATAAAAAATTAATATGAAAAAAATATTATTGGCAATTGATGGAGCAAACTATTCAAAAGGCGCAATTGAATTTGCAAAAAATTTAAACGAAAAAAATAGAATTAGTTTAACAGGTATTTTTATACCTAAAAAAGATTACGCTAGATTATGGAATTATGCCGGAGAAGGAATAGGCTCAACCTATTTTGTTCCATTAATAGAAGATGTAGATGCTTCTGAAATTAAAGATGCAATTGCGAAATTTGAAAAAGAATGTCAAAATAATGACATTGAATATAAAGTTCATAAAGACTATGATAATTCATCTATTGCAACCTTAATAAAAGAATCAAGATTTGCAGATTTACTATTACTTGGAAGTGAAACCTTCTATAAAGAATATGGTGTAAGTAAGGTTTCTACCTATTTAGTTGAAACTTTGAAAGAAATAGAATGCCCAGCAATAGTTGTTCCAGAAAATTTTACATTCCCCAAATGTAATATAATTGCCTATGATGGGACTGAAACATCAATGTATGCAATGAAGCAGTTTGCCTATTTATTTCCAGAATTATCAAATAACAGAACATACATTGTCTATTCAAAAGAAGATAATAAAAAAGACATTCCAGATCAAATTTTAGTTGAAGAATTTGCCGTAAAACACTTTAAAGACTTAACTATATTTAAAAACAACGCAGAACCATCATCTTATTTTAATAGTATGTTTTTAGAGAAAAAAAGTGCCCTATTGATCAGTGGTGCTTACGGAAAATCTGGCCTGGGGTCTTTATTTCATAAAAGCTTTGTAAGTGAAATCATTCAAGAGCATGCTGTTCCTGTATTTATTGCTAATAGAAATTAAATTTTAAAGAATGAAAACAAAGCAAATAGAAACATATACAGATTTGGTTTTGGCAGAAAGCTATTATCCAAGTATATCTATAATCATCTCAGTTGATTTTCAGGTAAATCCACAAAAAGAATTAAATGGGCATTTAAAAGTAATGGTTCATAAAACAAGTGCCGAATTATTGAAAACATATCCAAAAAGCATTGCTAATCCAGTTATAAAGAAGCTAAAAAATGTTATTTCAGAAATTGATTACTCAAAAGTAACAAAAAGTATCGCCATATTTGTTTCTCCTTTATTAGAAAAGTTTTATTATTTAGATGTGCCACTCGAAGACAGAATAGTAATTGATGATTCATTTGAGATTAGAGATTTAGTTTATGCAAAAAAAGAGATTCACAAATATATTATTATGATTATAAGTAGCAAGGAAGCTACTTTTTACTTAGGAAATACAAGAAGTTTATTGAAATTAGAAAAGTTAAAAGCAGTAGATGTTGATGGATTATACCATGATATGCCAGAGAAAGTAGCAAATTTTTCAGATGAATCTAAAATTAAAGAAAATCAATTAGACAAGTTTTTGAAAAATATAGATAATCAATTGAAGCATATCTTACTTCAATACAATATTCCAGTATTTTTTATGGGTACGGTTAAAAATATTGGACATTTTAAACAGGTTAGTCATCATAAAAAGTATATAGCAGAGTATATACATGGTAATTATGAAGAATATACGGAAAGTCAACTTTTAGAAATCATTGAACCACATATCACTAAATGGAACAAACAAAAAAAAGAAGACCTTATAAAAATTATAGATGACGCTATGAGCAATAGAACATTGGCAGTGGGGATAAAAGAAGTTTGGAGGAGAGCAACAGAAAAAAAAGGTAAACACTTAATTATTGAAAAGAATTATGTTTTCCCTGCTAGACAAAGTGCAAAAAAAGAGATCATTTTCGACTATGACGAAGTATTACATAATGGTCTTTATATCAAAGATGCTGTAGATGATGTAATTGAAAAAACACTTGCAACTGGCGGAATAGTTGAATTTGTTGATGAAGATGTTTTAAAAGATTATCAAAAAATTGTACTTATTCAATATTATTAATAAAAAATAATGATTAATCTATCTGAACATAGTCATTATCTATTGAAAAATAGGTATTTATTAAAAAACGATTTTGGAGAAATAACAGAAACGCCGGATGAACTTTTTAAGAGGGTTTCCAAGGCAGTAGCAAATGCTGAATACCAATGGGGTTTAACTGAAAATGTATTGTTTTGGGAGAAAGCATTTTATGAATGTTTATCCAATATGTTATTCTTGCCTAATTCGCCAACTTTAATGAATGCTGGAGACATCAAACAACAATTAAGTGCCTGTTTTGTTCTGCCCATATATGACTCAATGCAAAGTATACATGAAAGCATCAAAAATGCGAAATTAATACAAGCTAGCGGCGGAGGTGTAGGGTTTAATTTTTCTAAAATATCCCCAAAAAACAACTATGCTTATTCACTCTGCAAACACTTGTCTGGACCTCTCTCAATTATTGAAGACTTTGACTCACTAACGGAAGGAGTAAAACATAATGGCAGAAGAAGAGGCGCTAATATGGCTGTACTAGATATTAATCATCCTGACATAGAGGCATTTATAGAAGCTAAAAAGCAGCCAAATATCCTCAACAACTTCAACCTGTCTATTGCAATAACTGACCAATTTATGCGTGCAGTAGAAAAAAATGAGGAATGGGAGTTAATACATCCAAATTATAAAAATGTAGAAAAAAGAGTGGAGGCAAGAGTTTTATGGGAGAAAATAATACAATCAGCATGGGCTACAGGTGATCCAGGCTTATTATTTATTGATACTATTAATTTGGTTAATCCATTAAAAAGTATGGGTAATATTTATGCAACTAACCCATGTGGGGAAGTACCCTTAATGCCTTATGAATCATGTAATTTAGGCTCATTAAACTTGATTAGATTCATAAAAAATAACAATGGAGGCCAAGAGATTAATTGGAGAAAATTAGAAGAAACAATTCAAATTGCCATTAGATTTTTAGATAATGTAATAGAAATTAATGACTACCCTACTCCTGAAATAAAATCGACAACGCATAAAACTCGTAAAATTGGATTGGGTGTAATGGGATGGGCCGAACTATTAATTGCACTTGAAATTCCTTACGATTCAAATAAAGCAGTTGAATTAGGTGAGCAATTAATGCAATTTATTAATGAAAAAGCAGAAGAAGCATCAATAGAACTCGCTAAGGAAAGAGGCAGTTTCCCCATTTGGGATAAAAGTAGTTATGCCTTTAATACACCTATGAGAAATGCTACAAGAACAAGTATTGCACCAACTGGAAGTATATCTATTATTGCCGATACTAGCTCCTCTATTGAACCCCTTTTTGCTTTAGCAATCCAACAAAAGCATATACTAGGTGATCAAATATTTGAAAACGTAAATCAGCAGTTATTGGAAACATTAAAAAGACATAAATTATATACAAATGAAATATTAAAAAAAGTACTTAAATATGGCTCCATTTCATTTATACCTGAAATTCCAATTTCAATTAAAAACTTGTTTAAAATTGCACAAGAAATAGCTCCTGAATGGCATTTAAAACATCAATTAGCATTTCAAAAATATACCGATAATGGGGTATCAAAAACAATAAATTTATCGGAAAATGCAACAATAAAGGAAGTTGCATCTATATTTAATAGCGCCTACTTATGGAAAGCAAAAGGTATTACAGTATACAGGTATAATTCAAAAGGAAAGCAAACACTAAATATAGGTCTAGATGAAAATCATTTAAACTGTAATATTTGCAGACCTTCGATGATTAGAACTGATCTTAAATAAGTTACTTTTAAATTTAAAAAGTATAATATCTTCAAAAATACTGATTAAATACTGAGATAAATTATATCGGAATCTAAGGTACTTTTTTTCAGTGATGTACATTTTATACCTTAATAATAACTGTTCACGCTCAATTATTTCGTTCTTGTTTAAATCGTCAAATAAATAACTATTATCAATTTCATCAAATTGCTTTTGAATTGATGTTTCAATTTCATAAAGGTAGTCTTGGATCGCAATTAAATGTACTTGATAGTTTTCAAGCCTTGCGCTATCCTTTATTAATACAGGTGTCTTAAAAGCTTGAAATAACTTATGTTTTAACACATCTAATTGTAATTTATAAAACATTATTAAACTCTGCCAGGCTTTTATTTCTAAAATGTACGTTTCCGCAATTATCGTTGACATAAAATATTTTTTAGGATAGAAAACTACATTAAAAATACACATGCTAAAATGACAACAGTCAAAACATATATTGATATTAATCAAATCATATGATATCTATCATCATTGATGTTCAATAGTTCATTGATTAATTTTAGCTTTAAAAATAAATAAAATGAGCACAGTAAAAGTAATCGAAGTCATGTCGAACTCAACAAAAAGTTGGGAAGATGCAGCACAAACAGCTGTAACGCATGCAAGTAAAACCTTAAAGAATATAAAATCAGTCTGGATTCAAGATCAAACCGCACTCGTCGTCAATGATAAAATAACTGAATATAGAGTTACTGTCAAATTAAGTTTTGCAATTGATTTAACTAAGAAATAAGATAGTCCGCCCCCTTTTTCATTAACCACGAACAACTGGCTCATTTTACACAATGAGCCAAAGGGGGTTGGGTTTATAAATTAGAGATCCAGGCAATGGCCTTACCTTCCTTTCCCCAGTTCTTTAAACCCTTTTCTATGTCTAGCACGATTTGACTACGTTTTACAAACTTTGGCTTTGTTGACAAATTAAAAGTTAATTGCGGAGCCGTCAACTCTAATTTTGTTGCGAATAAAGTAAGTGCTAATCTTGGAACTGCCAAACCCAATATCATTCCAGGCAAACCATTAAAATTTTCAGGACCACCTTTTACCATAATTTGATCGGTATAAAAAGCTACTACTACTACAGAATCGTTGATTTTGGTGATTGCTTTCTTACACTCAAAGCCGGCTATATCCCTTACTTCACCGGTAATTTTCCACTGAAATTGTCGTAGACTATCTCTTACCATGTACTCGTTTTCAAATAACGACTTATACATAGTAGTTAGCCCCTGATTAAGGTCTTGGTATACATATTCCTGATCGGAAGGTTTTAAGCCAGTTAGCATATACTTATTATCTGTATTCTCTTTTTCTACTTTATATAATGTTGTATTATTACCGAATGCTAAAGTGTAATAATCAGTTACGATTCTTGGATAAACTTTCTTCATTTCAGTCAGCCAAATATTACTCTCTCCTCCATTTTCATACAAATTTTCCATTAAAGAAACCTGGGCTACTTTACGTTCAAAAGTCAATTTACCACTGGCAATAAATTGCTGTGCCAAGATGGAATTAGATAAAAATAAAAGAAGGAATATAAATAAACGATGCATAAGTTAAAATTAAATAAGTATACTATTATTTACCTAGTCGAAACTAGGTGGTTTGCTATTTTTCGAAAAATTATAAATAAAACTAAATAAGAAATATCTTCTTATACCATTATTAGTCGTCTCTGAAATAAAATTGCTTGTAATATTTCTTCTTACATTGGCATTTTGGTTGAATAAATCGAAAGCATATAATTTTAATTCAAATTGATCTTTCTTCCCAATTACCTTACGAATAGAAGGGCTCACTAAATAGATATTTCTTTGGTCTGGAAAAGCAGCTGATTTTTGGTAGATATTAATATCATTCTCTATCGAAATATAAGTTTTAGCTTTTTTGAAATTAAAATTAAAATTACCATAACTCGAATAAGACCAATAGTTGGTAGTGATATTAGGTCTGATAGTAGAAGTAGATTGATTATTGCTTGCATTCAATTGCCAATAGAAATTAAACCAAGTATCGCTCCAATAATTCAAACTAATGGTGTAATCTAATGAATTGTTGTCATTGGTATTTTTAACGCTATTTACAAAATTAATATAACGGTTAAAATTCTTACCAAAACGAACTCCTAGATTGACGCCTTTATACACATCAAATCCATAACCAGCATTAACATTATAGTTAAAACTACCATCTACATTGACGTATTTGGACACCCTACGTCCATTGGCGTCAATTTCACTACTATTTGTGATAGCATTATTGGTCGTGTTATAATTTGCCCATAAATTAATAGATCTACTTTTAAGCACCTTGTAATCACCTATGTTGAATGAAAATTTATTTGTAAATCCTTGTTGTAAATTCGCATTTCCAACTGCAATATTTAATGGATCCGCATTGTCTATTATTGGCTGGATCTGCATTAAAGTTGGATTGACCGTGCTTCCATTGTAATTGAATCTTAGTTTTCTTTGTTGTTTAGGATTATAGTTGAACGAAACACTTGGGATAAAATTGGTAAAGCTAATTGCCCTATTCGTTCCCAACTCCAAATCGTTCAATTGGTAATTTGCTGTGCCTATTCCAGAACCAATGATAAAATTCACTTTTTTTGCCACATATCGGTAACTTAGTGACCCACTATTATTGACTGTATTAAAAACAAAATGATTGCTCAATGAATCAACAAGAGCGCCACTGCTATTCGAAGTCACCCTTTCTGCATCATTTTTGGCTATTGTCAAACCATATTTAAAAATTAAGAACGATTTTTCACTCAAAGGCTCCGTATAAACCATATTTGAAGCTATAGACGAAGTCCTTTGCAGATTTGCTTTGACTTGATTTATTCTGTCAACGGATGTAAGTAAATTAGCAGTATCGAAAAAGCTATTTTCTGAAATTAGCGTAGCATCTTGTACTTTATCATTAAAGTTTAAATCAGAAAGCAATGAAATGGTTCTTCCTTTTTTAGCAAACTTCTTCCTGTAACTTAAATTAGATATGATTAGCTTATCATTTTCGGACAAATTCGTTTGTCTATCGGTTTGATTGACCCGAACACCAAATTCATTCGTCGTTGTTCCAAAATAATCTGCACTAGCATCTTTTAAAGTATTTGCTGCCTTAAAAGTTACTTTGAATAAGCCCGTAGTATCAGTACCCCACTCATTGATCGTATTGAATCGATATTTTCTTTTATCAATTGCTTGTTCGTTAATCGTATTGTTATTCAAAATTGCATTAGATAAAATAGTTTGCGTATAACTAGTTCCTTTTGCATCAGATTGTAATCTTTGATACTGGCCCGTATTGTTGGTTGATGTATTACCCCATTTGTTGGCAAGTACCAATCCTCCACTTTGTTGATTAGGCAAACCAATCTGCTCATCATAATCGTCACCTCCAGAAAAATAGATACTCATATTTCCATCCTCGCCTACTGTAGTGACCGTATTGCCTCCATCTGAGTAATTTCTTTGTTCATCCCAACTCAAGCCTTCAAACTTTGTATTGTCAGTGGTTAGATAACCTGCAAACTTCTTCTTTCCTTTAAAAGCATTGATTAATGCTTTTCCGTTTTTATACGTATCTAAATTTGAACCTACTTCCAGCTTACCATAATGGCCATTTTTCTTATCCTCTTTTAATTGAAGATTAATGGTTTTACTAGTTTGACCATCATCAATACCAGTAAATGCTGCTTGGTCAGATTTCTTATCAAATACCTGCACTTTATCTACCGCATCAGCTCTCAAATTTTTGGTGACCACGGCAGGATCATCACTAAAAAACTCTTCTCCATCTACCAGTACTTTATTCACTTTCTCTCCTTGTGTAGTTATCTCCCCTTTTGAATTTACTTGAAAACCTGGCATTTTTTTAATTAATTCTTGTACATCTGCATTAGGGGTGACCCTAAAACTATCGGCCTTATATTCAGTTGTATCCCCTTTTACGCGAATGGCCGATACCGTATTTTTAATGATGACCTCTTTTAACAAGTGTACTTTTGTATTTAAGGGGATTACTTTTAAATCTATATCAACGTCA
This sequence comes from uncultured Sediminibacterium sp., assembly GCA_964486665.1. Taxonomy (GTDB): domain Bacteria; phylum Bacteroidota; class Bacteroidia; order Chitinophagales; family Chitinophagaceae; genus Sediminibacterium. Next base: position 8,644 of record CAZAOF010000054.1, read on the forward strand.
TTCATTTGAATTTTTTCCAAATAGTCAGCATATTGAGGATATGCAATCATTAAGATATATGCTCCATTTTTGATTTCAGACAAATTGAACGCTCCATTTGCTTGCGTTCTTGTCGTTTTATATAAAATAGAATCTTTTGCATGCAATAAAACGATAGAGGCATTATTTAGACTTTTCTTGTCTACGGTATCTCTTACCATCCCTTTCAAGTTATATCCTTGAGCAAAAGCATTCATGCTAAAAAAAGAAAGCAATACAAATACAACTGGCTTTAGCCAGTTCATCAAAAAATAGTTCATTCAGTATATTTAAATGTGGAACGAAAGTATTGGGAAAAAGTTACATACATTTAAAATATATGTTAAACTAAGTTTAAGGACGGATAATTGGCAACATTTTAAGAAATCGAAAATCAATGGTTCTACTTTCTCACTAATTCGTATGAATGGCTGATTAACTCTTGAACTAAATTTGGACTGAGTCTTGCATTTAAAACAAGGGTATTCCAATGTTTCTTATTCATGTGATAGCCAGGTAATATGTTGTCGGGATAGGCTTCTCTTAATTCCACAGATCTATCTGGATCAGTTTTGACATTGATTCTTGGAGGTTGTTCATCTAAAGAAAGCAATAGAAACATCTTTCCTTTGATCTTGTATACTAGATGCTCTGGGCCGAATGGCTGACATTCTTCTACGTCATCAAAGCTTAAACAAAAATCCCTTACCCATTCTACATGCATCTTTGTATTGTATTAAAATGAGGTTTTTTTTAAATTCTAAGCAACCCTGCTTTATGCAAGGCATTTACTGGTTTATTATCCCAAAATAAATCAAAGCCTTCTAATCCTGCAGCAATATAATCGGCTTTAATATCTGCCAAAGGCATTCCATTAGAGCTATCCACACTTACTTTGTTCAACAACTGCTTTAACCACGCCCCTTTTGCAGGCTCAACATTGATTGAAATTGTATTTTTATTGGTCTCAAAACGTAAATTCATCTCCTCCCATTTAGCACCCTTTTTTGCTCTTTGTACAATTGACGTCGTCGGCATTAATCCAATCCAAATTGCTTTATAATTTGCAGCACCTATCTCAACAGCATCAATCTGCATTTGTATATAATTAGCAGGAATAGTCGTTTTAGGAATTTTAAAATCAAACCATTTTTGTAACGGAAAGTCAAAACATGCACCATGCATATAATTCAGTAAAGCCTTTTTTAATCCATAACCAAATATTTCATGATTGGCTCCAGAAGGATCAGTATGTGCAATGTCATTATTTGCAAAAGTCCCTATCTCTTCTGAAACTTTTTTAACCTTATATTTTTCAGGTGCCAACCCAACAGGGCTATGTGCAGTCATGGTAAACAAATGCCAAAAAGCAGATTTTAAAACCCCTGTTTCAAAAAATTGACGAATCATTTCCAAAGAGTCTACTGTTTCTTGTACCGTTTGTGTTGGAAAGCCGTACATCAAATAAGCATGCACCATAATACCTGCATCATTAAAATGTTGACTCACTTTTGCCACTTGCGCTACCGTGATTCCTTTTTGAATGAGTTCAAGTAACCTATCAGATGCCACTTCTAACCCACCGCTCACTGCAATACAGCCA
>CAZAOF010000055.1:0-10095 GCA_964486665.1 uncultured Sediminibacterium sp.
GAAAATCCAAGCATTACCATTCCTGGTCAACCAATTGGTATGTTATTTGTAACAAGAACAGCTGGTGTAGACCCTGCGACTGGTCGTAGAATCTTCATCAATAGCCAAGGCAAGCAAGTGTTTTTCCAACACGTAGCACCTGCAGGTCAATCTCGCTTTATGTATGCAGACGGAACAACTGCTCCAACTGTAAGTAGTGCAGACGCGGTAGTATATAAAAATACACATGCTAAAATATTTGGTGGATGGGAAAACAATTTCAGATTCAAGAATTTTGAATTGAATGCATTGTTGACTTACCAAATGGGTAACTACTTGTATTATGGTACACAAGCTGGTTTGAGAGATCAACGTTTCTGGAACAATGAAGTGGGTGTATTAAATAGATGGCAGAAGGCTGGTGATGTTACTGAATTTCCAAAACCTGTTTTTGGAGACAACGTTTCAAACGGATCTTCTTTCCCTCTTGACATCAACGTATTCAAAGGAGACTTTGTTAAGTTAAGAACATTGACACTTGGTTACAATGTGCCTAAGTCTTTCATTGACAAAGCGAAAATCTCTAACCTACGTTTTTATGTTTCAGGAAACAACTTGTTTATCTTAACTAAATACCCAGGTCCAGATCCAGAGGTTTCTTCTAACGGAAATGGAACGACTAACTTTGGTATTGACAGAAACACAGTTGCTAACCAACGTACTATTACGATTGGCTTAAACGTTGGATTCTAATTGTTAAACTATTAATTAAGAAAAATGAAAAAGAACCTATTATATATTTTGATGGCAGCGGGTTTGGTCCAAATGACCTCATGTGCCAAAGAAAATTTTGTGAATCCGGTTCCTACCAACGTAATCTCTGACCTTACTGCATTTGACAGCAAGGACAGGATTGAAGGTCAGGTTCGTTCTATCTATGCATCTATTAAGAATGCAGGAATGTACGGAGGACGATATCAAATTTTTAATGATATCCGTGGCGGAGATTTTATGAACGAGCGTACCAACGTGGTTACGGGTTTTGATGTTTGGAACTATACACCATCCAACAGCTCAACAAACTCAGTTCAAAACCATTGGTCAAGAGCTTACTATGTGATTAACTTGGCGAATGTATTTTTAGATGGTATGGCTACTAAGGGCACGTCTGTTGTTGGTGCAAATTTGTCTAACAACTACCAAGCAGAAGCACGTTTATTAAGAGCAATGAGCTATTACTCTTTATTACAATTGTATGCACGTCCTTATTGGGATGGTAATGGCTCTAAGCCAGGTGTACCTTTGCGTTTAAAAGGTAATACAGGCTCTGACGATTATGCATTAGCAAGAGCAACAGTAGCAGAAGTGTACAATCAAATTTTAACCGATTTGACTTTCGCTGAAACTAATTTGCCACTTACTAATGGTACTGCATTGAATAATACAATTCGTGCACACCGTAATACTGCGATTGCGCTTAAAACTAGAGTTTACTTAAGCATGCGTAAGTATGCAGAAGTGATTACAGAAGCAAATAAAATTGTAAGTGCTACTGCGCCATTTACTGCAACTACTGGGGTGGCACATGCACTTCAGGCAGATGTAACAAATGTGTTTAAGGCACCTTATACCACTACAGAGTCTATTATGTCTATGCCATTTGCTTCTAATGAAGCACCTGGTACACAGAATCAATTAGGGTACTATTATGGACCTGCTGCATTCAATGGCGGTAATGGTGAATACTCTTTACTATCTACAGGTATTGTGGCAAGCACAGATTGGAAAGCTGCTGACAAGAGAAGAAACATGGTGGCTGTATATGGCGGCAAAAGCTATTTAACAAAATATAGCGTTGCATCTGTATTTACAGACTATGCTCCTGTAATTCGTTATGCCGAAGTATTATTGAATTTAGCAGAAGCAAGAGTTCGTTCTACTAATACAGTAGACGCTCAAGCAGTTGCTTTATTAAATGCAATCCGCGGACGTTCTGACGCTTCTACTGTTTTTGCAGCAGGAGATTTTGCAAACGCAGATGCTTTAGCAGATGCTATTGTAAATGAAAGAAGAATCGAATTCTTAGGAGAAGGTTTACGTGGAACAGATCTTACTCGTTTAGGTTTGCCTTTACCAGCTAAACCAGGTGTTGCAGCTATTGCAGCTACTGCACAACAGTATATCTGGCCAATTTCATCTACAGAGTTGTTGTTGAACAAACTTTGTACTGACAATTAATTTTTACTATTTGATTTTACAAATCCAGCTAGTTTACTAGCTGGATTTTTTTTGTACTATAGCTAAGGTTGGAATGATTTAGCATAAAGTCTAATGCCCTACTTCATTTTATTGTCTTAACTTTAACCTTAGCAATACATCGTATTCGCTAATTTATTCAGGTCCTTTCTTAAAAAATTAAAATTATTGCCATGGCAAGTTTATTTATTTTTCTAGGCGTTTTTGTATTCATTCTTTTTTTTAGTCTTGTAACGGTGAATCAAGGTACAATTGCCATCATCACCTTATTTGGTAAATATAGAAGAATCATGCAACCTGGTTTGAGGTTAAGAATCCCATTTGTAGAAAGCATTTTCAGAAGAGTGAGTATTCAAAATCAAAGTATCGAGCTAGAGTTTCAAGCTGTAACGATTGACCAGGCAAATGTATATTTTAAAAGTATGCTATTGTATTCGGTACAAAATTCTGATGAGGAAACAATTAAAAAAGTAGCATTTAAATTTATAAGTAATAAAGATTTAATGCAAGCCCTAGTAAGGACAGTAGAGGGCAGTATAAGGGCTTATGTAGCTACTAAAAGACAGGCCGAGATATTGACAGCCAGAAGAGAAATAGTAGACTATGTAAAAGAGCAAATAGATCAGAGCTTAGAAGAGTGGGGTTATCATTTGCAGGATTTGCAAATTAATGATATCACATTTGACCAAGTGGTTATGGAAAGTATGAGTAAAGTGGTAGCTAGTAATAACTTGAAAGCAGCTGCAGAAAATGAAGGACAGGCGCTCTTAATAACAAAAACAAAAGCTGCTGAGGCAGAAGGAAATTCAATAAAAATATCAGCACAAGCAGAGAAAGAGGCGGCTCAATTAAGAGGACAAGGGGTTGCCTTATTTAGACAAGAAGTGGCTAAGGGCATGTCAGAAGCTGCAGAAGAAATGAAGCAAGCCAACTTAGACACCAATGTGATTTTGTTTAGTATGTGGACCGAAGCGATCAAAAATTTTGCTGAATACGGAAAGGGTAACGTTATTTTCTTAGATGGTAGTCCTGATGGGATGGACAGAACAATGAAACAAATGATGGGATTGATTACAAAGAAAGAAGGAGAGAAGTAATGGATGCGCTGATTAATCAACATTAATCAACAATTAACTAAGTTTTTGTTAAACATATTGATAGAATATAAGCTAAGTAGATTAGTTTCGTAGCCTAAAAATACATAATGGCTATATTGATCTTTTTAATTTTGCATTGGTACCTTTCTCTATTTGGACAGACTTTTTATCTACATCGCTATGCTGCTCACAAAATGTTTAGTATGTCTCCTTTTTGGGAGAAATACTTTTATATTTTCACTTGGGTAACTCAAGGGACCTCTTATTTAAATGCACGAGCTTATGCGATATTGCATCGTATGCACCATGCCTATAGTGATACAGAAAAAGATCCCCATACGCCTCATTTTTTCAAAGAGGTTTTTACCATGATGATGCATACAAAGAGAGTGTATAATGGAGTATTGCACGGCACATTAGAAGTAGAAAAACGATTTGATAAAAACTTTCCAGTATATCCAAAAATTGATAAGATAGCTGACCATATCGTTACAAGGTTATTGTTTGCGGGGTTATACATAACATTCTATATTTATTTTGCTACTTCATGGTGGATGTTCTTATTGTTGCCTATCCATTTTTTAATTGGACCCATTCAAGGTGCAGTTGTCAATTGGGCTGGTCATAAGTATGGGTACCGTAATTTTCCAGACGAGAAAGACCAATCTAAAAATACGTTGATTATAGACTTTTTAATGTTGGGAGAGCTGTTCCAAAACAACCACCACCATGCTGGTGCAAGACCAAATTTTGCAGCCAAATGGTGGGAGATTGATCCGGTTTATCCAATCATTAAATTTTTTGATAAACTAGGTATTATTAAACTTATTCCTCTGAAATATTAATTCAATCGTGTCTTCAAAAAAAGCAATTATCGTTGGTGCTGGGGTGGGTGGAATGGCTACTGCCATTAGACTAAGCCTTCTTGGTTATGAGGTTGAAGTTTTTGAGAGAAACGATTATCCAGGGGGTAAACTAAGTCAATTTGAAGCCAATGGATTTAGGTTTGACGCAGGCCCTAGCTTATTTACCTGCCCTCATTTAATAGAGGAATTATTTGCCCTAGCGAAAGAACCCCTTGCGCCTTATTTTACTTACGAAAAGCTATCAATTGCGTGTAACTATTTTTATGATGATGGAACTTGTATAAATGCATACACAGATAAAGAGGCGTTTGCTTTAGAGTTACAGGAAAAGACCAATGAGCCAGTTCAAAACTTGCATCGTTATTTACAAAATGCATCGGATGCTTATAATCACATCGCTATTATTTTTTTACGACACTCCTTGCATGTAATTCAAACTATTTTTAAGGCGCCTATTATTAAAGCAATAGGCAAGTTAAAGTTGGCTTATCTTTTTAAGTCTTTAAACGACTTTAATGAAGCGGCGTTCACTTCGCCAAAATTGGTACAATTGTTTAATAGGTTTGCCACTTACAATGGTAGCAACCCTTACAAGGCACCTGCGATGCTTTCTTTAATTTCAAATTTAGAGCATAACGAGGGCGCTTATTATCCCAAAGGCGGTATGATTAGTATCACCAACGCCTTGTATCGTTTAGCTTTAAAATTAGGGGTGCAGTTTACATTTGGGAAAGCTGTTCAAAAAATTACTACAAGCGCAAATGTTGTAACTGGCGTATTGGTTGACAATGAACAGCAGGATGCTGCAATCGTTGTGAGTAATATGGATGTATATTTTACCTACAATAATTTATTAAACGATTCAAATAAGGCAGCAAAAGTAAAAAAACAGGAAAGAAGCAGTAGTGCTTTTATTTTTTATTGGGGAATGAGTAAAAGTTTCCCTCAGCTAGATTTACATAATATTTTTTTCAGCGAAGACTATAGAGGAGAATTTAATTCCTTATTTAATACTGGACTCCCTTTTGAAGACCCAACTGTTTATATCAATATAACGAACAAGCTAGAGCCAGGTATACATGCGCCAGAGAGTAAAGAAAACTGGTTTGTTATGGTGAACGCTCCAGCGAATAACGGTCAGGATTGGGAATCGATAGAACAGCTGTACCGAAAAGCAATCATCAAAAAATTGAATAAGGTTTTAAATGAAAATATCGAATCTTATATAGAAGTAGAAAAGGTGTTAACGCCAGTGACGATTGAGTCAAGGACAGCATCTTATATGGGTTCTTTATACGGCACTAGTTCAAATAGCAAGATGGCGGCATTTATGCGTCATCCTAATTTTAGTAAAACCATCAATGGACTTTATTTTGTTGGGGGAAGTGTTCATCCAGGCGGGGGCATTCCACTATGTTTATCAAGTGCCGAAATTGTATCAAATTTAATCAAAGAAAAATACTCAAATAATTTCTAAACCATCAATGTCGTATCTTAAAAACTATTTTTCACTTTTTGTAGCCATATTATTCCATTTAACTGGGGTGCTTGGTATTTTATTTACACCTTATAAAGAATGGTTCGTGAACAACACGCCCATGGTACTATTGACTATGTTTTTATTACTTTCAAAAAGTCAAGACAAGTTTTCTTTACGGTTTGTAGCAATTAATCTTATTGCTTTTATCATTGGCATGACAACAGAAATTATCGGAGTGAATACCGGACTTCTTTTTGGTCATTATGCATATGGTACTGTATTAGGTCCAAAGTTGTATGGAGTTCCATTATTGATAGGCTTTAACTGGTTCATCATTGTGTTCTGTGCAGGTTCTTTCATGACGCAATTTTTAGTGCTAATGCAACGTAATACCAAGTCGCCTATTTCCCCAATCGCATCTACCATAGCTGTAGTATTAGGTGGTGCAATGCTTGCTACTTGTTTTGATCTTATTTTAGAACCTGTTGCCGTAAAGTTACATTTTTGGTCTTGGGAAAACGGACAGATACCTTTACTAAACTATTTTTGTTGGTTTGCAATCAGCGCTGCCTTGCTAAGTATAACTATGTATATCAAAAGGATTAGTGTAAATAAATTTGCCACAAGTTTATTTATTATTCAGACTTTGTTTTTTCTAGCCCTTAACTTGTTTTTGTAGGCGTAGGATCTTTTAGTAACTTAAAATTTGAGGTTTTGGCGGAATAAACTAATTTCACATTTACAAACAAACATTAGTTTAATGGGCAAGATTTTAGTCATTGGAGCTGGCGGACAACTAGGCACAGAGTTAACAAAGGCCTTGGCAGATAAATATGGAAATGATAGCGTTATTGCAACCGATTTTCAGGCATCTGTTCAAAGTAAATTTGACTATTGTGCTTTTCAAACCCTAAATGTAATGGATAAAGCTGCATTGGCTTTAGTAGTTAAATCGGAAGGGGTGACTCAAATTTATCATTTAGCTGCAATTTTATCTGCCATTGGAGAACAAGATCCAGTTCGTGCTTGGGATTTAAATATGGGAGGCTTATTGAATGTATTAGAAGTAGCACGTGAGTATAGTATTGAGAAAGTTTTTTGGCCAAGCTCAATTGCTGTTTTTGGACCCAACTCTGACAAAGACCAAACACCTCAAAAAGCATTCAAAGATCCTAACACTGTGTACGGTATTTCAAAGTTAGCTGGAGAGCATTGGTGTGAATATTATTTTAATAAATACGGTGTAGATGTAAGAAGCATAAGGTATCCGGGCTTAATTGGATACAAGTCTTTACCAGGCGGTGGCACAACTGACTACGCAGTGGATATTTATCATAAAGCAGTGAATGCAGAAAAGTTTACTTGTTTTTTAAGTGAACATACTTACCTACCCATGATGTATATGGACGATGCTATTCATGCAACGATACAACTTATGGATGCGCCAAAGGAAAATATTAGCGTTCGAACTAGCTACAATGTTTCGGGTATGAGTTTTTCTCCAGCAGAAATTTATCAAAGTTTATTGTCTTATTTTCCGAATTTTGCCATGGACTATCAACCCGATTTTAGACAACAAATTGCAGACAGTTGGCCAAATAGTATTGACGACAGTATGGCAAAAAAGGATTGGAATTGGTCGCCTAAATTTGATTTAAAAGCAATGACAGCAGCTATTGTCTCCAACCTGCCACAATATTTTAATTATAACAAGCATAAATAAATGATATGTACGATCAATTCAAACCATTTTTAACTAAGGAATTAGAAGCTATAAAAGAAGCTGGATTATTTAAGAAAGAAAGAATTATTACTTCTCCGCAAGCAGCAGAGATTACCATACAAGGTGGTCAAAAGGTTTTGAATTTTTGTGCTAATAATTATTTGGGTTTGTCCTCTCATCCAAAAGTAATTGAAGCAGCAAAAAATGCAATTGACACCCATGGCTTTGGATTATCGTCGGTGAGATTTATTTGTGGAACACAAGACATACATAAAACATTAGAACAAAAGATATCCAGCTTTCTTGGAACAGAAGATACTATTTTATATGCCGCAGCCTTTGATGCGAATGGGGGTGTCTTTGAACCATTGTTTGGAGAGAAGGATGCGATCATTTCTGATTCCTTAAACCATGCTTCTATCATAGATGGCGTAAGACTTACAAAGTCCATGAGGTATAGGTACGAGCATAATTCTATGGAAGATCTAGAGGCTAAATTAAAAGAAGCAATCGCTGCAGGGGCAGTTCAAAAAATAATTGTTACGGATGGTGCATTCTCTATGGATGGCACCATTGCACAATTAGATAAAATTGTAGCATTAGCCGAAAAGTATGAAGCGCTGGTGATGAGTGATGAGTGTCATACAACTGGTTTTATTGGAAAAACAGGAAGAGGTGTGCATGAATTAAAGGGAGTGATGGGTAAGATAGATATCATTACAGGTACTTTAGGAAAAGCACTGGGTGGTGCATCTGGCGGTTTCACCTCTGGTAAAAAAGAAATCATCGAATTATTAAGACAACGCTCAAGACCTTATTTATTTTCAAACACCTTAGCGCCATCAATCACAGGCGCTTCTATTGCTGTTTTTGATTTATTGTCAGAAAGCACTGCTTTAAGAGATAAATTAGAGACAAACACACAATATTTTAGAGAAAAAATAACTGCTGCAGGATTTGATATCAAACCAGGTACACATCCCATTATACCTATCATGTTATACGATGCAGTTGTTTCACAGACAATGGCAGAAAAGTTATTAGAAAAAGGAATTTATGTAATTGGCTTTTACTACCCTGTTGTACCAAAAGGTCAAGCTAGAATTCGTGTACAAATTTCAGCTGCACACAGTATTGCTCAATTAGACCAAGCCATTCAAGCATTTATTGAAGTGGGCAAAGAATTAGGAGTGATTAAGTAAAAATTTTCAATAAACCTTTAGTAGTATGTGGCATAAGTCCGATGACTGGGTTGAAATAAATAATAAATCCGAAAAGACATTTAGGTTTAATAACTACAACGATGTAGTTTCATTCTCCAATAAAGTAATGCAAATTGCAATCGATCAAGATCATCATCCAGAAATCAATATTCATTATAACTTTGTAAAAGTAAGAATCACTGATTATGAGAAAGGTGCTGTTTCAGAAAAATGTCACCGCTTTATGAGTGAGGTAAATAGGATTAAATTAGACTAAGAGATTTTATAAAAGCCGAAGGAGTTACCCCTTTTCGCTCTTTAAATGCATCAATGAATTTAGATCTAGATGCAAAACCAGCGTTAGAAGAAATTGCCTCAATAGTCAAATTTTTAGACTCTCCTTGCTCGATCATTTTACAAACATGATCAATTCTGAGGTTCTTTCTCCACTCACTAAATGTCAAGTTCAATTCTTTATTAAAGTAAATAGACAATGTCCTTTCTGGAATTTTTAAGTCAAATGACATTTGAGACAAAGAAAATTCCTTGTGCACAAAAGGGCTGACTTTTAGATACTCATTAATTGCCTCTTCTACATCCTGGATAATGGCAGATTCTTTTACTCTTTTAGGCATACTTTGCTTGAGCTCTTCAATGATATTATCTTTGCCTTTCTCGATTTTATAAGAAACGTTTCCGTAAAGAATTTTAGGAAATAAAAATAAAAAGATATTCTGCAAGAAAAATCCTCCCCCACAAATTTCAAAATAGTATTTCTCTGAAAAAACTTCAGCACTAGGCAAACCAAGTATAAAAAAGTTATAGCCATAAATGGTAGACATATGACCAATGCTATTGATAGCAATGACAATTTGTATTCCACATAATAGCAAAAACCATTTTTTTAATACTATATGATTTGACGGCAGTTGATTGAATTTCTTTAAATTAATCCTGGTGTGGATTAAAAAGTAGGCTATTGAGCCTAATGCGTAAATTAATAAATGTGCTGATCTTGAAAACAAGATAAATTCAAAGGAAACAAATAGAAAATCAAGGGAGTAGTCCTCGGTGATATTTACAATTTCATGCGCAATTTTGGCTTTTTGATCAAATGGCAAGGTTGTAAAGGGTAAACAGTTAATAATAGTGAGTATTGCTGGAAGCAAATGCAGCCAATCCCATTTTTGTAATTTATTGTTATCTGCTAAAGTGGTTTTAACATAGTAAAATAATAATGGCCCCAGAAGATAGGATAGGGGTAGCCAGTTGACAAAAAATACACCTTCCCAATAAATTTCTTTTGTAAAATGTAATCCATAGTAGACTAAAACCACAAGATTGCAGCATAAAAAAAATAATGCTAAGAAAATATTTGATCTATTTAAAGAACTAAGATAATAGATGAGGATAAAAGAAGTAAAAATGCCAAAAAGGGGAAACAAAATAGCCATAAAGGTCTGATTACTTGATATTTAGTGGTCAAGATACT
>CAZAOF010000056.1:0-9951 GCA_964486665.1 uncultured Sediminibacterium sp.
TTTTGCTTTGGCTAAATGTTCTGTTACGTGCATAGAATACAAAAATAGTTAATATTATTTGACTAGGTTCAAATAGGCTTTTTTAACCTTATTTTTGTACAAAACATTCAACGTGATACTGACGATACATACCGACAAGTTAATCAAACAATACAAGGGCCGTAAGGTTGTTGACCAGGTTAGTGTTTCAGTAAAGCAAGGCGAAATTGTAGGCTTATTGGGGCCAAATGGAGCGGGCAAAACCACTACCTTTTATATGGTGGTTGGCTTAATTGCACCCGACGAGGGGAAGGTTTTTTTAAACGAAGAGGATATTACGCATCTTCCTATGTACAAGCGCGCACAAATGGGGCTGGGTTATTTACCTCAAGAAGCAAGTGTATTTAGAAAGTTATCTGTAGCAGATAACATCATGGCCATTTTAGAAATGACCAAACTAACCAAGGGCGAACGTTTACATAAAATGGAAACGCTTTTGGACGAATTTAATTTACAGAAAGTAAGAAACAATAACGGTGATAGTTTAAGTGGTGGAGAACGAAGAAGAACAGAAATTGCTAGGGCCCTTGCCGTGGATCCTAAATTCATTTTATTAGACGAACCCTTTGCTGGCGTAGATCCTATCGCAGTGGAAGATATTCAATCGGTAGTAGCTAGATTAAAACTAAAAGATATTGGCATTTTAATTACAGACCATAATGTAAACGAAACACTGTCTATTTGTGACCGCGCCTACTTATTGATTGAGGGTAAAATATTTAAACATGGCACAGCAGAAGAGCTTGCAGAAGATGAGCATGTGCGAAGACTTTACCTTGGTACCAACTTTGAATTAAAACGCAAAGATTGGATCATCGAAATGGGTCAAAAATAATTTATGAAAATCTTTAGCCCTGCTTTATCAAGACTAGCCAGATTACGCTATTGGCAAATAGAACATTGGGTGAATGAGCCAATTGCTGCTCAGCGTGAAGTATTACAAGACCTTATCACCCACGGACAATACACGCAAATAGGAAGAAAATACGGATTCAGTTCGCTTTTTAATATCAGAAAATTTAAAGAGACGGTTCCCATTCAAGAATACGAAGACATCAAGCCTTATGTAGATGAGATTATGAAGGGCGAGAACGCCGTTTTATGGAACACACCCGTAGAGTGGTTTGCAAAGAGTAGTGGTACTACTAGCGACAAGAGTAAGTTTATCCCACTTAGCAAAGAAAGCATCGAAGACAACCATTTTCAAGGCTCAAAAGATGTACTAACTATTTACTACCACGCTTTTCCGGATAGCGACCTGTTAACCGGTAAGGGATTGGTGATTGGTGGTAGTCATCAAGTTCATCCGCTTAAAGACGACATTCAATATGGAGACCTAAGTGCAGTGCTTCTGCAGAATGCACCTATTTGGTCTAGCTTAATTCGTGTGCCCGAATTATCCATTGCATTAATGGATGAGTGGGAATCTAAAATTGAAATGTTGGCGCAAAGCACCATTCAAGAACCAGTGACTTCAATAGCTGGCGTGCCCACCTGGACCCTGGTTTTATTAAAACGAATTTTAGAAATTACCGGCAAACAAACCATTAAAGAAGTATGGCCGGATTTTGAATTATATATTCATGGAGGCGTTTCCTTTACACCTTATAGAGAACAGTTTAAAAAAATCATTGGTGGAGATTGTAATTATGTAGAGATATATAATGCAAGTGAAGGATTTTTTGCTGCACAAGACAGATTAAACGAAGAGGGCATGTTGTTGTTTTTAGACCATGGTATTTTTTATGAATTCATGCCCATTGAAGAGTATGGCAAAGAAAATCCACGCACTATTGGATTAGATAAAGTTGAATTAGGTAAAAATTATGCCGTCATCATTAGCACCAACGGTGGACTATGGCGCTACCTTGTTGGCGACACGGTTCAATTTGTTACACTTAGTCCATTCCGCATAAAAGTAAGTGGTAGATTAAAACAATATATCAATGCATTTGGTGAAGAAGTGATTGTTGATAATACAGATAAGGCAATCAGCGAAACTTGCGAAGCATTGAATATTGTGATGAAAGAATATACAGCTGCTCCCATATTCATGTCAGACAAGGGCGCTGGTGCACACGAATGGTTGATTGAATTTGAAGATGCACCATCAGACCTGCACGCTTTCACTGTTTTGTTGGATCAAAACCTACAAGCAGCTAACAGCGATTATGAAGCAAAAAGGCATAAAGATATTGCCCTAGGTTTGCCACAAATAACAGCAGTAAAAAAAGATTGTTTTCACGAGTGGCTAAAACGAAAAGGCAAATTGGGTGGACAACATAAAGTACCAAGATTATCAAATGACCGAAAGTTTATAGAAGAGCTTGCTATCATTAACCAAGAAAAATAATATAAAAAGAATAAAATGATTGATGCACTAGGATGGTTTGCCACAGCGGTGGTCGTGGGTTCGTTTGCAATACAGGATGTAAGAAAGTTAAGAATCATCAATATGGCTGGTAGCTTACTCTGGATAGCTTATGGTTTTTTAAAACAAGACAATCCTGTTATATTTGTAAATATTAGCATTGTACTAATGCATAGTTATTGGTTTATTAAAAACAGAAAGTAATGAAATTATTAGCAGGTAAAGTAGCCATCGTAACAGGAGCGGCAAGAGGCATTGGTGCAGCCATTGCTTTAAAGTTAGCAGAACAAGGCGCGCATGTCGCTTTCACTTATGTGAGCGATAGCAGTGCAGAAAAAGCAAGCCAACTTGTTGGAGAAATAGAAAAATTTGGTGTGAAAGCAAAAGCCTATCAAGCCAATGCTGGTGATTTTGCTGCTTGTGAAACTTTTGTAAATGATGTAGTTGCTACTTTTGGCACCGTGGATATTTGCGTTAACAATGCAGGTATTTCTAAAGATAATTTATTGCTGCGCATGACGCAAGAACAATGGGATGATGTGATGGAGACCAATTTAAAAAGTGTCTTTAATATGACCAAGCAAGTGATTCGTCCAATGATGAAAGCGCGTAGTGGTAGCATCATTAATATGAGTTCTATTATTGGTATTCGTGGCAATGCTGGCCAAAGCAGCTATGCGGCTAGTAAGGCTGGTATCATTGGTTTTACGAAGTCAATTGCTGCTGAAGTAGGTAGTCGCAATATCCGTTGCAATGCAATTGCTCCAGGATTTATCGAAACCGATATGACACATTATTTAAATGAAGGAGAAGCAGGAAAAGCGTTCTTAGATAAAATTCCTTTGGGCAGATTTGGCAAGGCAGATGAAATTGCCAACACTACCTTATTTTTAGCGAGTGATATGAGTAGCTATGTAACAGGACAAGTAATTAGTGCCTGCGGTGGATTAAATATTTAAAAGCCACTTAATAATAAATGCAAAAAAGGATCAACGATGTTGATCCTTTTTTGTATTCCAAAGTTGGAATTTATTTAATTCTTTTATCGATCTCTGTTTTTAAATCTGCATAGATAGAGTCAACAGTACCTTCTCCTTTTACAGAGACTACTTTATTAAACTGTTTGTAATAAGTAGCAACAGCGGTAGTCTTGTCGTGGTACTCTTGTATTCTTGCACGAATAATTGTTTCGTTGGTATCATCACTTCTTCCAGAAGTTAAGCCTCTTCCTAATAATCTTTTTACCAACTCTTCCTCACTTACTTCTAAAGCAAGCACCACATTAATTTCATTTGCTTTCTTTTCCAACAAAGCATCTAGTGCAACACACTGTGCGGTTGTTCTAGGAAATCCATCAAACAAAAAACCCTTGGCTTCTGGATGCGCATTCATAAAATTATCTACCATCCCAATCACCACATCGTCTGGTACCAACTGTCCTTGGTCCATCAACCTTTTTGCCTCCATGCCCAGGGTCGTTTGGTCTGCGATTTCATTGCGCAACAAATTGCCCGTTGATAAATGCTGTAAACCATAGGCTGCAATAATGTTTTCGCTTTGAGTGCCCTTACCGCTTCCTGGAGGGCCAAATAAGATTAAATTGAACATGGGATGTAGTTGATAGGTAACAAAGATAATGAACTCAGGTAAATTTTTTTAACCCTATCTTACAATTTACAAAACAAATTAACTGAATACTTGTTAGTATTTTTACAAAGAAATCAACCTTATGTATAAAATCCTTTGTTTCTGCTTATTGATCACCCAAACGGCTTGTGGCCAATCTGCATTCAAGCAAACCAATAAAACAGATACCATGTCGTCAAAAAATAATACTTACTACTCTAGAACCAGCAAAGAACCAGTTATCGTGCCAGACAGCGTTTGGAAGCAAATATTAAGTCCAGAGGTATATGCAATTGCTAGACTCAAAGGTACCGAAAGGCCCTTCACTAGCGCTTTTGAAACCTCTAAAGCAATTGGCACTTATTTCTGTAAAGCATGTGGCAACCCGCTTTTCAAAAGCGACACTAAGTTTGATAGCGGTTGTGGTTGGCCTAGTTTTTATGAGCCCTTGACTAAAGAGTCTATTATTTATACACCAGACAACACACATGGCATGGTAAGAACAGAAGTGCAGTGTGGAAAGTGCAAGGCACATTTAGGACATGTTTTTGAAGATGGTCCTCCTCCAACTGGATTGCGTTATTGCATCAACGGGGTGATCTTGGATTTTGACGCAAAATAATACATAGCAAAGGCGGTTATAAACAGGCCCACAAAAGACAATATCATTACGCTTTGTGAGAAGAATGCTGTCCAGGCAATGTCCAAGGTCATACCCTCTTTTACGAGCATAACAGACACGCTACCCACATAACCAATTGAGTCGGCTAGATAGATAAAAAAGCCAGCGTTGCCCTTAATAGAATAAGCTGCTATTAGGCGATCAAAATAGATGGAGTTAAAAGGGATATACACCAAGTATAAACCCAATCCTACCAATAACATCCACCAAAAAGGATCAATCATTTTTTGCGTAAAAAAATACGTGGATAAGCCTGCGACAATAAAACCAATTAAAATAAACACATGCGCAATCATGAATGCCTTAAAACTATTTTTTACAGCAACGACCGTGCCGATTAAGATTAAAATTAAAATAGTGATGGGAATTTCTGTTTCAGAAAAAGTGGAAGGCTTTGCTGCATAACCCATTTCCTTCCACATGTCCGCAGAAAAATTATCTCTTATGTCTCTAAAAATAGTGGCAAATAAGTAGATCGCTACAAAGGCAATCACACCTGGTAAATATTGTTTTAAAATCAACCTTCTGTCTGCGCTAGTCATTGGAACTCTTTTTGCTCTCAACGCTTCGTCTTCTGCAGAAGGTGGGGGCACTTTCTCTAAACCCCAAACACAAATCATAAGTGGTAAAGCAAAAACCAATCCAGTACAAAATGGCACCCAGGTTTCTGTTATTTGAAAATGCAACATCAGCCAAGCACCAACTGATTTTACCCATCCAGCCGAAAAAATAAAACTAACTGCCAATGCCGCTCCTATAAAGTCTGTACTACGCCTGCCCTCAACATACGAAAAAACGACTCCCCATAACATGCCTAGCGGGAATCCATTGATGAACAAAAACAAAATACTATAGGGCGCGGGAACAATGGCGAACAATAACCAAGCAGCCCATGCGATACCCGTTAATAAAAAAATAATTTTATACCGTTCTTTTTTTTCAAGGCCAGAGATAAACTTGATGCCGTAAAATTTTGCCATTAAATATCCTAGCATTTGACTTATTACCATTGCCGTTTTAAAAGCAATTGGGCCAAAGGTCATCCCATCAAAAGTGCAAACAGTAAATGATTTTCTAAATCCAAATATAAAAACATACGTACCAAAGGAAACCAACGCAGCATAGAGTGCAACTGATTTTTCTTTTGAGATAAATGACATGCCTATTTATTTTAATGAAAACAATTGGGTTTCAATTGTCGTCTTAAAGGTAGGGCAATTCAATTAATTTTTATGGTAGGCAAAAACAAAAGGCTTCTCTGGATTGTCTTTTAAGACACGCTTAACCAAGTGTGGTTTTTGAATAATTTTTCTTCTATTTAAATCAAGCACTTCTATATTTTGATAAAAAAGCTCCACTTGTTCTAATTGAAACAACATGCTGTGGATCTCTAACAACAAGAGCAACTGCTTTTGTCTTTTTAAGACATCGTTGTTCGCGAGATATATATGGCTTCTTAACATGAGTACAAAACTACAATTTTTTACAAGTATATTTGAATAAGATTTAATTATTCATGCAACAAAAATCTGTTTTAATCGCACCACTAGATTGGGGGCTTGGGCACGCAACAAGGTGTATACCTGTCATTGCTGCGCTACAGGACCTTGGCTATCGTGTAACGATTGCTACAGATGGCGCACACGAAATTATTTTACGAGAAGCCTTTCCCAGCTTGAGTTTCCTGAAACTAAAAGGTTACGGAATTCGCTATTCAAAAAAAGCGGAGGGCTTTGCTTTTAAAATGTTGATGCAAATTCCACGAATTTTGTACAACATAGTTAGAGAGTTTTGGTGGCTTCGTAAAACAAACCGTCAACATCAATATGATTTAATTATTTCTGATAATCGACTTGGTTTTTTTCACCTCAGCACACCTTCTGTTTTTATAACACACCAACTGAATTTGCAAACTCCATTTAGTTGGACTACTCGCTTGTTGCAGTGGATGCAATACACTTGGTTTCGTCTTTTTTACAAAATGGTGTGGGTGCCAGACATTGAAGGAGAAAATAATTTATCTGGTATTTTGGGCAATCCCGTGCTTAAACCTAGTATCCCTGTTTGGTATATGAACTGCCTGTCTAGGTTAGCGCAATATGCCAAGCCATCCGTAGCGCTTACAACACCGAATTTTTTGTTTTTAGGCATTGTTTCGGGACCTGAGCCCCAAAGAACCTTGTTTCAGGATATATTATGGACAGAGGGCAATACAATCAAGCAGCCTTTTCAAATTATTGCCGGAACGGCCAACCAGCCCAATAATAAAGCTATTACAGAAAACGGGTCCATTGTTCCACACCTTAGCGGTCCCGAATTGGCCAAAGCCATTCAAAACGCTACTTATATCATTAGCAGAGGGGGTTATACTAGCTTGATGGAGCTGATTCCTTTTGGTAAAAAATTGATTTTAGTCCCTACACCTGGGCAAACAGAACAAGAATACCTAGCAAAGAGATGGCAGGACAAAGGCTGGGCGATTGCTTATGACCAAACTGTATTTTCATTAGATAAAGCGCTTAAGGATGCTGCTGTTTTCGAGTTTAAACAAGCTCCATTTATAAGCTTTACAAAAGAAGCGTTAAAAGAAACATTAAAGCAAGTAAATTTGTAGCATGGCTGTTCAAAAAACGGGTGAAGGGATTTTTGAAAATTTATCCAACTATTTAATCATTGATGTAAGAAGTCCTAGCGAGTATGCACACGCGCATATTTCTGGTGCTTTGTCTCTTCCTCTTTTTACAGATGACGAGCGCGCCCAAATTGGTACTACCTATAAACAAAAAAGCAGAGAGGAAGCTATTAAACTTGGTTTGCCTTTTTTTGGACCCAAGATGTTGCCAATGATAGAAACCGTAGAAGGCTGGGTAGCACATCATGAAAAAGCGACGCACCAAAAACCAACCCTATTGGTACATTGTTGGCGAGGAGGAATGAGAAGCGCAGCTGTTGCTTGGCTACTTGATTTGTATGGTTATGAAACGATGCAACTTACTGGCGGCTACAAGGCTTACCGCAACTGGGTATTAGCGCAGTTTGAAAAAGACTATTCCATGAAAGTGTTAGGCGGTTGTACAGGATCAGGTAAAACAGAAACCTTACTACAGCTGCAAAAAAGTAAAATTCCAGTAATCGATCTCGAAGGATTAGCCAATCATAAAGGTTCAGCATTTGGTGCGCTTGGACAAAATCAACAAGATAGTCAAGAACAATTTGAAAATAATTTAGCGGAGGCTTTATTTAATATAAGCACTACTCACCCTTGTTTTTGGGTTGAAGATGAAAGCCAGAGAATTGGATTAAACATGTTGCCTATTCAGTTTTTTAAAAACCTGCGCAATAGTATTTGTTATTTTATTGATATCCCTTTTGAATCTCGCTTAAAATTTATTGTTCAAGGATATGGTAAGTTCCCTGTTGCAGACCTCATTGCTGCAACATTAAGAATTCAAAAGCGACTAGGGGGATTAGAGACCAAAACAGCGGTGAACCTATTTGTTGAAAATGATATTGAAGGTGCCTTTTCAATTTTATTGAAATACTATGATAAAGTATATTTAAGAAATTTAGAGACTGCGGTTATTCCGAAATTCAAAATAGAAAAAATCGAGGCTTCAGAGGTACATCCCATTCAAAACGCAGGAAAGTTAATGCACCTTTAATTATAATATATGTTACAGCAAATATTAGCATGGTGGTTTTTTAAAGTAAGAGGGTGGAAAACCGAGGGTAAGTTTCCATATCATCTTAAGCAGTCTGTAATCATTGCCGGTCCACATACCCATAATGTAGACTTTTTACTCGGCCTTGCAGTACGAAAAAAATTACATTTTGAATTTGTTCAATTTTTAGGGAAGAAGGAATTATTCAACCCTATTACTGGATGGTTTTTTAGGCTCTTGGGTGGCCACCCTGTTGATAGAGGTAAGAAAAATAAAATGGTGGATCAGGTAGTCGCCTTGTATAAAAAACACGAACAATTTCATATAGCTATCTCTCCAGAGGGGACTAGAACTAAAGTCTATAAATTTAGAACTGGTTTTTATCATATCGCAAAAAATGCACAGGTTCCTATTGTGATGGTTGGCTTTGATTTTGGTAAAAAACGAGTGGTTTTTGCAGATCCATTCATACCTACAGACAATGAACAAGTAGACATGCGACATATTGTCGATTTTTTCAAACAATTCGATGGATATGTTCCTGAATATGGCATTTCAGACGATATTGTTTGTTAAAAAAGAGTGATTTTTTATATTTGTTTTATTACTAAGCTGTAGTTTCCTATTTTTGTCACAGCAATAACTTGATTATTCATTATAAAAACAGACTCATTATGAAAAGTAAAATTTTTTTAGCGCTTGCTCTTATTAGCTTAGGTGCTTATTCTTGCGTTAGCCCTAAAAAATTACAGGAAGCTGAAGCAAAATATGGCCAGTTAAATGGCGCTTATGCAGACCTTCAAAGCAAGTACCGTGATGCTCAAGATGCTACAGCAAAAGCGAAAAACGATGCAGATAAAATTGCTGCAGACAGAAAATCTTTAGAAAAACAAGTTGATGATTTAAATAAACAAATTGATTTCTTAAAGCAAAACAACAACGTAGTACTTAGTCAATTAAAAGACATGTCCGTTGTTACTGGTGCACAAGCAGAAAGCATTAAAAAGTCTTTAGAGAATATTGGTGCAAAGGATTTATACATTCAAGGCTTACAAAGCTCAATGGCACGTAAGGATTCTATCAACATGAATTTGGTGATGAACCTTAAGGGTGTGTTAGGCGACCTTAACGATGAAGATGTAAATGTTAAAGTAGATAAAGGCGTAGTATACGTAGATATCTCTGACAAATTATTATTCAAAAGTGGCAGCTTTAATATTACCGACAAAGCAAAAACAGTGTTAGGTAAAGTTGCTAAAGTATTAGCAGCACAGCCGTCTATCGAATTTATGGTAGAAGGTCATACAGATTCTAAGCAGTTATTAGACAATGGTTCTGTATTAGAAGACAACTGGGATTTATCTGTAAAGCGTGCAACTACTGTAGTTCGTATTTTACAAGACACATACGGTTTAGATCCTAAGCGTATGACTGCTGCTGGTAGAGGTGAATATGCACCATTGGTTGAGAATGACACTGCAGCAAACAGAGCTAAAAACAGAAGAACAAGAATCGTTATCTTACCTCAATTAGATCAGTTCTTTAAATTATTAGAGAATAAGTAATTTTTT
>CAZAOF010000057.1:0-9751 GCA_964486665.1 uncultured Sediminibacterium sp.
TTTATTGCTTTCTTTCACATGATGGTAGATACCCACTTGATTGCCAAAGATTTTTGTAAATCCTCTTACATCTGCGCCCGTCCATCCTGTATTCATCTCGCCATACTTTCCAAACTTGGCACTCATTAAATCATTTACAGACTCAATACCAATAATCTGAAAACGATACGGATTCAACTGAATGAATACCTCACCCGTTACTTGTTCTTGTGAATTGCTTAAGTACGCTTCGATGTCACGCATCACTGGATCTAAAATTTGACCTTCATGCAACCAGTTGCCATAGAATTGTGCTAACTGATCTTTCCAAGACAATTGCCATTTGGTTAATACATGCTTCTCTAATGCATGGTGTGCTTTTAAAATCACCATCGGCGCAGCAGCTTCAAATCCCACTCTTCCCTTAATACCAATGATGGTGTCACCCACATGAATATCTCTACCAATCCCATAAGCGCCAGCGATGGATTGAATATATTGAATTGCTTTAGTAGGATGAGCAAAACTTTGACCATTTACTTTTACGATTTCTCCTTTTTCAAAACCAATCACCATTTCTTCTGTAACACCTTCTTTGGTCATTGGTGTGGGCCATGCTGCTTCAGGCAACATGCCTTTAGAATGCAAGGTCTCTTTGCCTCCAACACTTGTACCCCATAATCCTTTATTGATAGAATAAGCCGCTTTTTCAAAATTCATCTCCACCCCTTTTGACTTTAAGTAGTCAATCTCTGCTTCTCTGCTTAATTGTAAATCACGAATTGGGGTTAAAATTTCAACTCCAGGGATTAGGATCTGGAAAATCATATCAAAACGCACTTGGTCGTTTCCTGCACCAGTACTTCCGTGTGCTACTAATTTAGCGTCTAATTTTTTTACATGCGCTGCAATATGTAATGCTTGACTCAAACGTTCCGCACTTACACTTAATGGATAAGTATTATTCTTTAAAACATTCCCATAAATTAAGTACTTAATGATGCTATCATAATAACCTTCAACTGCTTGTACCGTAGTATGTGTTTTTACACCCAATGCATATGCATGTGCTTCAATTTTTTTCAATTCAGCATCATCAAATCCACCCGTATTCACTACCACACTATGCACTTCCAATCCTTTATCTTCTGTTAAATACTTTACGCAAAAGGTCGTGTCCAAACCACCGCTAAATCCTAATACAACTTTTTCCATGCTCATTTATTTTTTTGGTTCAAATAACATCGCAGTACACATGCAGTTCTTGCGATCTTTACTCTTTAGAATTTCATAGTTGACACAGCTTTTACAGCCAGCCCAAAACTCTTCATCATCCGTTAGTTCACTATAGGTCACCGGCTCATAACCCAACTCAGAGTTGATTTTCATCACTGCAAGTCCAGTAGTCAAGCCAAATATTTTCGCGTCAGGATATTTATCTCTAGACAATTGAAAGATGGCTTGTTTAATTTTTTTTGCAATACCTGTTTTTCGAAATGCAGGTGCTACAATCAATCCACTGTTCGCAACAAACTGACCATGCTGCCATGCTTCTATATAACAAAACCCTACCCATACACCGTCTTCGGTGTGTGCAATCACAGATTTACCTTCTTCAATTTTTTGAGCCACATAAGCTGGGCTTCTTTTCGCAATTCCTGTACCTCTTGCTTTTGCAGAGGATTCCATTTCATCAGTTATAGCTTTTGCATAAGATGTATCGCCAACTTGGGCAACACGGACAATTATTTTCTGTTCCAATGAGCATTAAAATTTAAAGAGAAATATGTACTGGCGTAAATTTATCAATTCGGGGATTTTTCCACTGATAGGGGCAATTGCCAATTGCTCGTCCTATCAGAATCCGCGTCGCAGGGCTTGCGACAGTCTAAAGGGACTGCGCAAAACAAGGTATGCTGCAAAATTTGCAGTCATATAAAAAGTATGTTGATTCCCTTGTTTCATGTAGACTACAAAATTATGTAATAAAATAGACAAAACAGGCTAGTAACATAGCATTTTAGAAATAATACACTCGCAATCACTTGATTTAACGCCTTATATGAATACTTGTTAGTTTTTATTAGGGCATTTTTGAGCTAGGTTTTGAACGAAGTGCTAACTTTGTAGAAATCATTTAATATGAACAAGACAATAAAAAAGAGCATAAGCATCGTAGCATTTACTTTTAGTATTTTATTAATGGCTTGTGGAAATAATACAGAAGCAACAACACCAACAATGGATAGTACCACAAATGCAGTAGTAGCTGATTCTGTGATTAGCTATGATATAAGTTTGGTGGACAATAAAAAAGACCCAACATGTGGCATGCCAGTGACTGCTGGAATCAGTGATACAGCACATTACGAAGGAAAAGTAATTGGCTTTTGTGCTGCAGGATGTAAGGAAGAATTTTTAAAAAATCCTAAAGCAAGTATTGCAGCTGCTGAACTAAAATAACCATTAACTAAACAAGTAATTAATATCATCTTTTGTTAAGGACTTTACAAATCCGTCTTCATCTGATATTAATTCTTTTGCCAGTGATCGCTTACGGTCCTGCAGCTTCAATATTTTGTCTTCTACCGTGTCATTACAAATCATACGATAAGCAAAAATATTTTTTGTTTGTCCGATACGGTGCGTTCTGTCAATCGCTTGTTGCTCTACAGCTGGGTTCCACCATGGATCTACGATGTATACATAGTCAGCTGCAGTTAGGTTAAGACCCACACCCCCCGCTTTTAAAGAGATCAAGAATACGCGACAATTAGGATCATTTTGGAATCGCTCAATCGCTTTCTCTCTTTCTTGTATCGTACTGCTTCCATCAAAATATTCGTGATCAATACCCAGCTTTGTTAAAGACTCCCTTATCAAACCTAACATACCTAAAAATTGAGAGAAAACCAAGGCCTTATGTTCCCCGATATTCTCTGAAATCTCACGTGTTAGTTCATCTAATTTAACAGACTCGTTTGGATAAGACTCATCTTTAATAATCGCAGGACTATCACAAATCTGTCTCAGCTTCATCAATCCCTGCAAAATAGATAATTGTGCTTTTTGCACACCCTTCTCTTCGACTAAACCCATTAATTTATCACGATAATCATTTCTGTATGCTTCATATATCTTACGTTGTGCCGCACCCATTTCGCAGTATAAAACCATTTCTTGCTTTTCTGGCAAATCCTTGGCTACCTGCTCTTTGGTTCTTCTTAAGATAAAAGGAAAAACAAATTTACGTAGATGCTCTTTTTGCTCTTTCTCGTCAAACTTATCGATAGGCATCGAGAAGTTATGTTTAAAATACTCCACTGAACCCAACATGCCAGGGTTCAAGAAGTTCATTTGAGCATAAATATCAAAAGTATTGTTCTGCAATGGTGTACCACTTAGACAAAGTTTATTTTCTGCATCTAATAAACAAGCTGCTTTAGTTACTTTACTAGTTGGGTTTTTAATTGCTTGACTCTCATCTAGAATCACATAGTCAAATTTGACTTCGACAAAGTTTTTAATGTCACTTCTTAAAGTGCCGTAAGTAGTAATAATGACTTCGACAGATCCGTCTGTTAATTTAGCTTTGTTTCTTGTACCACCATGGTGAAGCATGAAAGATAAACTTGGCGTAAATTTCTTTAATTCATTTTGCCAGTTGTACAACAAAGTAGTTGGACAAACAACCAAAGCTAATAATTTACCTTTTTTCTCTTTCAAGTGCTGTAAGAAAGACAAGGTTTGTATGGTCTTACCTAATCCCATGTCATCTGCAAGTATACCACCCCAACCCACATCATGTAAGTAGTTTAACCATTGGAAACCACTCGCCTGATAAGGCCTTAAAATGGAATCTAAATGTACTGGCGGTTTGACGTCAGCAATAGTATAGTGCTCTCTAATTTTTTCGAACTTGCCTTCTAATTGGAAGATCAATTCTTCCTCATCGCGTTGTTGGTATAATTCATCTAAAACTGAGAAATGATATTTACTCAATTTCAAGTTGTCTACCTTCCCTTCTCCTACCTTAAATAATAAAGCATATTTATTCAACCATTTCTCAGGCAATACACCCAAGCTACCATCTTT
Organism: uncultured Sediminibacterium sp.; assembly: GCA_964486665.1. Classification (GTDB taxonomy): domain Bacteria; phylum Bacteroidota; class Bacteroidia; order Chitinophagales; family Chitinophagaceae; genus Sediminibacterium. The sequence continues at coordinate 4,075 of CAZAOF010000057.1, forward strand.
TAATGGGACAAATTGTTGCTTATTCATCAACATCGTTTTGATGTCTTGTATGCTCACTTTTTGTTCTCCAAAAGAAATCTCCACCTTAGCGTCAAACCAGTCTGTATTGCTACTTATGTATAATCTCGTGGTTGGTTTAGCGGTGTTAAATTTAAATTGCTTCAATTGCTCTGTACCGAACAATGGAATTTGCTTTTCCTTAAGGGTATCTATAAATAAAAAGAACCAGTTGTTTTTTAAGACCTCTGCACCTTTTAAGGCCAATACATTTCCTTCGTTTGGTTTTATAAAACCAGAATGTAACTGCTCGATAATGCCAACCAGTTGTCGCTCTGCAGCTAAATCTCTTTCTAAAATCATTAGCTTGTCACCCAGCTGTTGAATAACTGAAGGGCCATCTTCTTTTTGAACTATAATATCGTTGTATACAAATAAGGGTTCAAAAAATAAATAATCCCCTTGTTCCTTTAATAAAATTTGCAATTGAGGCTTCACGCCTTTTACCTTTTGTTGTGACACATGGTCTAAAGCCACTACATAATTTTTAGACAATGGCAACACTGTTGACTGCAAATAACTTGGCCAGTCTTTTGCGCTAATTTTTTGAAAACCCTTAGGCAAGAATTGTTCTACCCAATTTAGATCTACCTTATTCTTCCAATAAAAGAATAGTTCACTTTGCTGAAATAAGAAATATGACTTTGCATGGTTCTCAGACAAGTCTACTGGACCATTTGGTAATAAAATTTGCGCTTGTACTATATAATCTTCCCCCTCTTTTTCTACTTTAAAACTCGGCTGTATAGGGTTAAATACTAATTGAGCTTTATTTAAATTTGCTGTAGTGAACTTTTTATTTTGATCGACGTAAAATGTAAAAGGATGCTCAGAAACGTCACGCCATAATTTTTCCATTTTAGGATGCAAATATTCCTGCATTAAGCCTTTGGTCTCGTCTGGCAAACTTGCCTCATCTGCATGAACAATGGTATCCCAGATACCCTGGAATGGGGAATTCTTGTTTAAATACTTTGACATTTCAGCAGGCTGCAATTTTCGAACTAACTGCAACAAAGCCTTGTCCTCCTCATTCATATCATAAGGAGTAACAAATTTTAGGATATCAATTTTTTCTACTTTACCAACATACTCCGTTTCTTGTTCATTCGCCTCACCTCTAATGATGTGAAAAGATAGATAAGGATAATTATGTTCTTCTTGTTGTATCACTAAACCATAACGTTGAATCGTTTTTTGCGCTGTAGATGAGGTCTCAAGATCCCCATTTTCTACTTGTTGGCTATGTGATTTAAATCGAACCACTTCGATTGGTGGGGCTTTAGTAACCGCTTCTCCCCCATTCACCTTCTGGATGCTTGGATCTAATACTTTCAGAAAAGGTTTCCCGTCATGATAAGTAAATTCAAACTTATCTTTTATTTCGTCTGAAAGACTATATCCATATAAGGCTAGTAATTTATTTTTTTCTCTGTCCCAATTTCTAATCGTCTCAAAATAATCTGCCCCTTTTAATTGAAATAATTGCAATAACAAAATTGTCTTATGTATACAAAGCGGATACGCAGTTTCAGATAAACAATCACATGAGGTATCAAAGAAACGTTCTTCATTTTTTTGAATGATCAAATGATGGGTCTTTCCGTCCATATCTAATTCGGCTACTACTTTCTCATTTTCACTCGAAATAATATGTGGACGAATTGTTTTTAATGTTTGTTCTGCATTTTCGAAAGTTTCAGAAGAGCAAAGCATTTTTATTGATTTAAGATCAATTGCTTTGGTTCTAAGTAGTGTATGAGTTGTCTTATAAGAAGCAGCCTGATATTCCAATTGATTCTTATCCATTAAGTCTTGAATAAAAAACAAAGCTGCTGCTTTATGCCTACAAACTTCAGACAAATTATAAGGACATCCACACCTCAAGGATAAGGTTGCGGCTGATGTAAAATTTTCAATAGTTACTTTGTAGTAAGTGCTATATCCGTCGTCTTTTACGCGACAATGAATGTGGCCAATCATTGGATCGAATTTAACCAATTCGATATTTTTTAATGCAAAAATGCGTTTACCACGTCGGATCACTTCTTCAGTGCCGTAACTATAAATATGTTTAACAAGATAGGGTAGTGCCATAATTAAAAAATGCAAATTACCCTCTGTAAAAAGGGCAATTTGCAAATGTACAACTTTATAGGCTATTTTAGAGAAAATCTACCCCTGATTCACCAAAGCACCACTTTTAAAAATGGGCAATGCTGGTGCGATATCTTTAGTAACACAATACTGCATGTCGTCTTCTAGCCCGTAAGCTGCCAATCGGTGCCAATGGGTTACAGTTTTAATATATTCAGATAAATTATCTTTGTGTTGGTTGAACAGCTGATTGGCCATAAAACTGCTGTCACAATGAATTGTAAAATGGTCCTTTATTTCCTCAATTACAGCGCCAGCGAAAAGGGCATCCTCAATATTAAAACGATTCTTCCAGCCAGAGCAACCCAAAATAACGGGTGCATTTTGTGCTTTTAAAAACTCCACTACTTTTGTCAAATTTGGAAAAGAACCTGTGATAATTTCTTTAGCCCCTTGGTTTAATGCCATATGCAATAACTTGGTACCATTGGTAGTTGTAATCACAAGGGTTTTGTTTTCAATAAAAGACCTAGGATATTCAGAAGGCGAATTGCCATACGCTAAACCAGGAATAATTTTTCCATCACGCTCCCCCGCAGTAATCCCACCAGTTTGTTTACCCATCTCAATACAATGTTCTGCAGAATCTACAGGGATAATTTTTGTAGCCCCATTATACAATGCAGTCGCCATGGTAGATGTGGCTCTAAAAACATCAATAATAACAACTATACTATCTTTTATTTCATATAATTCCAATAAAGAAGGAGTGAGGATTGTATGTAAGGATGGTTTGGTTTTATCGTTTGTTTGCATAGGCGGCAAAGATACAAATTGTATCCCTTTATTCTGTTTCTTTTGTATTTTTTAGTTTACTTAATAACAAAATTTCATTCAATACAATCTCTGTAACGGTCCTTTTTACATCTTGCTTATCGGTATAAGTATTATTGACTAAACGCCCTTCTATAGCAAGTTCCTGCCCTTTTAATAAATTTTTTTCTGCATAATCAGCAAGCTTAGACCATGCTACTAAATTAAACCATTGCGTGTCGTCCTGCCACTCCCCTTCTGCATTTTTAAAACCATCATTGACGGCCAAACTTAGCTGTGCTAATTTTTTATTTTCGTCAAAATGTTTGATTTCCGGATTGGCTCCTAAATGTCCAATCAACTGTACTTTGTTTTTCATTGCTTTCATAATTATATATTTAATTGAGCTTAAAAATGCAAATTATATACACGCAATCTTCAAGTATTTACCACAATAAAAAAGGGGACGATTGTCCCCTTTTTGAAAATATAATACACCCTTTTATTTAAAGGGAAACTTAACCACTTTCGCTTTCACCAAGCTGTTTCTGATATCAATAAATATTTCAGTTCCAACTGATGCATGTGAAGTAGCCACATAGCCCAGACCAATTGCCTTACCTAAGCTTGGGGCTTGCGTACCTGAGGTTACGGTACCAATCTCATTACCCTCTGAATCCTTAATCACATAATAGTGACGCGGGATACCACGGTCAATCATTTCAAATCCAACTAATTTCTTAGCAACACCAGCTGCTTTTTGTGCTGCAAGGTTTTCTGAATTAGTAAAAGTTTTGTTGAATTTTGTGATCCATCCTAAACCAGCTTCCAAAGGACTTGTGGTATCGTCTATATCATTACCATATAAACAGAATCCCATTTCTAATCTTAAAGTATCTCTTGCACCTAATCCGATTGGCTTTAAACCATAGGCAGCACCCGCTTCAAATAAGGCATCCCATACTTTATTCGCATTGTCATTGATATCTTCAAAATAAATTTCTACACCACCCGCTCCTGTATACCCTGTTGCGCTGATCAATACATTATCAATACCCAGCATGTCTCCTTTTACAAAACTATAATAAGGTAGATTTAATACATCCATCTTAGTCATTGTTTGCACAATCTTAGTTGCATTAGGACCTTGAACTGCTAATAGCGCAGTTTTAGCACTGATATTGTGCATCTCAACGTCTTTAGTATTAAAGCTGCTAATCCAATTCCAGTCTTTTTCAATATTGGAAGCATTTACCACCAACATATACACTTTGTTCTTTTCTACGCAATACACTAACAAGTCATCAACGATACCGCCTGTGGCATTTGGCAAACAACTATACTGCGCTTTACCATCTTCCAATACAGATGCATCGTTACTAGTAACGCGCTGAATTAGATCTAAAGCATTTTCTCCTTTTAAAACAAACTCCCCCATATGACTCACATCAAAGACGCCAGCACTGTTTCTTACCGCTGCATGCTCGTCATTGATACCTGTATAACTGATGGGCATATTGTAACCAGCAAATGCGGCCATTTTCGCACCCAAAGCGATATGCTTATGGGTAAAAGGAGTATTTAGTATTTCACTCATCTTAAATTGAATTTGGGCAAAGTTAACTAATAAATAGAAACGACCTTCTAGAAAGAAGGTCGTTCTGTATTCCAAAAATCAACACTAAATCTGTTCTAATAGGTAAACCGCTGCATCCATAAATGTATCTCCTCCGCTTTTTGAGCAACCGCCGCCACTTTACTTAAACCCGTAGGTGGAACAATAGCAATTTGTTGCGTTTTTTTAACTGTATTTTGCTCTTTTTTACCCTCTTTTTTTTCAGCCTTTTTTTCTTCTAGCGCACGATCAATTTTTTCTAATTCTTGGATTTTTTGAGCCCTCGTTTTTTCCAAATCTTGTTCTAAATTTTCGCGATCCCTTTTTAATTTTTGTAATTGTAGTTCCATGTCATCAATATTACCATTTTCATAATCTTCATCATCATCGTCTCTATTCGATTCAGATTTTAGCTTTTCTAAACCATCCGCTGTCATCCTATATTCCACCCCTCTATCATAAGAATAAGATTCATTATCCCAATTTTCATTCCATTCATCTACCCAAATATCGTCTCCACCAAAATGATTCATCGTTTCAGAATGAACACCTCTACTATTCACTCTAATATTGGTTTGAGACCATCCCTTATTGGTTATTTTAAAACGTTTACCCACAGGTACCGCAATGGTCATAATGACATGTTGGTTTCTGAATTTATCCTTTTGCGTTATTGCAATACCTCGATCTAACATCAGTATACTATCTTGTTGCAATACTGAAAAATTAATTTTTTCTGCAAGCATATTGGCTTCACTGATCGATTTACCATTGCTCATTGTTACATATTTCACTTCAAAACTGTCTGTCTTAGACTGAACAATTCTAATTTTCAAATTACGTACACGCACGGTGTCATCATTATACACTTGGAAAGGCTCGATATTAAACCATCTTTGTTCGTAATATTTCATTTTTGGTGATGCTGTCACTTCTAAGTATGCTACACCAGGATTCGTTAAAATGATAGTTTGTTCAATTGGTTGATTGTGTTTAGAAAAACTATTGCCTACACTACTTATAAAGTAAAATAAACAAACCCAACCCAATGTCCATAAGGCAATGAAACTAGATCTTACCCAAATATTTGCTTTC
>CAZAOF010000058.1:0-9417 GCA_964486665.1 uncultured Sediminibacterium sp.
TTTTCTTTGTATTTGTCATGAAGTAAATACAATGCTTCAATTGCATCCAAATGCCCTTTCTCAGGTGCAATTCTTGCTACATTTAAAATGACTGATTCGTCTTCATTCAGATGATACTTTTCTCTTCCTTTTTGTTTTACTTGAGCTGAATCCATACCCGGACAATAGTAATTGGTGTCGATTCCATTATTAATCACAAATTGTTGTGAATCTGGTATTAAATAATCTCTCTTTAACTGATATTTCTGATTTTCACAAAGAAAAACGAATCGATCATTTAAACTTGTCATTCTGAAATAAAGCAAATTTTGCAGATAATTCTTTATCCCGGATGCGGCTGTTGAATGCAAGGAAAGAAAAACCTCAATATTTTTACGTTTTAATAAAGCTAGTTTGGTCAGGAAATAGGAATAAGAATTAACACAAAAAACTTTATGTACATTGTTTTGAATTAAAATATCTGCTATTTTTTTTCTAACACTTAAATCATACTTTGACTTTCTTAACACAGTAATAATCGGTATATCTGGATGAAGCTCCTTTTTAAGGGTAAGGTCTTCACTTAGGGACATTAGAAAAACTTGTTGTCCATTCTTATGTAGATGATTTAATAAAGAAATGGTAAATTTCTCAGCACCACCCATACAGAGACCGTGAATAATAAACGCTATTGTAGGCATTGAGTCCTGATTGAATTAGTTAAATAAGCCTGTATTAGTACTTTTTGATTTGTATTAGCTAGATTTTGGGAATAGTATTTATCAATGTTTTTTTCATAAAATTTAAACCTATTTTGATCTAAGCAATAGAGCATCCGATCTGCGATAGCCTCTTTATTAGGGGCTGCAATAAGCCCATTGTATCCATCCTCAATGTATTCAGAAAAAGCCCCCACATTGGTTGCTATTACAGGCTTGCCAATTGCTTTCGCGGTCATTAATACGCCACTTTGACTAGCATCCCGATAGGGACATATTAGAAATTTAGATTGCTGTATTAAATGAACTGCCTCCTTCGGATTGATGTATCTATCTAGTAAAATAATATTATGCTCATATTTTTTTAAATAATGATGGTCTAGTTGATATCCATCCGACTTTCCAGCAATAACAAATAGTTGATTTGGATAATATTGTAAAATGATTGGTATTGACTCCAGCAATAGATCGATCCCTTTGTAATAGGAAATTCTACCGAAAAACAAAATATGCGCATCCTTATCTAAAGATGCATTTTGTTTGTAATAATGATTAAATGTATAAGGTTGAAATTTCAATAGATGCTTGGAATTTCTCAAATACTTAAAATTTTCTTCAAATTGCTTTTTAGCATAATTTGAATAAAATATAAAATCATCCGCTATGGAGAAAAATATTTTTTTGGTCAAACTGGTTTTCCATGATTTTTCACCGATATGTACTAGGGGATCATGTATGGTAATAATTTTTTTAAGTCTTAATAAAAATGGCACTAGTAGAATTGATCTCAATGTAACAGTATCAAAATGAATAGCTTTAGGCTTGATTTTAAAAATGAATTTTACCAATTTTGACATTGTTAGAAAAGTATCGAAAGAGAATGCTTTAGTTTGTTTAAATACAAGCATATTCACTGAGGCTAACTCTTTAAAATAAGGTTCAAATAATGCAGCATACTCTTCTCCTAAAATTTCCTTGTGGCAAGTAAAAGAATGTTCATTTGTACTATTTTTTATATTTAGAATATTCGTGCGCATAGAATCAGGAGTTACTTCAATTACAAGATGCATCTTTATTCCTGAACCCTGCATAGACTTAATGGTTTCTATAGCAGCATCTAAATAATAGGATTGTGTGTAATATAAAACAGTCATGTACTACTATGAATGATTATTGAACTACAACTTTTAATTGTTTTTTGATATTATCTTCAAAATAAAACCAGAAGAACAAGAAAAATAATGTCCAAAACAAAATGAACGTGTAGAATAAGGAAATGTATAATGTAAGTATGTAATAAAATATTAATGCAAAGGATATGATCAAATAAAATCGCATTGCATCTCTAGTAGTTGTCATTTTTTTTCTTATCAAAACATAATCTTGTAATAAATGAAAACATAAGAAGGACAATAGTATTGATACATTTATTACCGTAATTTCTTTTAAATAAAACAAACCAACAATAGTAAAAAGGATATTCAAGATCAAACTTAATAGATTTAACCACATATCTGTTTTTTCATTATTCAATGCAACAAGCATATTGGCTTGTAATATAGCTGTAGGAAAGATTAACATGGTCAAAAACATCTCTTTACAATACCTTGCAGTTAATGCATATTGACCCCCAAACATCCAAGGAATCAATTGGTCAGAAAATGAATAAATAAATGTAAATACGAATAGTCCGTAAATGCCATAGGATAAATAAAGCTTTTTGTAAAACAATATCCCGTCATTTTTATTATCATTCATTTTTTTTAGCAAAACAGGAAAGATTGAGGTAGAAACGATTACTGGTATCACTTCTGCTATCGAAAATAACTTATAGGAGATTTCGTAATGGGCAACATCCTTCAATGTTAAAAATGTCGAAATGAAGATATTACCCATTTTCCAATACAGAATCGAAATACTACCAATGACTATAAAAGGCCAGTTGTTCAAGACAACCTCTTTAAATGTAACTAGATCTATTTTAACATTAAATAAAAATCGAAGGTTAATAGGGAATGATGTGCCAATATTTAAAAAAGCATTTAATGTTAAAAATCGAAGCGATATTATGACTAAGGATAAACTAATGATTGAAAATGGGAAGAATAATATAGCAATACCAACTAATAACTTAATAAATGATTCTATAGTTTGAATGATAAATGTTTTTTTTTGATCCATTTGTGCAATATTAATGTGCTTAATCACATAGATAATATTATCAAAAATCACATTGATGCCAATTAGTATAGAAAGTTGTCTTAATAAATGATCTTTATAAATAACAAATGCCAAAAAAAGATTGAGTAAATAAAATATACAACCAATGATGAATTGAAGTTTAAAAAATTGATGAATGATTATTTCTTTATTCACTTCTTTAAGTAATCTTCTTACAAACCATTGACCAAGTCCTAATGATGAAAAAGCAAGCACTAACCCATATAAAGTATTCGCTAAAATATAACTGGAGAAATCGGTAGCATTATATTTCCTGGCAACAATCACAAAAAACAAACTAAAGAAAATATTTTGCAATAGATTTGATCCGACTGCCCAAAAACTATTTGAAATGACTTTTGATTTCAACTTGTCTTTGATGATTGTTCGCCAATTATACTGACTCATTGACTAGTTGAAGTTTATACCTTATGATTAAAAGAATTGTTATGATACCTATATAAAGTGCAATTCTACTATCACTTAAAGAATATACTGTTGTAAATCCAACCATCCATGATAATAATGCAGCAACAAGTAATAAGGAAGTTGAGTCTCGCGTTTGCCGATAATGCTTTATCCCTTTTATCATTGGGATAATAATAAATAAAAAATAAGCTATAAATCCAATTGAACCAAATTCTGTTAAAAGCTTTAAGTAGCCGCTTTCAGGATGATCGTATGCAGTATATTCATTATTTGCTACCCAGTATTGATCTGGATTGTGTATACTAACATATGCTGCATAATTTCCAATACCGATGCCAAAAAAAGGGTGTGCCTTATATATCTCAAATGCATCCTTCCAGATTTCAAATCTAAAATCATAAGAATCGGCTATGGTAGATTCTCGATTAAAAATGGACATTTTATCTGCGTATTGTGTACTGATTAATGAAATAAATAAAGATGCTATAATAATTGCTAGTCTATATTTAGAATTACCTAGAACTACAATCAATCCAATACCTATCACTAAACCTAAAAGTCCTGCTCTTCCTCCTGAAAATAAAATTGCAACAATAATGGCAATGGGTAATATATAAAATGTCCATCTAGAGTCATTTCTTTCTTTAGTTTGTATTAATGATATAAAAAATCCTGCTGAAAGAAATTGTGCATATTTTTGAGGATCTTGAAAAAAACTAGGAAAGCGAATCTGACTACCTTGTAATACGTTTACATTAGGTGTTTTTTCAAAACTAAAACCAGTGCCAAATATAAATTGGCAAGTTAAAAAAAATAAAGAAGCTTTTAATGTTATATTTAAAAGTTGGATAAATCGGTTGAAATAAATTGGATGAATGGCTATTTCATCAAAAACAATTTTAACAAACGCAAAAACAGAAATCAGTTGAGCAAGATCCGGCATGGTGTTATATGAAATAGATGCTGCGCCTATGCTCCCAAGAATTAAAGCACCTATAAAAAAAATTAGCAAATAGGTGTATTTTTTCATAGATATGGCAGTTGAACTTCTAGGTCTATAAAAAAAGACGACAAATATTAAAGTAGTGATATCAAAAATGGTTGGATAGCCTATAGCGGGTAATAAAGTAATTGCAATAAATGGAAAGCAAAACATTATATATTCTATAAACTGTATATTTTTATTTCCCCTTTGCACTAATTGCAAAAAAGCAAAAATAAACAGCACCCCTGCAGCTAAAAATTTATATAGTATTGGAATCATAGCTTATTTTTTGAACCAAACGCCCATCATTCTACAGATATTCTCCTCTAAAGAAGCATTATCTAATACTTCAAATCTAGGTAGTCTAAATAAGTCTAATCCAAGATTTGGTTTAATGAACGCGGGCTTGGTTGTAAAAGCAAGTTGATAACCATGTTTTTTCAAAAGATCAACTTCTCTATTGGTGTAGTCCCCATTCGGAAAAGAGAAACGATCAACTGGTGTAGGTATTATAGCATCCAATATTGACTTTGATTGGCTAATCTCCAATTCCGCCTGTTCATCACTGCAATTGATTAATATTGGATGCGTCAATGTGTGGGCCCCAATATGTAAATAAGGTGAATCCGATATAGCCTTAAGTTCCTCTACGGTCATGCATTCTCTTTCAAGTGAAACGATTGATTTTACATGATTAAGCACACTAATTCTTTTTATATTAGGCAAGGTTTTTAAAAAGGGCACAGTGCAAGTGGTTATCCCTTGTTTTACTCCTTCTTTGATATAGCTCCACCAATAGGCGCCCCCCTCAATTAAAGGCTCAGTTGTAACAAAAATGGTGATTGGAATTTTATTGAAATGAGCAATTGGTATAATATTGAGCAAATTGTCCCTCCATCCATCATCTACCGTAATGATGACTTTGTTTTTTTGAAGCGTCTCATGTGTTTTACCCCTATTTAATAAATCACTTGCATCTATAAATTCAAAATCATTGTCGATTAACCACCGAATACAGTCATTAAATGTTTTTAGAGACGGATTATGAAAATAAATGGATACGATAGCATCTTGATTAGTAATATTATTTTTAGCTCTTTTGATACAGCCAAATAGTATATATAATTTGGCAATTAGCATTTTAGAAATGGATTTAATAAAATCTAGCATAGACAGATAAAGTGTTTTAAAATTAGGAAACCATTCTATTCAACTGATAAGCATTTGAGACAACTTGTACATTATGAATAGCTGTCTCGGCCATCATGATATAACCGAGAGATGGTAAAATTATTTTAACCTTATTGTGTTCTATAGATCTAATATTCCCTTCCATATTCATAAAAGGCCCACTAAGTACTTTTATTCTGTCATTTACATGAATTGGTTGTTTTTCTAAAGAAACGTCAATATACTGATCGAGAAAATTTTTAATTAATTGAATTTCATCGTTTTTAACAATTGCAGGTTTCCCTAGCCAATATACAAAGTTGATGATATCTGTACTAGTCTGCCTTACTTTGTACAACGCGTCTGGCAGAACACAAACAAATACATAAGATGTAAACAAAGGTGTTTGAACCATTTTTTTTCTGTCTGCCCACTGTCTCATTGTTCTATTCAAAGGACAATAGTTTTCAATATTATATTTTGAAAGTATCGAAGCTACTTTCTTCTCACAGTTAGACTTTGTATAAATAACATACCATTGCTTTTCCATTCGAGTTAGATTTAAAATGTTTTCAGTATAAAACGGCTTCGCCGACTTCGGTTACAGAAGTGAAAATAATTTGTTAAAAAATGAACCTAAAAATGTATTATTAGAAATTAATTTAATAATTTAATTTGCCCTCCTTCAATTGTGTTTTGTCTATTTGTGTATCCTAATAGTCTTCTGCTAGCATTCCATTTATATTGCTCTTTCACTCCATTATACAAAACCAATGTGTCACTTAAACTATTTAATTCATCATTTGAACCAATGTATTCTAGGATATGCTTTGGAGAATACCCGTGTCTTACTACAAACAGTGTAGTATCGCAATAATTTGAAAGTAACAACGCATCTGCAACATGCATCAAAGGCGCTGTATCAATTATTACTAAATCAAAATGATCTTCTAGGTAATCGAATAAATCCCCGATGCTGCCATTCTCTAACAGTGAAGTCGTATTTTGCTGTATAGCCCCTGCAGGTATAAAATGAAGGTTTTTGTACTCAGGAAAAGTATGAATGATGTTTTTCTCAGTTACCAATCCGGCTAGATAATCTGTAATACCTTCTGACTTTGAAAAATCAAAGGATTTTGTCAAATTAGCCTGCTTAAAGTCACAATCAATCAAAACCACTCTTTTACCTACATCAGCGAAACTAATTGCAAGGTTTGTGGCAATATAACTTTTACCTTCCCCTGAAATTCCAGATGCAATCAATAGCTTTTTATTTCTAGTGCCCATTCCCCTATTAGCAAGCGCATACCTGATTTTCCTAAAGGATTCATATTGGTTTGTTTGTTCACCATATTGTATCATTTTCTGATCTTTCCAGTCAGTTTGTCTTATCTCACCAATTACAGGTAAACTTGTAGCCACTTCTATATCGCGTCTAAAACGAATAGCACCGCTCAGTCCATCTCTAATACTTACAAAGCCGATAGGGAAACCAAAAAGTAAAAACAAAACGGAACCAAAAACATATATATGATTGGGGCTAACAGGCTCAGATGATGCATGCGCGTTTGATATAATACTATTATCTGTTATGGTAGAAGCATATGCTATCTCACTTTCCTCTCTTTTCTGAAGTAAAAATGCGTAAATATCAGCTTTAATATTTTTGTCCCTACTAATTTCAAGCAAGCCTTGTTCTTTAGCAGGTATTGACTGAAGTAAATTGGTATATTTTTCGTTATTGAATAGATAGCTGTCTCTACTCTTCTCTAGAGAATTTCTATACGCATTCATATTTTCTTTTATCCTTTCCTTAGTTGCACTGATTTGATCAGACAAGGAAACCATTAATGGATTATTCGATGCAGTAGTATGTTTAATTTTATCATGTTGTAATTCATATTCATTTAGCGTTGTTATCAACTGTGTTAAAGTAGGATCTAGAAGCCCCAATGTACTAGGCATAATCAAAATACTATGTTGCTTATTAGTCATTTTTACTTCCAAATCATCAAGTACATTCAACTTTAGATCGATATCACTTAATCTTTGATCGTTTAAACTTACATTTTGTAAAAATAATTGCCCTTGTGTACTAATATCAACTGCTTCACTCTGTCCTTTAAAGAGTCTAATTTGTCTTTCTATTGAATCAAGTTGATTTCCAATAACATTTAATCTGCCATCAATAAAACTTAGCGTGTTTTTTGCTAGATTTTTTTTCTCAATTAGCATCATCTGATTGTATGTGCCGATTAATTCATTAAGTACAGCCTCAGCTAGTAAAGGATCTCCATCACGATATTGTAGATTTATAACACTTGACAGCTTGTTTGTCGCAGTTACTTTTAATGCATTCAAAAGACGATTAGAGGCCGATTCATTACTTATAATTTCAAAATACATTGGCTCCATTGAACTTGAACTATGCTTATTCTTAATGAATTTTAAAATTCCAAATGGAGTATTGACCCATTGATTCATTGGACAGACTAATTTTTCATTTAATGTAACTAATTGGTATTTATCATTGTAATCAAATTTAATAGCACCCATTTCATTAATGACATTACTTCCGTTTTTAAGTTCAATAAATATTGGACTACTTAGATAAGCTCTTTTTTTATTTAAACTATTTGAATAATATATAGGCGTATTAAAATGTAAAGTATGAACCACTTTGTCGATAATAGCTCTTGACTGGAGAACCTGTACCTCGTTTTCAATGATCTTTTTTGCACTAATTGAGTTAAGCGACTCCATTAATTTTGATTCTTCATTACCTTTTTTCTCATCTTTTATTATTAACAATGCATTTGCTTGGTAATATTTTGGAGAAAATTGTAAATAGGCATAGCCAGATATGCATAAAATAAAAAAGAAGATTAAAAATGACGGCCATTGTTCAGTACATATTTTTAATGCGCTGACTAATAAGCCTTCTTCGTTCTGAACTAAATTGGTATTATTTTTTTTCATAACTATACTATTGATATAAAACACGATCAACTAATAGAATAACTACAGAGAGGCCAGATAAAAACACAGGCAACAACCTTGTTCCCCTGCCAACACTTGCAACTTTGTTTTTAGTTGCTTCTACATACACCACATCATTAGGTTGCAAATAATAATAAGGAGATTGTAAAAAATCTTTCGAATTAAGATTAATATATTTAACCTGTTTAATACCATCAGACTCTCTAATTAATAACACATTGTCTTTTCTACCATAAATGGTAATATCACCAGCAAGACCAATAGCTTTTAATAATGAAATGTTTTCATTGGGTACCGATATAACAGATGGCTTCCCCACTTCCCCAATGACCGTGACTTCGTAGTTAACGTGTCTAATATTTACAATAGGATCCATTAGTAGATGATTACCAATAATAATATGGGTAATCGTGTCTTTCAATTGATCTTTTGTTAATCCTGCAGCCTTGATATTGCCTAATAATGGTAAATTAATAACGCCATGGTCGTTAACCAAGTAACCGCTTGACTGCGTATTCAAGCCAGCACTAGTGGAAGATGTGAATACAAAACTGTTAGTAGTATTAAATATAGCTGAGGCATCTTGGTTTAAACTTGTTATTGAAATGTTTAAGATGTCGTTTTTTTGAATTTTTGGCACTTGTTGATTCCTAAAAGCATTCAATGTATTATATGCAATAATGGTATCTGATGCATTATTAAAATAAGTAGTAGGCTTTGTAGAAACACAAGCGACCATCATAATAAGCATAAGGAAAAAAACAAATAAGCGAACAATCAATTTTTTCATATTTGGCGAGATTTGTTAAAATAATATCGGAGGACAAACATAGGATTGATTGTGAAAACCAAAACTGACTAATATCAAAAGTTAAAATAATTGTAATCAAGTATTTTATATATAAAAAACTGATC
>CAZAOF010000059.1:0-9410 GCA_964486665.1 uncultured Sediminibacterium sp.
GCGCCTGGCATGATCATACTTGCGTCTACAAAATCTGGAATGCCCACTGCAACAACTATAATATCTGCTTTAGAACAGATCTCTATTAAATCTTCTTTTGGAGTGTATCTATGACAACAAGTGACTGTGCAGTTGCCTTGAGGATGTTCTGCACTTAATAAAATACTCATTGGTCTGCCTACTATATTACTACGGCCAATCACGACTGCACGTTTTCCTTTGGTCTCGATATTAAAATGCTCCAACATCAACATCACGCCATAAGGTGTTGCAGGAATAAAAGTGTTCAAGCCCTGAACCAATCTGCCCACATTCGCTGGATGAAATCCATCCACATCTTTTTTAGGATCAATGGCTTCAATCACTTTTGCATCATCAATATGTTTGGGTAGCGGCAACTGAACTAAAATGCCATCTACATTTTCATCTTTGTTTAAAGCATCAATTTGCGCTAATAAATCTTCCTCACTTACTGTTTCCTCAAATCGGTACAATGAAGAGCCGAATCCAGTTTCTTCGCAATTCTTTACTTTACTAGCTACATAGGTTTCACTGGCACCATTGGTGCCGACTAAAATAGCCGCTAAATGGGGCGTTCTTTTCCCAGCTGCTTTTAAGGCAGTGGTCTGTTCTAATAAGCTTGCTTTGACTGCTGCTGAGGCAATTTTTCCGTCGAGTACTAACATGGGGCAAATTTAGTTCTTTTTAAGATTCGTTCCCTCGTATCTTTGGGGCCTTAAATTAGTTTATGGAACAAAACCCGAATCAGCCCCTAAATATTGAAATTAGCGAGGAAATCGCTGAAGGAGCTTATGCCAATCTTGCAATTATTACACATAGCAATGCCGAATTTGTAGTAGATTTTGTGAATGTAATGCCTGGTACACCAAAGAGCAAAGTGAAGTCTCGTGTGATTTTAACACCCATGCACGCAAAGCGTTTCATGAAAGCGATGGTAGAAAATATTGAAAGATATGAAGCGGCACATGGTGCGATAGGAGATATGGAGCAAATTGAAATTCCAATGAATTTCGGTGGTCCAACTGCACAGGCATAATTTGCTTTGGAAGGATTACCATTCGGGATGCTGTTCTGCATAACTATAATAGCCTTCGGTGCTGACGATTAAATGATCGATTAGTTTAATGTCAAATAATGCTGCCCCTTTTTTGATTTTTTGTGTCAAACTATCATCCATCCTGCTAGGTCTTAATTGGCCACTTGGATGATTGTGGCAGATGATAAAACCTGTGGCAGCATGGCTAATCACTAATTTAAAAATCATCCTAGGGTCGGCGATGGTGCCTGTGATGCCCCCTTCGCTTAACACCGCTTCGTGAATGATTTTATTCGCCTGATTTAATAATAATAGTACAAATAATTCTCGTTGTTCATATTGCAATTTGTTTTTCAAATGCATAGCAACATCCTTACTTTGGTGGATGGTCGTTTGCTTGTCTATTAAATGCATTCTTCTAGAACCTAGTTCTATGGCCGCTAATATCCTAACAGCCTTGGTCATTCCGATACCTTTGATTTTTAATTGCACAATATCTGCCACACTATACTGTGCAAATTTTTGCAAGCTATTGTTCGTGCTGGCTAACAATCTACGAGCAAGTTCTATGGCGTTTTGTTGAGCGGTACCATGTTGAATCAGGATAGCTAGCAGTTCTACATCGCTTAAATGATTGGCGCCTTTTGCGTTAAATTTATAAATGGGTTGATCTTGCTCTGCCCAAAATCGGATACTACTTGTTTGCATAAACAATTTTATCCAAATATATTTTTTAAACAAGCTCTATTTCTGCGTACAAATACGGGCTTCATGGCAGCAGGTGTGTATAACTTGACTATTTGTTGAAAATTAGCTTCGTAATAGCCAAAAAAATGTGAACGATATCGATACCTTTGGAACACATTTTACCCACCATGAATCCTTCAGTTAAAATTTTCGCGGGCACAGGCTCGCAGGCTCTTGCAGAAAAAATTGCACAACGTTTTGGCGCTCCCATTGGTAAAATCAACATTCAAAAGTTTAGCGATGGTGAATTCCAGCCTATCTTTTTGGAAAGTATCAGAGGGGACTATGTTTTTTTAGTACAAAGTACTTACGCACCAACCGATAATTTAATGGAATTATTGATGATGATTGATGCGGCTAAAAGAGCAAGTGCGTATAAAATTATTGCAGTTGTACCTTACTATGGTTTTGCTAGACAAGACCGTAAAGACAAACCACGTGTTGCTATCGGTGCCAAATTGATTGCAACTTTATTGGAAGCTGCAGGGGCTGATAGAGTGATCACGATGGATCTACACGCAGCACAAATTCAAGGATTCTTTGATGTGCCTGTAGACCACTTAGATAGCTCAGCTATTTTCATACCATATATAGAGTCATTGAATTTAGAAAACCTTGCATTTGCTGCGCCAGACGTAGGAAGTACCAACCGTGTGCGTGAAGTAGCCAACTATTTTAATGCAGAGATGGTGATTTGTGATAAGCACAGGAAACGAGCTAATGAGATTGCGAGCATGGTAGTGATTGGAGATGTAACCGGAAAGGATATTGTGATTGTAGATGACATCTGCGATACTGGCGGCACACTGGTAAAAGCTGCTGCTTTATTAAAAGAGAAAGGAGCAAGAACAGTGCGCGCTTTGATTACGCATCCGGTATTAAGTGGGAAGGCTTATGAGAATATTGAAAACTCAGTATTAGAGGAGTTGGTGGTTTGTGATACCATTCCTTTGAAATCTGAATCCTCTAAGATTAAGGTGTTGACCGTTGCCGACTTGTTTGCAATCGCTATTCGTAATGCTTATGAAAACAAGAGTATAACCAGCTTATTTGTGCATGCTCAATTGAAGGCTAGAAACCAATAATATACTGATTTACAGCATCTTATAAATAATTAGGAGCAACTTTGGTTGCTTCTTTTTATTTCATTACCTTTGCCGTCCATATTTAAAATTTAAACCATGAAGACAATTACAATCGAAGGACACTTGAGGACCGAGTCTGGCAAAAAAGCCGCCCGCCAAATCCGCTCTCAAGAAAACGTGCCAGCTGTAATTTACGGGGGTGCTAAAGAAGTGAATTTTTATGCTTCTGCTAAGGCTTTCAAGCCTTTAGTGTACACAAGTGAATTCTTAATCGCTGAAGTTAGTGTAGACGGAAAAAAATACAGATGTATTTTGAAGGATCTACAATTTGACAAAGTATCTGATTTGTTATTACACGTTGACTTATTAGAGTTAGTGGATGATAAGAAAGTTGTAGCTACATTGCCATTGAAATTAGTTGGATCATCTGTGGGTGTTAAAGCAGGTGGTAAATTAGTTTCTAAAGTAAAAGCGGTTAAAGTAAAAGCTTTACCAAAAGACTTAAGAGAATTTATTGAATTAGATATTTCTAGTTTAGAATTGAATGCGAACTTACGTATCGAAGACATTAAAGTGGCAAACATGGAGATCATGAACTCTCCACGTATCCCAGTTGCTTCTGTAGTAATGACTCGTCAATTAAAGCAAGAAGAATCTGAAGCTGCAAAAGCTGGTAAGAAATAATTCAAATTTATTTGAATAAAAACCCCCTGAGCAATCAGGGGGTTTTGTTTTTTTAGGGTACTTTTGAATCCAATATTTACGCATGTCAAAATTTTTACTCATAGGCTTAGGGAATGTAGGTGCAGAATATGCACATACCCGACATAATATTGGGTTTGATGTATTAGATGCCTTTGTGATTAAGCATGGTGGCTTTTTTAAAGTAGACCGTCTAGCAGAAGTAGCCGAAGTCAAATGGAAAGGCAAAGTCTTTATTTGCATTAAGCCAACGACCTTTATGAACTTAAGTGGCAAGGCTTTTAAATACTGGATGGATAAAGAGAAAGTTGTTTTAGAAAACACTTTAACGATTGTAGATGATTTAGCATTGCCTACTTCGAAATTACGTTTGCGTGCATCTGGTTCAGATGCGGGACACAATGGTTTAAAAGATATCCAATTGACATTAGGAACAGATGCGTATCCAAAATTAAGATTTGGTATTGGTAATGATTTTGCAAAGGGACAACAGATTGATTTTGTTTTGGGTAGATGGGCGCAGAAGGAAAGAAAACTGATTGATTTAAAAATTGAAAAATCAGTAGAAGTAATAGAGTCATTTGCTACTATTGGATTGTCAAGAACAATGACTTTCGCCAATGGGTTAGATATTAAATTAGATTAAAATATTTTTATGAGTATATTTTGTATTGGTCGTAATTATGTGGAGCATGCGCATGAGTTAGGAAATGAAGTGCCTACTTCAGCAATTATATTTATGAAACCTGATACTGCTTTGTTGCCTAAGGGTGAAAACTTCTCTATTCCAAGTTTTACCAACGATTTGCATTTTGAAGGGGAATTGGTTTTACGTGTAAGTAAAAAAGGAAAAAATTTAGCTTCTTTACATCCAGAGGGGATCAATGTGTTGGATTACTGTGACGCCATTTCTGTTGGTATTGATTTTACAGCTCGTGACTTACAAAATAAGTTAAAAGAAAAAGGGCTTCCTTGGGAAAAAGCAAAAGCTTTTGACAATGCTGCTGTTTTAGGAGCATGGCATCCCTTAACTACAGAAATACTTTCAGGGCCTATTCATTATACATTAGCTAAAAATGGCACCACTGTTCAAACAGGTGATTCTAGTTTAATGATCTTCCCTTTAGACAAGATATTAGCTGGCATTACGGAGTATTTCACTATCTATCCAGGGGACTTAATTTATACGGGAACCCCTGCTGGAGTTGGCCCAACTGCTAAGGGAGACACATTTGAGGGATTTTTTGAAGGACAGTCTGTTTTTAGTCTAAAAGTGAACCCGTAATTTCAAAAAATTTCAGTAGTTTTGCCACCCTTAAAAGGGCATAACCATAAAGGATCTTGGCGAGGTAGCTCAGTTGGTTAGAGCACAGGATTCATAACCCTGAGGTCCCGGGTTCAAATCCCGGTCTCGCTACATGAAAATCAACCACTTACGTTTATTCGTAGGTGGTTTTTTATTTTGTGTGAGGATTTGTGTGAGGAACTGTGTGAGGAAAACCTATTTTTTACCAAAAACACGAACCTTTAATGCTGATATTTCAACAGCGGTTAACACCTTTGGATCAAGGTAATATTTCTCTAATACTTGGGTGGTAGAGTGGGAGCTAACAAGTCCTGTGTCGTCACCTAACACTTGGTGATGCCAAGTCAAGTAGGTTTTGCGTAGGTTACTTAAACTGATGTCCTTCTTGATACCTGCACCTTCTTTGTAGTGTGAAAAACCTCTGCTCAAATCGGTCATGATGGTTTTGGTGGTGGATGTTCTATTAGGGTACAAAATATATTCATCCGTTCCAATCTTTTCATTCATACCTAATTCAATCAGAAAGTCCTCAAGGTCAACATTGATACCAATGTATTTTTTACACTCTTTGTTATCCTTTTTTATCCGCTTTACTTTTAAGTTATCAATGATAAAAAGTTTAACTCCTTGTGGTGTGCTAAATATGTCAGACCATTTTAGGTTCACCACTTCTTCACGCCTACCTCCTGTTAAAAGAAATAATTTGAATCCATCTTTTAGATAGGGTCTAAACATATTTTTTTTCTCGCCCTTTCCTCCAAGCGTAATAAATGGGCTGAATGTATCAACAGCAGTTAAGATTTTATTAAATTCATCCTCGGTTATTGTATCAATAGAAGGTGGTGTTGCAGCTTTGGTAATAAATTTTCTAAATGGGTTTTTCATTTCAATATTCTCAATTTCTATCAAAAATTCAAAGAATGCACGTACAGCTATAAAGCACTTGTTAAATGTCTTTGGGGAATATTTTTTTTCTGACCATATATAAAAGTTTGATACATCCTCGGTTTTAATATCAGTTGGTCTTGTCCTTTTGATGTTCTTAGTGAGCGATAAGTTTTCAATAAACTTCCAACAGAACCTCACAGATTCGTCGATATGACCTTGAGATACGTTCTTTTTTAGATGCGCAAATTTTGACTCGCCAGACATATACTCACGGTATTTCACAACCGCATCACCTATACAATAATCAGTTAAATCTTCTGAGTATGTTTGTTTATTCTTTTCAAATCCATTTTTAATCAATTCTTTTTCTATATGTGCACATTCAAGAATTGCGTCATTATAATTTACTGCTTCTAAAAACACAGATTTTACACCATGCTTAGTTCCAGGAATGTGAATTCTTACTCGATAAACTTGTCGGTCATAATGTCTACACTTATTATTATCCACTCTGCATGTTTTGCAGAATATCTTTAGCCCTTTATGTGGATTTTTAGGGAGTGTTAGTTTGTTCATCCTAATAATCTTTTATATCGGTCTAGATCCTTTTTATTAATTCTGGATGGCTTAATCATTGGAGTATAGGACACCTCATCTTCAAGTAAAGTAATAGTTAGATGATATACAGGCAGGTCTTTAACTACATCACGGTAACGTTCCTTCCATTTATCTGGATACTTGTTTCTTAGTTGTTGTACAAATGGTATATCTATATGACTATCTACTTCAATTTGGTAAACAAATGAGTTATTAAGAAATCTGTGTATTTTAATACCTTTCTCCACCAACCATTTTTTTGCAGTTTCAATGTTTTTCACATAAATTCTCTCTGCAACCTGTGCAAGTGTTAGGGTGTCTAAGCTTCTAGAAAAATTGTTATAGTATTCGGTCAAGGTATATAATTTATGATGTTATATTTTACTGTTTTTTTTGTTTTTGTAATCATCCCACCATTGCATCCCTTTAATAATTACAAATCCGCCAACTAATGATAAAACAATCACAAGAACTAATCTGTTAGTTGTTTTAGAGTTGACATTCTTATTTGGTATAGGTGGTATAATATTTGGCATATTGTTAATTACTGGGTTTGATATATGTGGCAGCACTGGTGGAATACTTGATCCCATGTAAGTGTGCTTCCCGTCAACACTATATGTAGGTGCATTTTTATATAGCTCTGCAAAAGCTGGATTTTTTAATAGTTCTTCTATCATAGTTTATAAATTTTAAGTATTTGAGGTTTGAAAAATATATAGCCAATGTCTCCAAGTGCAACACCAATGCAACCTTCTCTTATAAAAGTTCCAGTTTTAAGAGACCAATCAATTTTTAAAGGTGATATGTAATTAAAATCAATTGGGACATCAAAGCCAAATTCATTAGCTAAATCGTAAAAGTCCTCCCTCAACTTAATAATTGGGTCAGCTGTAGTTCGGACTTTAATGTAGTTATTTGCTTCGCGTTCTTTCTTTAATAACAAAGCATGGTCCTTTGTACAAGTCCAGGCGTTTTTGTGACGATCATCTGGTATAGGTCCGCCACAGTAAAGACATTCTCTCATTTTAATATTTTTTATTTTTATAACTGCCTCACGTTTTGTATATTTACATTACAAACGATATAATCGTTAAACGTTGGGTTGAAATCAAAGTTATATAATAATTTGATTACAAATGCAATAATTTGACAAATTTTTTGCAAAAAGTACACTTTTTTATAAAATAATATTCTAAGTATATGAATATCAATGTTTTAGATAAATTTGTTAGTAGGTTCTCTTCTGCCATACACATAAATCAACTTAAGCTTTCAGACTTAACTGATAAGAAGGTGGTTAGATTAACAGACAAGGAAATGCTTTTAACCGATGAGGCATCCCCCAATAAATTTGAAACAGAAACAATTAGGTTCTGGCGTATAAAAAAGCTTTTGCCTTTTTTTGAGGAGAAGAAACACGCTAGAATAAGTCTTGCTCAATTAATGTGGTTAAGATTCTTATCAGAATTGAGAAAAGTAAGTCCATCTACTTTAATTATGGAAAAGGCACATGACTTTTATATTAAACGTGCCTATGATCAAAGACTAGGGTATAATAACCTTCTTAAAAGAGAAGAGGCATTTAAAAAAATTAGTAACCCAACACAAGAAGAGCAAGAAATTTTAGTTGCATATCAATCAATAATTAATGACAAACTTTTGTTGTATTCACTTGATAGAGATATCAATTATTTTAATATGGGTATATTAGATTATGTAGTGAATGATGAAGATGTATATTTTGTGTACTACTACAAAATAGCAATCGATCCAGCAGATGGAGAAGAAAAAGAGTTACCAGAATTTGACATTATCAAAAAACCACAAGAAGAAGAAAAAGGAGAGAAGGTATTGGTTAAACTCCCTTACACCGAAAGGCCACATGTTTTAATTCCAGCTAGTTTTATTGTACGTGACACTTTTTATGACTGCAATCTTTCTGCCAACGCGTTCAATATATTGGCTTTAGAAAAAAGTGAAAGGGAAGTATTCAAGTCAATAAAAGATCATAAGCTAAGTGAATTGACATTCATTATTCCAGATGGGACTAATTCAAAGCCATTAACCTTCCAATTTGAAACTAAAAATGAGGGTAACATAAATGCAATCAAAGAAAGCAAACTTATTATGGGTACAAAAAAATATTACTCTGGCACGGCTATACTTACCAATGGGAAAAAATTAAATTTTAGTCCAAATCCCAATTCAGCCGAAAATCAGTAATAACTAGTTTGCTTCGAAAAAGACCCTTCCAATTTGGGAGGGTCTTTTTCGAAGCAGTATCGGGAATAATCGTGATTAATTACGAAATTGTCGTAAAAAATAGGGTAGAGTATTCAATCTTATAGTGTTGAATCTATAAATTAATTACAATTAATAGGGAAATCATGTCCTGATTTATTAAGAATCAGTATAATTAATTACAATTATACCTGACCGCTATTTAATTGTAATTTTAGGCTTTATTATGATTTTTTTAAATAAATTATAATGAATGGGCAAACATATATTTAAGTTCTAATTATGTAATTGATCTTAACTAAAGTTTTTGTATTAAATTAACGTTTGCAAAGGAACATTCCAAATATATTCAGCTATCTCTTTGTAGGATTGTTGTCTTTTCTTAAAACTGTCTTTTGTAAAATCATCAATAGGGGATAATGATAATTTTAGTGTGCTTAATAAATTTATAAAATGAGGATTGTTTCTATAGCAATCTTGGTGTAAGCTCTTAGCTAAGATATTTTCACCAAAGTATAATGGGAGTTTAGTTGAATAATCAGCATCTTGGTAGCTCCTGTTTTTATCCCTTGGCAGAATCAAAAGTCCACCCATTAGGTTTCTAGTTCTGTTAAATTCCTCCTCATCAGATACCTGTGATGCAAATCTTTGGTAGTCATTACACCAGATATGCTCTATGTCATATGGATTTTTCCCTGTCCTATTTACGTAATCTTCAAATTTATTAGTTAAGCCAATCTTTATTTTATCAGTTAGTCAATAATATTACAAATATTAGCCTCCT
>CAZAOF010000060.1:0-9369 GCA_964486665.1 uncultured Sediminibacterium sp.
AATAACCTTGTTCCTGGAGAAGATTATGGAGCTTATCCAATCTCTAGATCTTTCTTAATAGGATTTAACCTTACATTTTAATTAAAAGAATAAATAAACGAATATGAAAAAATATATATTATACGCCTTATTGATTCTTGTACATTCATCATGTAGCAAAGAATTTACAGAATTGTCTCCTATTTCTGAAAGGAATATACAATCTGCTTACAAGACAGAAGCTGATTTTGCTGTGGCTATTAATGGTGTGTATGACGCACTTCAATTGAATGGCACTTACGGAAAAGCTTACTTATTGCTTAACGAAATGAGATCAGACAACACACTAAATGGTGGAGGTTGTAATGGTATTGCTCAATCACTTTGTGAAATCGATTTATTTAAAGAAATCACTACTGCGAATGAATTGTCATCTGCATGGTCTGATTCTTACAAGGGGATTGCTCGTTGTAATATCATCTTAGATAAAATTGACGCTTCTACTGTTCCTGATGCATTGAAGAAAAGATATAAAGGGGAAGCCTTATATATTCGTTCTTTATTGTATTATAACTTAGCGACTATTTTTGGTAATGTACCATTACAATTAACAGATGTTGCTTCACCATCAGATGTAAACTTAAAGCAGTTTACAGCGGCTGAAGTGTATAACCAAATCATTACTGATTTAACAGCAGCTGAGCCATTATTAGCTGCTAAATATACTGGTGCCGACCTTGGTCGTGTAACAAGTGGCGCAGTGAATACGCTTTTAGGTAAGGTAAACTTAACAAAAGGTGATAAAGCTGCTGCAATCACTGCTTTAAATAAAGTAGTGAATTCTAAGAACTATAGTTTAGTGAGTGATTATGCTAAATTATGGGGTGGAGCAAATGAGAATGGACCTGAGTCTATCTTTGAAATTCAGTACAAAACTGGTGGTCAAGGAGAAGGTAGTGGCTATTTTGAATATTTTGCTTCTATCATTGGTAGAGCAGGTGGTGTAGGTGGCGGTAATGCACCTATGAATATGACTCCAGATTTATTAGCTGCCTATAAGACCGGTGATTTGCGTTATGCTAAATCGGTTTTTACCAACAATAGAATTCCAGATACTACGTATTCATTAAAATATCTAACTACTCAAACGACTACGTTTGACGGTGAAAATAACTGGTATGTAGCAAGGTATGCAGACGTATTATTAATGTTGGCTGAGGCATTAGGTGAGTCAACAGAAGCTTATGGGTATATCAATCAAGTGAGAGCAAGAGCTGGTTTACCTGCTATCAATGCGAGCACGCCTGGCACTTTTGCTCAGAAGTTATTAGCTGAAAGAAGAATAGAATTTGCATTAGAAAATCATCGTTGGCAAGATCTTTTAAGATTTGGTACAGCGAAGGCTACCATGGCAGCGCAGTTAAGTATACCTGAATCTGCAGTTCGTTTACTATTCCCAATTCCTCAAAAAGAAATTGATGTGTCAAATGGCAAATTGGTTCAAAACCCAGGATTTTAATTAACCCCATAAAATATTTACAATGAAGAAAGTTTTTTTCGCAACCTTATTATTTGCTTTTGTTTTTAATTTGAATACAAATGCACAAACGACAGAAGATAAAAGAATTCGTGTAGTAGCCATCTTTGCGCACCCTGATGATGCAGACTCTAAGATGGGTGGTACTGCTGCCCTATTAGCTAAAATGGGTGTAGCTGTTAAATTTGTCGCATTAACAAATGGCGACGCTGGTCACTATGCTCAAGGCGGTGGTGTATTAGGTCAAAGAAGAAGAGAAGAAGCGCAGCGTGCTGCAAAAAAATACGGGATTGATGAGTATGTTGTATTAAACAACCATGATGGCGAATTATTACCTGACTTGAATGTTAGAATGCAAGTTATTCGTGAAATCAGAAAATGGAATGCAGATGTAGTTTTAGGATTACGTCCTAATGATTACCATCCTGACCACAGAAATGCGGGTAAGTTGGTAGAAGATGCATCTTATATGGTAGCTGTACCAAATGTAGCTGCTGATGTTCCTGCTTTAAAAAAGAATCCTGTGTTTTTATACATGCAGGATAATTTCAAAAAGCCTAATCCATTTAGTCATGATATCGTAGTGGGCATTGACGAAGTATTAGATAAAAAAGTGGACGGATTAAATGAGCATACTTCTCAAATGTATGAGTGGTTGCCATGGATTGGTAATG
Organism: uncultured Sediminibacterium sp.; assembly: GCA_964486665.1. Lineage (GTDB taxonomy): Bacteria > Bacteroidota > Bacteroidia > Chitinophagales > Chitinophagaceae > Sediminibacterium. The sequence goes on from CAZAOF010000060.1 coordinate 2,191, forward strand.
GTGGTGAAATAGACCCTAAAGTACCAACTGATCCTCAAGAGAGAAAAGCTTGGTTAAAAAGTCGTTGGATGAGCAGAAATATGTCACCTGCACAAAAAGCTGGTTTAGCTAAATGGTATTCTCCAGAGAAAGCAGCAAGCTTCAAATATGCAGAGTCTTTTGAAATTACAGAATATGGAGCACAGCCAACTGAGGCTGATATAAGAAGATTGTTCCCAATGTTGTCAAATAAATAAGTTTATTAAAATTCAATTCCTAGTCTTAGTATCACTAAGGCTAGGAATTTAAATACTAAAAGTGAAAAAGAATTACCTAATAGTTGGTTTGGTATTGTTGACATTTTTTGTCATCTCTTTTTTGACCAATATCATTGGTCCACTCATTCCCGAAATAATCAATTCTTTTAGTTTAAGTTTAACTTTAGTTTCTTTTTTACCTTTTTCTTTTTTCATTGCCTACGGTATTATGTCTATACCAGCAGGTGTAATGACAGAGAAATTTGGTGGCAAATTCGTCATGCTATTTGCATTTGGTATTGCGTTTTTAGGCGCCTTACTTTTTGGCCTTTATCCTCAGTATAGTATGGCCATTATTTCTTTGTTTTTAATTGGGTCTGGAATGGCGATGCTTCAAGTGGTTATTAACCCACTGCTAAGAACTGCGGGTGGTGAAGCTGAATTTTCTTTTTATTCTTTAATGGGGCAGTTATTTTTTGGACTAGCTTCTTTTCTTAGTCCACTAGTTTATACTTATTTGTCTCAAAATATGAGCACAAATCAAAACACTTTATTCTATTTATTGAATAAAGTAGTGCCTGCAAATTTATCATGGATTTCTTTTTATTGGGTATTTGCTGTTATTTCTTTACTCATGATTTTGGTGATTGCGGCGTTCCGCTTTCCAAAGATCGAATTGAAGGAAGACGAAAAGGCGGGTGCATTGAAAGTGCACATCGAATTACTTAAGAACAAAACTGTATTACTTTATTTTATAGGCATATTCTGTTATGTAGGTTCTGAACAGGGTGTTGCCAATTGGATCTCTCAATTTTTATTTACCTACCATGCTTATGACCCTCAAACTGTTGGCGCTCAAGTAGTTTCTTGGTTTTGGGGTATGATGACAGCTGGAACATTTGTTGGCTTGATATTGGTTAAATTATTTGATACCAGAAATATACTCATCACTTTTACTGCATTGGCTATTTTTACTTTATCCATTGCCTTATTTGGAGGTGCTAGTATCACACTTTATGCATTCCCTGCTGTTGGATTTTTTATTGCAGTCATGTATCCTATCATTATTTCGCTTGGGCTCAATTCTGTTCCTTCACACCATGGTTCTTTTGCAGGAATCCTAATGACTGGTATTTGTGGTGGTGCGATTATTCCTTTGATCGTAGGAGTTTTAGGCGATTATTTTACACTTAAATACGGTATGCTCTTTTTATATATCACATTTGGTTTTATACTTTCCATTGGTTTTTGGGCCAAGCCCTTAATTAGCAATAGTCAAATTAAATAATACATTTCCCCAAATAGATTCATTTTAAAATTTTACAATGAAAAAAAATAGCTTCTTACTACTCCTGATTTGTCAATTCATATTGATCAATAGTTTAGTAGCGTCAGAGAAAATTCCATTAGTGATTGAAAAAAATAGTCCGGGTGCTCCTCAGCTACTAGGCATACCTTTCCCAAAGGACAAATTACAATCAAGTGATCAGGTGAGGGTATTGAACTCATTAGGAGAAGAAATCCCTTCACAAATTACTATTGTGAATACATGGGAGCCTGCTTCTACAAGTGTAAAATGGATTTGGGTATTCTTTTTTTCAGACAACCAAAATAAGTATAGTGTAGAATTTGGTGCAGATGTAGTTCGTAAAGAATTTGCTGGAGACAGGGTGATTGTCGAAAATAACCAAAGACCTTATGGTAGAGTTCGCGTGAATACTGGGCCGTTGCAGTTTACTATAAATAGACTAGGTGGTGGCTTCCTTGATAAAGTTGAATTAGACTTAGATCGTAATGGATTTGATGATAAAGACTTAATTGCAGAATCGAGCAAGACAAGAGGTACCTTTTTAAATATATTAGATCAATCTGGTATTGATACTTCTAGAGTTAAAATAAATCATTCTGTTCAAGAAAAAGGATCTGGTCCATTACACGCAATTATCAGAATTGAAGGGGATTACTTGTACAATAAAAAAGACAATAATAGTTCACCCTTTGTGATGCGCATACACGCTTACGCTGGTAAGTCTTACATAAAAGTGTTACATAGTATTGTGTATACAGGAGATCCTGATATGCATAAAAAAGCAGCTGGAGAGTATGCTTCTATCGCGACACAAAATAAAAGCATTGTTGACGAGAATGCACTTAAAAATGATCCGGGTTGGATGATACCAAATGATCAAATTAGTTCTGCTGGTTTTCAAATAAAGTACAATTTGACAGGAGATAAGCAATTTAAAACTGGACATTTTGATGGCAGTTGGATGGCACCAGGTGTTGAAAAAATAATTGAATTAAACGATCTTAAAAACGAGTCTATTTCACTTGTTCAAACTGGTCCAAATGTAAATAGACTTCCTGCTTTAAATACAACCACACCAACAGTTCAAACAACTGGCTTTGAGGGTAGTTTAAAGATGAATCAAAAAGAAGTGTTTAAAAAAGATAAAGCATCTGGTTGGATGACTGTTTCAGATAGCAAATGGGGTATTGGTGTAGGTATCCGTAACTTTTTTGAAGAGTATCCTAAAGAAATTGCAATACAAGGGGATAGTAATTTCTTATATACTTATATATGGTCTCCTAGTGTAACGCCTATGGCTTTTGCAAGAGCTACTGGTATGCCTGATAGTGAGATGTTGGGTAATTTTGCACAAGGCTTGGCTAAGACTACTGAATTTGTATATGATTTTTACGATGCAAAGACTCCGCATAATGATATTGTTAAACAATTAAATTATTTCTTAGATCCTCCGGTTACACATGCTAATCCAGAATGGTATGCTAAGAGTAATGTGTATGGTGATTTTTCTGTTCGTTCAGAAAAACATCCTGAGTTGGAGCGTGGCATTGATTATAAATTCGAGTGGATGAAGTTTAATCAAAAGTGGGAGCCTTGGTATGGCATGTTGGATTATGGCGATTTCCAAACCTATTACATTAAAAACAAGTGGAACACTTGGACGAACAATGAACCAGCAAACGATTTCATGTGGTGGATGGAATTCATGAGAACTGGAAACAGAGATTATTATATCACTGCACAAGCTAACTCTGCGCATGCAATGGATGTTGATAATATACATTGGCCAGCACCAAAAAGATACCTTGGTGATACCAATAATTCAGTTGACTTTTTTGATAACCAAGAGAAGGGAAGTATAGGTGCAAGCCCTTATGTTGGAATGGGCAGAAGACACGCCAACCAGCATTTCACCTCTTTGTTATCTGCACACGTTTGGGTACAGGGATGGGTTGCTTCTTATTTATTAACAGGCAACCATAGAGCGCTTGATGTAGCAGAGCAAACTGGCGATTTATATTTAAGAAGAATATGGGGAGATCACGACTTACGTGGTAGAAGATTATACTTATCAGTTTGGAATTTATCTGAGCTATATGATGTTAATAAAAAAGAAAAGTATTTCACCGAATTAAAAGAGCGTGTAAAGTTGATGCTTGACTTACAAAAGTCTTCAGATCAGGGAGGAAGTTTGGTATTAGATAGATACGGCTATTCCCAAATATACGTTTCTCACGGTTTATACAAGTACTATCAAATGACAGGAGATGAAGCTGTTAAAAAAGCTTTGATAACACATGTTAAATGGCAGAGAGATAACCCATCTATTAACCACCAAATGGAATCTTTATTAGCCACATTGCATGGCTTGTCTATTGGCTATGAATTTACAAAAGATCCAAGTTTCTTAAAAGAAGCTATTAAGCGTGCTCAAAATTTAGTGACTGATAAATTACCGATGAATATTAGTCAATATAAGAATCAGAAAGATTTATCTGATGCGCTTGAAAAAGTGAGTCACTTGCCAGATGATAAAGAAAGTTTTAGAAGAGAAGCAATATGGAAGATTACAAATGGCTTGCGCATTTTTGGATGGACCCATATGTTTGGTATTCCTTATTTACAAAGTAAGATGGATAAATCAAATTTGAGTATCAAATCAAAATAGTTGTTTAAGAGCGGTTTTTAAGCATTAAAGAAGCAACTATGGTGTAACAACCATAGCTTGTTTCTTTTTTTTATGTCTACTTTTGAATGAATTATATTTAAATGCTAGGCGATCTGCTTAATTTTACAAAAAACTATACTATGCTATCTATATTTAAAAAGCAGGTTTATCTTTTACTTATATGTATTGTGCCAATGATGGCTAGTGCGCAAAACCAAGCTTTGATTAAAGAGGGTAATTGGCTTGGTCAAATTGAGCGCACAGATGGTAAAATAGTACCTTTTAGTTTTAAGGCTGTTTCGATTAAAGGCAAATCTGTTATTAATATTGTCAATGCAGACGAAACAATTGTCGTAGAGGATATTCAAAAGATGCAGCAAGATTCTTTACTTATTACCTTACCTTTTTTTAATGCAAGTTTTGAGGTAGCAACTGTCTCACCAGACCAGCTTAAAGGGTATTATGTAAAAACGTTAAATGGTAAAAAGACCAAAGCATTGTTTACCGCTTATTGGAATCAACCAAGATTTTTGAGCTATCAACAACCAAAGTTTAATCCTACAGGCGCTTGGGATGTTTTGCTAACTAATAATATCACTAATAAGCAAACCATATCGGTGGGTAATTTTAAACAGTTGCCTGATGGAAAAGTGACTGGATCATTTTTAACACCTACGGGCGATTTTCGTTTTTTAGAAGGTTTGGTTTCTGGGGACACCCTACGTCTGTCTGCTTTTGATGGAGAAAGAGCTGTGTATTTTCAAGGTATTTTTTCGAATGATAGCACTATTGTAAACGGAACGTTAACAGCTGGATTTGCTGGCAGTTCTGTATGGAAAGCGAAGGCGAACCCTAAAGCGGTCCTTCCTGATGAGTATGCTTATTCAAAAATGAAACCAGGTAATACCCAACTTGATTTTAGTTACAGAGATACGGATGGTAAAATGGTATCTATCAATGATGAAAAGTATAAAAACAAAGTAGTTATCATTCAGTTGTTTGGATCATGGTGTCCTAATTGCATGGATGAAACAAGATTCATGACAGAGTTTTACAAAAACAATAAAACACGCGGTATTGAGATGATTGCCTTGGCTTACGAAAATTATGAAGATCCAAAGGAGGCCAATGCAGCATTGAAAAAATACAGAAAACAATTTGGTATTAAATATCCAATTTTACATACTGGCGTTGGTCCAAGTGATCCTTTAAAAGCGGAAAAAACACTCCCTCAAATTGATAAAATTGCAGGCTATCCATCTACTATTTTTATCGATAAAAAAGGTGAGGTTAGAAAAATACATACAGGATTTTCTGGACCTGGTACTGGGGAGTTTTATCAAGCTTATATAAAGTCATTTAATAAGCTGGTTGACGAATTAGTCGCTGAACAATAAGACAGCTATAATCAGTTCAAGAAAACTAGATAGCTAAAGTTGAATACTGGAGCTGAGGACAGTGCTATTACTAAAGCATTTATTGGGGAAGCTTCTAAATCAGATAATTAGAAATATATTTCTAAAAATGCTTAAATAGTTCTAAAATATCTATATTTTTGCTTAAATTAGAAATATATTTCCAATGAACAATCAACAAATTGGCAAAATCATTCAAGAAAGGAGAGATTATCTCAATTTAACTCAAAAAGATGTGGCTGAAATGGCAGGGATCAGCTTTAAGTCAATTTCTGAAATTGAGTTAGGGATAAGAAATCCCTCATTGAATACCTTGAAAAGTGTTTTAGACGTATTAGGATTAGAATTAAAAGTTCAAATTAAATCCATGAACTAATGAAAGCAGGAGTTTACAATAATGGTATGCTAGCAGGTATATTGGAAAAGCGACCTGATGGAACCTTTTCATTTGAGTATGATGAAGTATATCTGCAAAATGACAAAAATCTATCCATTAGTTTAACCCTACCCAGGAGCATCACTAAACATGAATCTAAAAAATTATTCGCTTTTTTCTTTGGCTTATTGTCTGAAGGAGTAAATAAAAATATTCAATGTAGATTATTGAAAATTGACGAGCATGATCATTTTGGGAGATTATTGTTGACTGCACAGGAGGATAATATTGGAGCAATTACTGTTAAACCTTTATAAGATGAATTGTCTTGGATGTTATAAAAAAATTGAAAAAAATGAATATTGCCTTTCATGTAGAAAGAAACTATTTGATGGGAAACGTGTTTCTACTGTACTTGAGTTTGATAAACCAAAGGCTGAAAACATTGCTATGTATAATGAACACACAAAAAGAATGTCAATTTCTGGTGTGCAGCTAAAGTATTCTCTCAAATTAGTAGAGAACAAGCTTGAGTTATGTGAGAAAAATGGTCAGTATATCATTAAGCCAATACCAACGGCAGACCATTTAGAAATGATGGAAGATGCTCCAGAGAATGAGCATCTAACAATGCAAATTGCATCACAAATTTTTAAGATTAAGACCGCACATAACGCTTTGATTTATTTCAAAGATGGCACACCAGCTTATATCACCAAGAGATTTGATATAAATTCAAATGGGACTAAATACATACAAGAAGATTTTGCACAAATAACTAATAGAACAAATGAGACCCATGGTGAATCTTATAAATACGAAGGCAGCTATCTCGAAATAGGGGAGTTGATAAGAAGGTATGTTCCAGCATCAATGATAGCCATTGAAAACTTCTATAAAATAATTCTATTTAATTATGTTTTTTCAAATGGAGATGCACACTTAAAAAACTTCTCATTAATAAGAAACGATTTTGGTGAAATGGAATTATCACCTTCTTATGATCTCATGAGCACTATTATTCACTCTTCCAACGAGCGTGATACAGCATTAGATTTATATGATAAAGACCACGAATCAACGTATTATGCAACTTATGGGCATTATGGAAGAAATGAATTTATTGAATTTGCAAAGAGACTTGGTATAGTTGAAGTAAGATATAGGAGGATAAT
>CAZAOF010000061.1:0-9082 GCA_964486665.1 uncultured Sediminibacterium sp.
CCATGTTTGCTAGATGGGATAAAATGGCCAAGCAATTTACCCGTATTGGTAAAGAAATTGTCATTGCAGTAAAAGCCTCTGGACCAGATATGGCTACAAACCCCGCTTTGCGTAGATGTTACCAAAACGCAAAAAGCGTAGGTATGCCTAAGGATCGTGTTGAGGCAGCTATAAAAAGAGCATTAGGAAAAGACACTTCTAACTATGAAGAGATTTTATATGAAGGGTACGCACCTCACGGTGTTGCTTTACTAGTGGAAACAGCAACAGATAACCACGTAAGAACTGTGGCTAATGTAAAAAGTATTTTTAACAAAGGGGGTGGCGCATTAGGCAATAGCGGCAGCGTTAGTTTTCAATTCAAAAAAATGGGTGTGTTTAAATTAAACCCAGATGGCTTGGTAATGGACGATTTGGAATTAGAATTAATCGACCACGGATTGGATGAATTAGGAGAAAGCAATGACGATAATGATAATCCAATTATTGTATTAAGATGCGCTTTTACCGATTTTGGTAGTTTGCAAAAAGCATTAGAAGATAAAAGCATTACACCAATTAGTGCAGAACTAGAATGGATTCCCACCACAACCGTTCCTGTGACCGACGAGCAAGCAGAAGATATTAGTAAGTTAATTGAGAAGTTAGAACAAGACGAGGACGTGAATAAAGTGTTTCATAACATGGCTTAATCCAATGATAAAAATACTGACTATATTAACGCTGTTGTTTATTACCCAACCAATATTGGCGCAAAAAATGATGTCGGCAAATAAAAGTCAATATTGGCAAAGTCCAAAAAAAGTTATGTCGGGGGATGCTGTTTTAAACTTGCGCTCATTGTATAAAGTAAGTAATAAAATAGCAGCAAATTATTATACCACTCAAACTGGTTTCTTTTGCAATCAAGAAAGAGCATTAGAAAAGATTACTAAAATTCCATTGAGGTTTAGGCTCGGATCATTAAGTTATACAGAACAATTGGAAGGTTACAATCCATAAATTACTCTGCAATCATCTCTTTTACTACTTTGATTATTTCTTCTGCATTAGGCTTAGAGAAATAATCTCCGTCGCTAGCATAAGCAGGACGATGTGCTTTTGCAGACAAAGTTCTTGCACTTGCATCCAGCCATTTGTAACCGCCTTGCTCCTCTATGACTTGCTGATACATAAATGCAGTCGCGCCACCTGGCACATCTTCATCTACAAACAATATGCGATTAGTTTTCTTAAGTGATGTTAAAATTTGTTGGTGGATATCAAATGGTAGTAAGGTTTGTACATCAATAATTTCACAGTCAATACCCATTGCAGCCAAACGTATCGCTGCATCTTCTATAATTCTTAAAGTAGACCCATAAGAAACAATAGTAATGTCCTCCCCTGTTCTCAGTGTTTCTGGTATGCCAAGCGGCACTGAAAATTCATTGATATTAGAAGGAACAGTTTCTTTCAAACGATAACCGTTCAAGCATTCAATTAAGATCGCAGGATCATTCGCTTTAAGTAGTGTATTGTACATGCCCACCGCTTGCACCATATTTCTAGGCACACATACGAACATGCCTCTTAATGAATTGATGATCATGCCCATTGGAGAGCCGCTATGAAAAATACCTTCTAAGCGGTGTCCCCTTGTTCTTATAATCACTGGACTGCTTTGTCTACCTACCGTTCTATAATGCAATGTCGCGACATCGTCACTTAAGGTTTGAATGCCAAATAATAAATAATCTAGGTATTGGATTTCCGCAATTGGACGAAGCCCTCTCATTGCAAGCCCGTGCGCTTGTCCCATAATGGTTTGCTCTCTGATACCTGTATCAAAAATTCTATTGACCCCATATTTTGTTTGTAGTCCAGCAAAACCTTGATTCACATCACCAATATTGCCTAAGTCTTCTCCAAATGCAACTACTTTTGGGTTGTGCTCAAATAGGTAATCAAAGAATTGGTTCAACACTTCGTACCCATTAAGTTGTTTGGGTTGTGCTTCCCAAACTGCATCAATTACAGGCACTTTTAGTGCACTTTTTGGTCCTTCATTGTGTAAAAAATTACTATAAAATGGCGCCTGCTCATTATAGTAATCTGTTACTAATTTTTTGATCGCTTCCGCATTAGTATGATTCGGCATTTGCTCTAAAACAATATGAAGTGCCCTAAATAATTCTCTTTTAAGTGGCTCTTTATTGGCTTTCAATTCTTGCATCATGCGATACAAGGTCGACTCATTGTCTAGTCCTTGCTCAACTAAATTTGCAGCTTCAAGAATTTTATTTTTAATAGGAGTGATATATTTATCCCAAGCCAATTGTTTTTGATTACGAACTGTTTGTTTTACTTCTGACTCAAAAACATCTAAATATTCAGCTGTTGATAATCCATTAAGTATGAGCCAATCTCTCATTTGCTTATTGCAATCCCAATTGCGCTCCCACTCAAGACGTTCTGCCGATTTATAGCGCTCATGACTTCCGCTCGTAGAATGCCCTTGTGGCTGAGTCACTTGTTTCACATGAAACACAACAGGAGTATGTGTTGTACGCGTATAAGCAATACCTTCTTCAAAGGTCTCACATAAAGCAGCGTAATCCCATCCATTCACAGTAAAAATTTTGATACCATTTGTCCCTGGCTTTTTTTCGAATCCAGCCAAAGCTTCAGAGATAGACCCTTTCGTTGTTTGCAATTCTGTTGGTACAGAAATTCCATATCCATCATCATAAACAATCACCGCAAGTGGCACTTGTAAAACACCCGCAGCATTGATGGTTTCCCAAAAATGTCCCTCGGAGGTACTTGCATCTCCTATTGTACAAAAACAAACTTCATTGCCTTCATTCGTCAATCCAGCAAAGTCCGCTTTATTGGTTGCGTTTCTAAAAAATTTTGATGCAAAAGCCAAACCCAATCCTCGCACCATTTGACCTGCGGTTGGTGCAATATCTGCAGAAACATTAAAAGTCTCTGCTAATGGCAACCAATTCCCATTCGCATCCACAAAAGGAGAACTAAAATGCGAATTCATATTCCTGCCACCACTGTAAGGATCGTTTTCTACATCGGCATATAATTGAGCAAAATAATCTTCTACATTGGACAAGCCTAATGCAAACATCAAAGTTTGGTCACGATAATAACCACTTCTGAAATCGCCTTTTTGAAAAAACTTCGCCAAAGCTACTTGGGCAATTTCTTTGCCATCGCCAAAAATGCCAAATTTGGCCTTTCCGGTCAACACCTCACGCCTACCCAATAAACTCACTTCTCTGCTGATCAGCGCGGTTCGGTAGTCCTCCAAAACAGTTTCACGAAATGCCTCAAATGACAGCATGTCTTGTTTAGATACGGCTTCTAAGTTGGATTCCATTTGACAAAAATAGGGGTCAAAATGCAATAAAAGACAAGAAAGAGATAAAATCAGTTAATTATGGAAATTTCAATAATTTAGCTTTTGAATTTCGCATGAAATCTTGATATGGTCTTTTAGCTAATTATTAAAAAAAATAAAACTATGAAATATTTATTTACCCTGTCTTTTGTGATGTTAAGTGCCTTATGTTCTGCACAAACAAGTATCAAATTTGACAAATCTGGACATAATTTTGGTAAAATTCCCAAGGGGGTGCACAAGTCGGTGGTGTTTAGTTATACCAATACCGATAGTAAGCCTGCTGTAATTGAATTTGCCAATGCAGAATGTGGTTGTACTCAACCAGAATATGACCAAAAACCCATTTTAAGAGGTCAAAAAGGAACCATCAAAGTAACTTATACGGCACCCTCTTTAGGTGCATTTAGGAAAAAAGTGAACATTAAATTTGCTGGTCAAAAATTGCCTGCTGAATTAGTGATCGAAGGAGAAGTGATCAAATAAAAGTCCAAAAATATTGGGATACAAAAAGGGGGATCGTTTGCACGATCCCCCTTTTATATTTAAGACACAAGGACTTAATTATTTAGACCACCACATCTTACCGTAGTTGTCATCTGTTCCGCCTAAAGCAGTAACAGCAGCTTTGTAATTTGTTGGGTTCAAAGAAGCTTCTGTTGGAGGGTAACCCAATCTGTATGGGATACCTCTTGAATCCACTCTATCCACTGCAGCAGTTAATACAGGGAATCCAGTTCTTCTCCAGTCACACCAAGTTTCCCAAGAGCTTAAGTAGTTATGTACCCACTTTTCTGTAAGGATTTGTTTGTGAGCCGTTGCGCTTGCATAAGCCACATCAGCATTCGCTATATAAGCATCATACTTAGTTGCGTCATACACGCCATACATTTCCCAAGAAGCTTTAATAGCTGCTTTGTACTTTGTTTCAGCTTCTGTATCACCACCAGCAGTATAGCCTAATTTAGCTGCTTCAGCTTGTAAGAACAATACTTCAGCATAGTTGTAAATAGACAATGGAGAACCTTGGCTTCTAAATGAAGTTCCAATTCTGCTATAAGCAGCTGGAATATTTACAGCCGCGTTTCTTCCATATGGCAAACCTTTAACAGTACCACTAGCTAAAACCTCACCATATACTGGTAAACGAGGATCTGCTTTTGGCTCCATGTAATCGGTCATTGTTTTACTAATAGCATAATCATTACGATTGCTTACAGAATAGTTATCATACCAAGGGTTGTAGTTGTTAGGATCTCCAGCTACAAACTTATACATGATATTTTGTGCATTGCTAGTGATCACACCAGCAGCTATTGCAGCAGCATATTCAGTTTTACCTTTGCTTGCGTTTACTTTAGACAATCTAACAGACATTGCTAAACGAATCGTGTTTGCAAAACGCTTCCAAGCAGCCATATCGCCACCAAAAATTACGTCACCTACAACACCAGATTCGTTTTCTTTAATTTGAGCAACCGCCTCTGCTAATTCCTTAAATAAATCTGTATAGATTGATTCTTGAGAATCGTATTTAGGAGAATAAGCAGCGCTACCTTTTAATGCTTCAGAATAAGGAATATCACCCCAGATATCTGTCATTCTTAAAAAGTAAAATGCTTTCATGATTCTTGCAGCAGCAATTTGATTTGCCTTAGAACCATTTCCAATTGTTGTTGGAGCACCTTCGTTGTTGTAATTGATTATTGTTTGCAAATCATACAATGGTCCAATGTACCACGCTGCAAAGTTTGCATTACGATCACTGTATAAAGAAGATCCTGGATAAGGTCCTTCAGATAAATGTTGAACGTAAAGGTTAGCCAATCTGTTATTGTACATAACAGTTTTCATCGCTTGTTGCGAATTGGTAAGCAATGCACTTGTAGATGCTTTTGTAAGAAGTGTTGGAGATACGTTGGTATCACCAAACTTATTACAACTTTGCATTGTAGCAAGGACTGCGATAAGAATTAATATTTTTTTCATCATTATTATTTTTAAAATTTTTGTACTAATTATTCATTAGAACGTTACGCGTAAGTTAACACCAAGTTGACGTGTAGAAGAAAGCTGTCCACCTTCTCTATAGAACACTTCTAACTCAGATGGATCAATACCCCATTGCTTAGTTGTTGCCCAGATTAACCATGCGTTTTGAACGATAAATCCAAGGTTTGCAGTTTTAGCAAATGGTACTTTTTTCAACATTGAAGCTGGGAAATTATAACCCAATCTAACTTCACGTAATTTAATATATGATGCATCTAATAATACATTGCTTGCATCACGTTGACGCGCAGTGTACCAATAAGCACGAGCAGAAATATATCTGTTGTTCTCTTTGCCAGCTAAAGCACCATTAGCGAAGATACCTGGGATACGAATACCACCATTGCCAGCATTACCGCCAGTTGTAGTATAAGATCCTGGATAATCTCTCCAATCGTAACCTTTATCATTCACACCCACAGTTTCTTGAGATAAACCAGCACCTGTGTTGAAGTTTCTAGTTTCAGAGTAGAACAAGCCACCGCTTTGGAAATCAATTGAGAAAGCCAAATCAATATTCTTGTAACGGAATGTATTAAACAAACCACCAGTCCATTTTGGTAATACCGTTCCAATTTCTTGGTTGATATCATACAAAGGCTGACCCGTAGCATCTATCAATGTTTTACCAGTTGCTGGATCTGTTCTCCATTTTCTACCATAATAAGTACCCCATTGTCCACCAACTCTATGCTCTAAACGAGTATCGTATCTGTTGGTTGCATATAAGTATGTATTGATGCCTGGAGCTAACTCTTTAATTTCATTTTGGTTCTTAGCCCAGTTGATGCTAGTTTCCCAAACAAAATTCTTTGTTTCTACTGGCTTACCGTTCAATGAAATCTCAATACCCTGACTCACGATGTTACCAGCGTTAATTTGAGCAGTTGAGAAACCACTTGCAGAAGATACATCCACACCCAAGATTTGATCTGTGTTGTTATTTTGATAAACAGTTACATCTAAACCAATCTTTCTAAACAATTTCAATTCCATACCCACTTCATACGCTTTGGTTAAAGCAGGACGGATACCACCACCTTTAAATTGGTTACCAATTGTTACAGAAGAATTACTTCCGTAGAAAGATCCGTTATTGATTAACAAATCTAAAGAGTGTGCACCTAAGTCAGAGCCTACGCTCGCATAAGATGCACGTAATTTACCATAGCTCAACCAATTTGTCTTTAACAATTCAGTGAAGATGAAACTTGAACTCAATGATGGATATAAATAAGAATTGTTAGCTACTGGCAATGCAGAAGACCAGTCATTACGAATAGTTCCGTCTACATATAAGAAATCTTTGTAACCAAAAGAAGCTTTACCGTAAACAGAGTTTACAATCTTCTTTTCGTAAGATCTTGTGAAACTTGGACGAGATACAGAAGCAGCAATATCAAAATAGTTTGGAGAGCTTAATCCACCTTCAGTAGATAAAGACATCTGGCTATAATTGTTTCTTCTGATGTTACCACCTGCTAATCCATCCACAGAGAAATCACCGAATTTATTTTTGTAAACGATGTTTGTCTCGTAGTTCATCTCTTTGTATTGGTTCTGTAATTGCTTATAATAAGGCAATGCCAAAGAACCAGTCGCCATTCTCTCATCGTTCTCGTTAGAATAAGTGTTCATTCTCGCATTAGATTGAATGCTTAAATGACTGTTGATTTTGTAGTTTAAACCTACGTTACCCACAATTCTATTGTTCTTTTGAGTAGTATAGTTTTCAGCAACTACGAAATATGGGTTATCCCAATACTGAGGAATACCATATGTAGCAAAATCTCCTGTAGCATTAGGATCACCAATGTTCCAAGAATTTAAACTACCATCTGGTTGACGATATTGCTTCATACGCTCCATATCCAATTGTCTTTGATACCATTGGTTGAAGTTTTGAGTTACGTTTAATCCAGAAAGGTTATAACCTTCAGTTGGCGCACCCTTTGTATATGCAGTTGTATAAGTGATATCAGTTGATACTGTCAATTTCTTACCAATATCAAAAGATCCATTCACACCTAACTGATGTTGATCTCTATTTGCATTAGGCACCACCAAAGTTCTTTGTTGGTTACCATAAGTCAATCTAAAATTATGAGATTCTCCGCCTGATGTAAATGCAACAGAGTTGTTCAAGTTTAAACCAGTTTGGAAGAAATTCTTAACGTTGTTTGGTTGAGCAACCATTGGTGTTAATTTACCGAATTCTGCTCCAGGATACCAGCTCCAATAAGCACGATACTGAGAACCATCGATCTTTGGACCCCAGCTTTCATCAGCACCATACTCTAACATTCTTTGTCCCTGAAAAGCAGACCAAGAAGCAGGATGAGCAGCAGCATCATAATTGAAGATGTAGTAACCTTGGTCATCTAAATAACCAGCACCTAATGAATTCTTGTTGGTATAAGAAGATGAATAACCACCCGCGTATTGATTTTGATAAGGAGGTAACAAGGCAATATTTTCAAATGTTGCACCTAAGTTTAACTCAACACCACTATACTTTTTACGCGTTCCTTTTTTTGTAGTGATTACTACCGCACCGTTTGCAGCACGTTGACCATACAATGCAGTTGCAGCAGGTCCTTTTAACACAGATAAGTTTTCAACGTTATCCATTAAAACTGCTGACTGGTTCGTGATCGTTCCATCAACCACAAAAATCGGCTCCTGTGGTCCTAAACCTGTTACACCACGGATTAAGATACTACCATTGTCAAAAGCAGAACTAGGAGAACCTACTAATTGCACACCAGCAACCTTACCTGCCAAAGCAGTACTTACGTCAGTTGCTTTAGCAATCGTTAAGTTTTCACCTTTTACTTCTTGAACAGCATATCCAAGTGCTTTTTTCTCTCTTTTTACACCTAAGGCAGTAACAATAACTTCTGTTAAGTTGTCCACTGTTTCTTTAAGTGTTATACTGCTAGCGTTAGCTGCAGATACTTCTAAGTTAGCAAAACCTGTTGCAGAAATCTGCAATAAAGCGTTTTGTTTAACTGTGATAGAGAAAGCGCCATTCGCGTCTGCTTTTACAGCATTGCTTGTGCCTTTTTCTCTTACTGTAGCGGCTTCAACTGGTGCACCTTTGGCATCAGCAATCTTTCCGTTTACAGTTGTAGTTTGAGCTAGAGCAATGTTCAAAGAAAAGAACATCGCCAGCATCAGGTACAAATTTTTCTTCATGTGATTAAATTTTAGAATACAAATACCCTAGAAGTGAATCTAGAGATATGTTAATGAATTGTGAATGTAAGCTAAAATTTACCTCAAACTCATTTTTTTTGTTGAATATTTTTATTTAAAATACGAACAATTGTTTGTTATATATATAAATTATAAAATATATGATTTTTGTCAGTATTTTATAGGCATAAAAAAAGAGGATTTCACTGAAATCCTCTTTTAAGCCATCAAATGGCCATTATAAGTTAATTATAGAGCATATTGCAGGATCAACTTCCCCTTGAGCCACCCGTTTTGATTGGTTTTTTACTTGCCCCCGATGACTTAGTATTAGCTTTTGCAATAAATTTGGAGCTACCCCCAGCTTGAACATTGGTTTTTGCATTGGAAGCTGTCTTCTTATCTGCTACTTTTTTATTAATTGCGAATCCCATA
>CAZAOF010000062.1:0-1726 GCA_964486665.1 uncultured Sediminibacterium sp.
ATACGGTGACCAGCCATTTGGGCGTTACGTATTCTTGTTAAGTAGTCTGCTATTGGATCTGTTACCATTATTAGTATTTTAAATCAGTTCTAAATGTTGTTTGTTTCAGTATTCAAATAAATGAACTTAAATCAATCGAAAATATTACCAGCTTGCTTTTTTAACACCCGGAATCATTCCGTTCAAAGCCATGTCACGGAACATATTTCTTGAAATACCAAAGTACCTCATATATCCTCTTGGACGACCTGTTAATTGACAACGGTTCTTTAAACGAACTGGAGATGCATTCTTAGGTAATTTATCTAATCCTGCATAATCATTAGCAGCTTTTAATGCAGCACGCTTTTCAGCGAATTGCTTAACAGTTGCTTCGCGCTTTCTTTGTCTAGCTTTGACTGATTCTCTTGCCATAATTCTATTTTAATTAGTTGTTATCTTTTTTAATGTTTTTGAAAGGCATACCTAATTCTTTTAATAATTCGTATGCTTCTTCATTGGTATTTGCAGAAGTCACAAAAGTGATATCTAAACCAGTAATTTTATTTACTTTATCGATATCGATTTCTGGGAAGATGATCTGCTCAGTGATACCTAAAGTATAGTTTCCACGGCCATCAAAAGCCTTGTCACTAACACCTTTGAAATCACGTACACGTGGTAAAGAAACTGCAACTAAACGGTCTAAGAATTCATACATCTTCACACCTCTTAAAGTTACACGAGCGCCAATTGGCATACCCTTACGTAATTTAAAGTTAGAGATGTCTTTCTTAGAAAGTGTTGGTACAGCTTTTTGACCAGTGATCATTGTTAGCTCATCGATAGCGATGTCTACCAATTTCTTGTCATTTACTGCGCCATTCACACCACGGTTGATGCAAATTTTTTCTAACTTAGGAGTTTGCATTACAGACTTGTAACCAAACTTTTTAGATAAAGCAGGGATCACTTCTTTAGTGTACTTGTCTGCTAATCTTGGAGTGTATTTTACGGTACTCATTATTTAATTACCTCCCCTGATTTTTTTGAAATTCTTACTAATTTACCTGTCTCTCTTGAACGCTTCACTTTAGTTGGCGCGCTTGTTTTAGCATCCCATAACATTACATTACTAATGTTGATAGAAGCTTCTACTTTCACGATACCACCTTTTGTATTTGAAGCAGAAGGCTTAGTGTGCTTTGTTGCGATGGCTACACCTTCAACAATTACACGACCTTTTTCTACATTCACTTCCAATACTGTGCGAGGTTTTTTCAAGTCCTTATCATCTCCAGCAATAACGACTACGCTATCACCTTTCTTGATGCTGTATTTGGGTTTGAATCTGTTACTCATAATTATGTATATTTTATAACACCTCTGGTGCTAATGAAACAATTTTCATGTATCCTTTGTCACGCAATTCACGAGCTACTGGCCCAAAGATACGCGTACCTCTTGGCTCTTCTGAATTGTTTAACAATACCACAGCGTTGTCATCAAAACGGATATAAGAACCGTCTTTTCTGCGCAACTTGTTTTTTGTGCGAACGATAACTGCTTTTGAAACAGTACCCTTCTTAATACCGCCTGCAGGAATGGCATCCTTAACAGTTACAACGATTGTATCACCAATCTTTGCAAAGTCTTGTCCGCTATTACCAAGTACCTTGATACAAAGTACTTCTTTTGCGCCGCTATTATCAGCTACATTGAGCCTACTTTCTTGCTGAATCATTTT
>CAZAOF010000062.1:1826-5104 GCA_964486665.1 uncultured Sediminibacterium sp.
ATACGACCTGGTTCAACAACAGCAGCCCAGAATTCAGGGTTACCTTTACCTTTACCCATTCTCACCTCTGCAGGCTTACGAGTAATAATTTTATCTGGGAAAACACGAATCCATACATTACCTTCTCTCTTCATTGCACGTGTCATTGCTTGACGAGCAGACTCAATTTGTCTGTTTGTCAACCAAATTGGATCTAATGATTTTAGTGCAAAAGAACCAAAAGCAATAGAAGTTCCACGCTTCGCTACTTCGCGAATACGTCCTTTCTGTTGTTTTCTGTGTTTACTTCTTTTTGGCTGTAACATTTTATTATATTGTTATCTCTTAGTTAATTAATTATCTTTTTCTTGGAGCTCCTGCACCTGGACCACGACGGTCGTTGTTTCTATCATCACGACGGTCGTCACGACGATCTCCACCACGGAAGTCAGCTCTTTCGCCACCTTCTTTACCACCAATGATGTTTGGATTTAAATCACGCTTACCAAGAACTTCACCTTTACAGATCCATACTTTGATACCGATTTTACCGTACACTGTTAACGCAAACACGTTAGCATAGTCGATGTCCATTCTGAAAGTATGTAAAGGTACTCTACCTTGCTTGATCTCTTCAGAACGAGCAATCTCAGCTCCTCCGATACGACCACCTACTTTAATTTTAATTCCTTCTGCACCCATTCTCAAGGTAGAAGCAATCGCCATCTTAATAGCACGCTTGTAGTTAATACGATTTTCAATTTGACGAGCAATTGTTTCACCAACAATTGTTGCATCTAATTCTGGACGACGAATCTCTAGAATGTTGATTTGAACATCGTCTTTGTGAGTTAATTTCTTTAACTCTTCTTTGATACGATCTACCTCGCCACCACCTTTACCGATGATGATACCTGGTTTAGACGTGTGAATCGTAATGATTAACTTACCTAATGTACGTTCGATAACGATACGAGCGATACCGCCCTTGTTAATACGAGCGATTAAGTAAGTACGGATTTTATGGTCTTCGATTAACTTAGTAGCGTAATCTTTTTTATTACCATACCAGTTACTTTCCCATCCGCGGATGATACCTAATCTGTTTCCAATTGGATTTGCTTTCTGACCCATAGTGATGGTTTAGAATATTTAGTTTTTTGAATCTGATTTAGTATCTACAATCAATGTTACGTGATTGCTGCGCTTTCTAACTCTGTAGCCACGTCCTTGTGGAGCTGGGCGCATACGCTTTAACGTACGACCACCGTCTACAAATACTGTTTTAACTACTAAGTTGCTATCTGCTGCACTAGCGCCATTGTTTTTTTGCTCCCAGTTACTGATTGCACTTTTTAACAACTTTGCTAATGGAACTGCATTGTGTTGAGGATGGAAATCCAAAATTGCCAATGCTTTTTCCACTTCCATACCACGAATAACGTCTGCGATCAAACGCATCTTACGTGGACCTGTGGGATAATTGTTTAGTTTAGCTACTGCTTCCAGTTCTTTATTGTTTAGTGTTTGAACTTAACGATCAAACCTTAATGTTGATTTACTTTTTTGATCCAGCGTGTCCTCTGAAGTTTCTTGTTGGAGAGAATTCACCTAATTTATGACCTACCATGAACTCGGTAACATAAACTGGGATAAATTTATTTCCGTTGTGTACTGCGAAAGTATGTCCTACGAAATCTGGAGAGATTGTACTTCTACGACTCCAAGTTTTAATTACACCTTTCTTAGTTTTGCCTCCGTTCATATCCTCTACTTTTCCTTCAAGGTTATGATCTATATAAGGACCTTTTTTAATCGAACGACCCATAGTAACGAGTTAATTTGATTGTTAAATTATTTTGTCAATTTTTTACCGTCACGACGTTGAATAATCAACTTGTCGCTACCCTTTCCTCTTGTTCTAGTTTTCTCTCCTTTAGCATACTTACCAGTTCTGCTTCTTGGATGTCCACCAGACGCTCTACCTTCACCACCACCCATCGGGTGATCCACAGGGTTCATAGCCACACCTCTTACACGAGGACGTACGCCTTTCCAACGGTTTCTACCTGCTTTACCAGCTGTTTCTAAGTTATGGTCGCTATTAGAAACCACACCTACAGTAGCAAAACAGTTAATCAATACTTTTCTTAATTCACCAGAAGGCATTTTAAGTACCGCATAGTCAGTTTCCTTATTCGCCAACTGAGCAGATGTACCAGCACTTCTTACCAATTTACCACCTTGACCAGGTTGCATTTCGATATTGTGAATCATTGTACCCAATGGGATATTCTTCATAGGTAATGCGTTACCGATTTCTGGAACAACGTTGTCACCAGACGATACAGTAGCACCTACTTGTAAACCATTTGGACAGATAATGTATCTTTTCTCTCCATCAGTATATTGAACCAATGCGATAAATGCAGTTCTGTTTGGATCGTACTCAACAGAAACAACTTTAGCTTCCATGTCTTTCTTATTTCTTTTGAAATCGATAAGACGATAGTGTTGTCTATGACCACCACCCATGTAACGCATTGCACGACGACCTTGGAAGTTACGTCCTGCAGTTTTCTTTTGCGGTTCTAACAAACTCTTTTCAGGTTTGTTAGTTGTGATTTCAGCGTAAGCGTTACCTATTCTCCAACGGGTACCTGCTGTAATCGGTTTGTACTTTCTTAATGCCATTTTGTTTTGTTTTTTCTTTTAAAGACTTTTAGGTCTTACGAATTTTTCAGCTTCGCGGGCTATTGTTATATACTTGCGTAAAGGTCAATGGATTCACCTTCCGCTACTGTAACTAAAGCTTTCTTATATCCAGATTTAACACCAGAGATAATACCAGACTTAGTTGAACGAGTCTTGCTTTTTCCTGGAACAACTAGCGTGTTTACGTCTACAACGTTTACACCATAAAATTGCTCAACCGCAGTTTTGATCTCTAATTTGTTCGCACGACGGTTTACTTTGAATGCATAACGGCTCAATTTCTCTTGCTGCGCATTTGCTTTCTCCGTAAGGATTGGTTTGATTAATATTTCTGTCAACTTCATAATAATAAGTTTTATACCTTATAAGGATTAAGCTGTTGCTTTTTCCTCTTCGTTAAAGATTTTAGCAGCACCTTCTGTGATCACTAATACGTCAGCGTTCATGATGTCGTATGTATTGATATCAGATAATAAAGAACTTGCTACGTTAGGAATATTACGTGTACTTAAGTAGATGTTTTCATCGTACTCAGGTAAGATTACTAAAGTCTTTTTGTTCTCTAATTTCAATTGGTTCATGAT
>CAZAOF010000062.1:5204-6517 GCA_964486665.1 uncultured Sediminibacterium sp.
TGATCATTTGGTGTAGCACCAAAAATCTCAGCAGGTAATTCTACCTGTCTGCCTGTTTTTTTGCCTTTTATATCTATTACTTCTAATTGCATTGTTGTCGATTGAGTGGTGATTACTTTTGGATTAAAACGATTGAACCATTATGTCCTGGTACTGATCCACTTACTAATAAGTAGTTCTTCTCTGGGAATAACTTTAATACTTTTAAACCTTTTGTTTTAACGCGATCGTTACCCATACGACCTGCCATGCGCATACCCTTGAATACTCTTGCTGGATAAGATGATCCACCAATAGAACCTGGAGCACGAGAACGATCGTGTTGGCCGTGCGTAGCTTCACCCACACCACTAAATCCATGACGCTTAACAACACCTTGGAAACCTTTACCCTTTGTTGTACCAACAACTTCAACAGTATCTCCTTCAGAGAACATGTCTAAGGTAAGTGTTGTTCCTAGTGCAGCTTCAATAGAATAGTTGCGGAACTCTTTTACGAATTTTTTGGGAGCAGTCTGCGCTTTAGCGTAGTGATTAATTTCAGACTTTGTAGAATGCTTTTCTTTCTTGTCGCCCAATGCTAACTGCACTGCGCTGTAACCGTCTACTTCAGGAGTTTTAACCTGAGTGACTGTACAAGGACCAGCTTCGATAATGGTGCAAGCGATTTGCTTTCCATCTTCGGCGAAGATGCTGGTCATGCCAATTTTTTTTCCAATAATACCTTTCATCTGTTTTGCGGTTTATGCCCCGCTCTTGGTTCTGAGGACATCCGATGATGATGCTACCTTTTAATAGTAGCTCGGATTCAATCCCTGTTTGCTGCCGACCTTTTCCTTTGTTTCTCACTTATGAGAGAGGAAGTACCGGAAGTAAACAAACCTCGAAGGGCCTGTTTATATTTTACTTTGATCAAACCAGCGCTCCTTTCTCGACTACTGCATAATGGGCAGCGATTGGGAGATGGTAATTATAAAGTACTTATGCTTTAATTTCTACCTCAACACCTGAAGGTAAGTCTAACTTACTTAGGGCGTCTACTGTTTTAGAAGAAGAAGTGTAGATATCCAATAAACGCTTGTGCGTTGCTAATTGGAACTGCTCACGACTTTTCTTGTTAACGTGCGGTGAACGTAACACAGTAAAAATGCGTTTGTGAGTAGGCAAAGGAATAGGACCTGTAACTACTGCACCTGTACTGCGTACTGTTTTTACGATTTTCTCAGCTGACTTGTCAACTAAGTTGTGATCGTAAGATTGTAATTTTATTCTAATTCTTTGAGACATAGCTTATTTTTCCAAATTATCTTGGGG
>CAZAOF010000062.1:6617-8665 GCA_964486665.1 uncultured Sediminibacterium sp.
GTAATTTTATTCTAATTCTTTGAGACATAGCTTATTTTTCCAAATTATCTTGGGGATGCAAAGGTAATGGGTTGTAACCTAACATTCAAGAAATATTGTGTTTTTTTTCATTTTTTTTCAAAATATTTTGAACCTCCCTACTGGAGCAAAAGAAAGCCCCCACCATTTGACTGGAGGGGGCTCCTAATTTATTGAAAATCAAGGATTTGACTAGTCTTCTTCCTTCACTTTACCTTTGTTTTTCGCCATTACTTCCTCAGCAATATTGTTCGGTGCTGGGTTATAGTGACTGAATTCCATAGTTGATGTTGCACGACCAGAGCTCAAAGAACGTAATTGAGTAACATATCCGAACATCTCGCTCAAAGGAACTTTAGCTTTGATAACTTGTAGGTTACCTCTGCTATCCATACCTTCTAACATACCACGACGACGGTTCAAGTCACCAGTTACATCTCCCATGTACTGATCTGGAGTTACTACCTCTACTTTCATGATTGGCTCAAGTAAAGTAGGCTTCGCTTTCTTACCAGCAGTTCTGAAACCAGCTTTAGCACATAATTCAAATGACATTGCATCAGAATCCACATCATGGTAAGAACCATCATAAACACGCACTTTCATGTTGTTTACTGGGAAACCAGCTAAAACACCTGTTGTCATAGAAGTTTCAAAACCTTTTGTGATTGCAGGGACAAATTCTTTAGGGATAGATCCACCAAATAAATCGTTTACAAATTGGAAAGATTTTTTATCAGGATTTGCTGCCAACCACTCCTCATCTGCAGGTCCGATAGAGAATTGGATATCAGCGAACTTACCACGACCACCTGATTGCTTCTTCAAGACCTCACGGTGTTCGATAGTTGTTCCAAATGCTTCCTTATAAGCAACCTGAGGATTACCTTGGTTGATTTCCACTTTGAACTCACGACGCATACGGTCAACAATGATCTCTAAGTGTAATTCACCCATACCTGATAAGATTGTTTGACCAGTATCTTCGTCAGTCTTAACTCTTAAGGTAGGATCTTCCTCTACTAATTTTGCAATCGCCATACCCATTTTATCAACGTCTGCTTGAGTTTTTGGCTCAACAGCTACAGAGATAACTGGTTCTGGGATAAACATATTCTCAAGAACAATTAAGTGATTCTCATCACATAATGTATCTCCTGTTTTAATCTCTTTAAATCCAACCGCTGCTGCGATATCACCTGCTTCGATAAAATCGATTGGGTTTTGTTTGTTCGCAAACATCTTCATGATACGAGAGATACGCTCATTCTTACCACTACGTACGTTTCTTACATAAGAACCCGCATCTAAGTGACCAGAATAACATCTGAAGAACGCAAGACGTCCTACGAATGGATCTGTCATAATTTTGAATGCCAATGCAGCAAATGGTTCTTTTGCATTAGGCTTACGATAGATTTTTTCTCCTGTATCTGGATCTGTACCTTCTGTGTCATCTACATCTACTGGAGAAGGTAAATAACGACATACCGCATCTAATGCAGTTTGTACACCCTTATTTTTGAAAGAAGAACCACACATCATTGGAACGATACTTAAATCGATACATGCTTTACGGATGGCTTCGTGTACCTCATCTTCAGAAATTGAATCTGGGTTCTCAAAGAATTTCTCCATCAACTTGTCATCATATTCAGCAACTGCTTCAATCAATTGAGCTCTCCAGTAATCAACATCTTCTTTCATATCATCAGGTACAGGAATCTCTGAGTAAGTCATCCCCTCTGTTGCATCATCCCAGATAATACCTTTCATTTTAATTAAGTCCACTACTCCTTTGAAACCATCTTCAGCTCCAATTGGTAATTGTAATGGCACAGCCTTTGCACCTAACATTTCTCTTACTTGGTTTACAACCATTAAGAAATCTGCACCAGCACGATCCATTTTGTTTACGAAACCGATACGAGGAACTTTGTAACGGTTAGCTTGACGCCATACAGTTTCTGATTGAGGTTCAACACCATCCACAGCAGAGAACAATGCAATCAAACCATCCAATACACGCA
>CAZAOF010000063.1:0-8598 GCA_964486665.1 uncultured Sediminibacterium sp.
GTGGTCACCGCTTTTTTTCAAAATCAAAAGAAGTAGAAGATTTTTGGACAGAAATTTTATCAGATGAATTATTGGAGCGTCCAAGAAGCTCTAGAATTTTTTACAATAAAAAGTTTTTCTCTTATCCACTAGCAGCGTTTGAAGCCTTATTAAAATTGGGCATCTTTGAAAGCTTCTTATGTGTCATGAGTTATTTGAAAGCAAAAGTATTTCCTATAAAGGATCCGCAAAACTTTGAGGACTGGGTAACCAATCAATTTGGGAAGCGATTATTTAATATCTTCTTTAAAACTTATACCGAAAAAGTATGGGGTATCCCATGTAAAGAAATTTCTGCAGACTGGGCAGCGCAACGTATCAAAGGATTGTCTTTGAGTAGTGCAGTTTGGAATGCCTTATTTAAGCCTTCAGGTAAAAAGAGCAAGGGAGATGTGATTAAAACTTTGATCGATTCTTTCCGATATCCAAAACGTGGACCAGGTATGATGTGGGAAGAATGTGTGGTGAAGAGCAAAGCATTAGGTGTAAAAATTGAAATGAATACTGGTGTCAATAAGATTGAGAAAACTGGGGAGACTTGGAAAGTATATACGACTAATGGTGCTGTATTAGAAGGCTTTGATTATGTATTGTCTTCTGCGCCCATGCGTGAGTTAATTCCTGCAGTAGCGCCTGCATTTAGTGCACCAGTTTTACATGCAGCAAGTCAATTAAAATACAGAGACTTCTTAACAGTAGTATTGATCTGTAAGGATCAAGATGCATTTAGTGATAACTGGATTTATATTCATGAGCCGAATGTCAAAGTGGGTCGTATCCAAAACTTTAAGTCTTGGAGTCCTTTCATGGTCCCAGATCCTGAAATGGCTTGTTATGGTTTAGAGTATTTCTGTTTCGAAGGAGATGGTTTATGGACAAGTAGCAACGAAGAATTAATTGCATTAGGTACTAAAGAAATTGACCAAATTGGTTTAACCAAGCCCTCTGCAGTAGTTGACGGTTATGTGGTGAGACAACCTAAGGCTTATCCAGTATACGACCATGAATACAAGGATCATTTGAATTTGATTCGTGAAGCATTGAAGGAATACAAAGGATTGTATTTAGTAGGTCGTAATGGTATGCATAAATACAATAACCAAGACCATAGTATGATGACAGCCATGCTAGCTGCAAAAAATATTATAGCAGGCAAGGAATTATTTGACCTATGGGATGTAAACGAAGATGCTGAATACCACGAAGGAGGAGACCGAGGTGCAGCAAGCGGTATCGTAGGCCGAGCAGTTCCAGAAAAGATATCCTAATAACATAGCCCCATAAAAGTAAAGGCCTCGATTCGAGGCCTTTACTTTTTAAAAATCATTAGAGAAGAGCGAAGCAACGCTTCGTGATAAATAAGGGAAAGTGAATTTTATAAAAACTCCTAATAGCCATACTTGCCACGCCAACGTTCGTGCAAGAACTTCTTTAGTTCTTCTTCTCTTGGATTTTTCTGAGGCTGGTATAAAGCAGTACCTTTTATTTCGTCAGGCAGGTATTCTTGTTCTAAGAAATTGTTTTCACCTAAATGTGAATATTGGTATGCTTTGCCATAATTTAAATCCTTCATCAATTTAGTAGGGGCATTACGTAAATGCAATGGAACGGGTAGGTTGCCAGTTTTTTGCACCAATGCCAATCCGTTATTAATGGCTTCATATGCAGCATTACTTTTTGCTGAGCTTGCTAAATAAATGGCACATTGGGAAAGGATGATTCTGCTTTCTGGGTAGCCAATTTTATTTACTGCGTCAAAACAATTGTTGGCTAGTAATAAAGCATTTGGATTGGCATTGCCAACATCCTCGCTGGCAAAAATCAACATACGTCTCGCAATGAATTTTACATCCTCACCTCCTGCTATCATTCTCGATAACCAATAAATGGCACCATTTGGATCAGATCCTCGCATACTTTTAATAAAGGCAGAAATGATATCATAATGTTGCTCTCCGTTTTTATCGTACAATGCAATATTTGTTTGTGCAACTTGCATGACCCAATCATTGGTCAATACTAATGGCTCATCCTTAGATGTAGCAGTGCCAATCAAGGCTTCAGTTGATAACTCTAAAAGATTGAATAGTTTGCGGCCATCACCACCAGACAATTGAAACAATGCTTCTGTTTCCTTGATCTCAATGGTGTGTTGTTTGAAGAGTGGATCCTTTTCTACTGCTTGTGCTACTAGTTTTGTAAGTGCTTCTTTGTCTAAGGCCTTCAAAATAAATACTTGACATCTACTAAGTAAGGCACTATTGACTTCGAAGCTTGGATTTTCTGTAGTGGCACCAATTAAAGTGATGATACCTTTTTCTACCGCACCTAATAAAGCGTCTTGTTGTCCTTTATTGAATCGGTGAATCTCGTCTATAAATAAAATAGCGCCATCTTTGGACTTTGCTTCTTCTATGACCTCTCTTAATTCTTTCACACCACTGCTAATAGCACTCAATTGATAATAGGCGCTGTTAAATGTAGTGGCAATAATATTAGCAAGCGTGGTCTTACCTACGCCAGGAGGACCCCATAAGATCATGGAAGGGACTTTTCCTTTTTGAATAGCTTTTTGTAGTACACTATTTTCTCCAGACAAATGTTCTTGTCCAATCAAGTCGGCTAGTGTATGCGGACGTAATCGCTCTGCTAAAGGGATATGTTGATTCATTGGTATAAAGTTACCCAATTTATTTTTCGAACAGGTAGTCGTATTCCTTTACTAGTTTCAAAGTCAAACGAATATGTAAGATTCCTACAGCGCCAATAACAAATAAAAAGTAGGAAGCTGTGCGCATGATTTTTAATACAAACTGACTATTGAATTCAGGAGGTAAGCCAGACTGTTGTTGTAAGAATTCATCCACAAAACCCGTTAAGGTAGCGTCGTTTGATATTAAAATGCTCACTGCATTTAAAAAGATTAAGCTAAACATGAATAAACTCACATATGCATTTACTTTGATCCAATCTTTCAACTTAGTAGTTTGAGGTTGTTCTCTTTCGATACCTAGTTTCAAAAACTTAAAACTTGTAAAGCTATAGATAACAATACAAGCCATTGCAAAGACTAAAATCATCGCACTTGGATTAGCTAGGGCAGAAAAAAACAAGATACTGTCCAAGAAGCCAAAGAACAAAGCAACAGGAAGTAAAATATAAGATAGTACAATGTACAATTTCGAAGGCTGTTGCATGTGTTTACTTTAAATTTAGTTTGATATGCAATTCCTCAAATTGTTTGTCGTCAATGCTGCTTGGGGCATCTAACATAACATCACGACCGCTGTTGTTTTTAGGGAAGGCGATAAAGTCTCTAATACTTTCGCTACCACCTAATAAAGCACAAAGACGATCAAAGCCAAATGCGATACCACCATGTGGCGGTGCACCATATTCAAAAGCCCCCAATAAGAATCCAAATTTATGTTGCGCCTCCTCTGGAGACATACCTAATGCAGCAAACATTTTTTCTTGAAGGTTTCTTTGGAAGATACGTATAGAACCTCCACCTATTTCATTACCATTTAACACCATATCATAAGCATTGGCTTTGATATTGGCATATGGATGTTCTAAATATTTGGCTGCATCTTTAATTTCTGGAGCATTATTGATCATAATATCAATATGATCTGGCTTAGGTGAAGTGAACGGATGATGTCTTGCTACCCAACGATTCCCTTCCTCATCGTATTCGAATAATGGGAAGTCCATTACCCATAACAACTTAAATTCATCTTCTTTTCTAAAGCCTAATTGTTTTCCTAATTCTAACCTTAATTCACTGATTGCTTTACGTGTTCTTTCTTCAGCTCCTGCAAGAATTAAAATTAAATCACCTGCTTTTGCATTAGTAGCAGCAGCGATGGCTTTTAATTTATCTTCTGAGTAGAATTTGTCTACACTGCTTTTGAAAGTGCCGTCTGCATTACATTTGATAAATACCATGCCTTTCATGCCTATCTGTGGGCGCTTTACCCACTCTGTTAATTCGTCTGTTTGTTTACGGGTAAACTCACTGCATCCTGGTGCTGCAATTGCAATCACTGTTTCTGCTTCGTCGAATACTTTAAAATCAACACCATTGATTAAAGCTGCTTGGTCTGCTTTGTCAGAAAATACATGTGCAGGCTTTTTCAAATTGCACAATTCCATACCAAAACGAATATCAGGTTTGTCATTGCCATAATGCCACATGGCATCTTCCCATGTCATTCTTTGAACAGCTTCGGTATAATCGATATTTTTTACATCCTTAAAGATGCTCTTTATCAATCCTTCGAACATATTTAAGATATCTTCTTGCTCTACAAAACTCATCTCGCAGTCAATCTGTGTAAACTCTGGTTGACGATCTGCTCTCAAGTCCTCGTCTCTAAAACATTTTACAATTTGATAGTAACGATCATATCCACTCACCATCAATAATTGCTTGAAAGTTTGAGGAGACTGGGGTAGGGCATAAAATTCACCTGGGTTCATTCTGCTTGGCACCACAAAATCACGTGCTCCTTCTGGAGTAGACTTAATTAAAAAAGGGGTTTCAATATCCATGAATCCTTTTTCGTGTAAATAGTTGCGCGTTGCACGATTCACACTATACCTTAATTCAATATTCTTTTTAACAGCGTTTCTTCTCAAATCCAAGAAACGGTATTTCATTCTAATATCATCTCCGCCATCTGTATCGTCCTGAATGGTGAACGGAGGAACCATGGAGGCATTTAATATTTTAAATTCAGTCACATTAATTTCAATTTCACCAGTTGGGATATTGACATTTTTGCTTGAACGTTCAATCACTTTTCCTTTTGCCTGAATGACAAACTCACGACCTAATGGTTGATCATCAAGTTGTGCTTGTAATCCTTCGCCTAATAATAACTGTGTAATGCCATAACGATCTCTAAGATCCACAAAAGTGATGGCGCCGAATTTACGAATGGTTTGTACCCAACCTGCAAGGGTAACTTCTTGATTGACAAATTGGATATTTAACTGACCACAATGGTGTGTACGATACATAGATTGCTATTAAAATGAAAGGTCTGCAAATATAGCCCAAATCCTATAAAATACCGATCTTTGGGCCATGAGTGAAACAAGTATATCCAAACAGTCAAGACGTATTATTTTATCCGGTTATTTTTTCTATACAGGTATCTGTTTTGCTAGTTGGGCGAGCCGTATTCCCGATATCAAAATGGCGTTGGGATTGACGGATGCACAGTTTGGAGGTATGCTTTTGTTCCTGCCATTAGGGTCCTTTTTAGGCATTCCTTTGTCTGGGAGTTTAACGGCAAGACATGGTAGTAATAGAATGCTTAAAATTGCTTCCATATTATATCCTTTATCATTAGTAAATATTGGGTGGGCAGCCAATACGAATGTCTGGCATTTGGGGCTAGCATTATTCGTTTTTGGCATGATCGGTAATTTATTCAATGTATCAGTTAATACCCAAGCAGTTGAGTTGGCTAAATTATTTGAGAAAAGTATTATCTCTAGTTTCCATGGTTTTTGGAGTTTAGCAGGATTTGTTGGTGGATTGGTTGGTAGCTATTTTATTGCACAATCATTAACACCCATGATGCAATTTTTATTGATCCTTGCATTAGGCTATTTATTTCTTTTAACAACTCAACAGCATTTATTACATAGCGAATCGAATAAACAGTCATTGAAAAAAATGTGGACTAAGCCAACTCCATTGATGTTTCAATTTGGTTTAATCGCCTTAAGTAATATGATTTGTGAAGGGATGATGTTTGATTGGAGTGGGGTGTTTTATCAAACAGTGGTAAAGGTTTCAGAGAGTCAAAGGACTATCGGTTATATTAGCTTCATGGCTTGTATGACCACAGGCAGGATGTTTGCAGATGCATTGATTAATTATTGGGGACCTAGAAAGCAATTAATGTTGAGCGGCCTATTGGTTACGCTAGGTCTAGTTATTGCCATTGTATATCCAACTATTTATACAAGTACTATTGGCTTTATGTTGGTAGGTTTTGGGGTATCTTCTGTCATTCCAACTATTTACGGAAGTGTTGGCAAATCTGCAGAACCGGGACAAGCAAGTATTGCATTGGCTTCTGTTTCCTCAATTGGTTTCTTTGGATTTTTAATTGGTCCTCCTATTGTAGGATTCTTATCAGGGGCACTTGGTTTAAGGTGGGCATTTTTAACCATTTCTGTTTTAGGGCTACTCACATTTTTTCAATCCTATCGATTAAAGAAATATTTATAAAGTTAAATTTTCTTCGCTATGTCTTGGCTTGTACCAAATATAGTAGTAGCCTAAAATTAACATACCTGTTATAAATGGGATCATGGCTAGATGCTTCACTGTTAACCCACCACCAATCTGGATATGGTCTACTCCAAAAAATTCGGTACACATCCAAAATGAGTTGGCAGAAATCCATACAGTAATAGCCAGGTTATGACATAGTTCTGAAACAATTTTTCTTGTTCTCCAAGCAATCACAATGGATATAATCATTGTAGGCACGATCATTGAAATGCCTAACCAGGTAAAGCCCATGCACCAGCCAATATCTTTGAAAATCCAAAATACAATATGTAAATTCTCCATCTTTCTGTACGCGATAGGGATATGATAATAGTTTGCTTGATCTTCTCTCATGGATTAATTAGTATGATTAGGAGTGACTTGATTTTCTAAAACAAATTTAAATCTTTCTAAGCTAGCTTCGGGATGTATTGCTTTTCCATTTTCACAAAAGTCGATTAAAGCTTTGGAAAAATAAGGTGCAAGTGAGCAGCCCTTGGTGCCCATCCCATTACAAATACCCACGGCTTTGTATAGAGGGTGCATGCCAACAAACGGCCTTCGTTCTTGATTGGCAGGTCTTAGACCCACCAGATGGTCAACAATAGTGAATGGAACTTTCAATAATTGCCTTAAAGCAGTTTCCATTTTTGTTTTAAAAGCGATACTAGGATTTACATCTTCGTAATTCCACTCATAATTAGAACCAACCCAAAAAAGTTGATCCTTCCATGGAACTATGGATAAGTTATGTTTATAAATAGATTGATTGGGTAAATCTTTGATCTCTACAATTAAAGCTTCTCCTTTATTGGGAGCAAAGGGTAGTCCCTTGAAATATGGATTTTGAATACTATTTAATCCATCACTAAATAAAATGCGTTTGGCTTCTATTCCTTTCCATCTAACTCCTTCACTCGTTATTTTAAAATCGATAAAGTCAAACTTGTCCTCTACATATTGTTGGGTGTCTATTAATTTCTGACGCCAGCTAGTCAACAATGAATTTAAATCGATCCAAATGCTTTGATTGATTTGTCCTGTTCCAAAAGGGATATGCATGAAAGCTTCAAAATCTGCGACATTGTTTTTTTGTAAATAAACATTCTCATGTTCTAAACGGTAGTCAAAACTTTCTCGCATTTGCTCGGAAGGATGAATCAATACCACAGGGGCTTTTTTAACAATATCCTTATTTAATTTTACGCCTAAATCTGAATAAGCTTTTAATGCAAAGGGTAGGAAAGTTTCAATCATCCATGTTTGTACGATACGCCTTCCTGTTACTGGATTAATCACACCACTTGCTACTTTAGATGCTGCTGGCAAGCTACTATCGTTAATAACTACAAATGTTTTTCCGGCTTGCATTGCATAGTAACTTAACCAAGTGCCAACAATTCCTTGGCCTACTATAATATAATCTACTTCCTGAATGTTATTTGTATTATCCAATGTTTATTGCTTAATCAAAGTGGGGATAGTTATCCTGATGCTATCTTTAATTGTATCAACTTGTGCTACTAGTTCTAATTCGAATTTACCTACAAAATCATTAGGGACCGTAAACGGAAATTCAGTTTCAAAAAACTCACCTGCAATAGTAGTAAAGTATTGAAAGGGAAAAAAATTCAAGAACCAACCATCTACAGATTGTTTTGTAGCTGCGTTAAAAAGAGCAAAATTAAGATGTCCGGTTTGTTCTTTTTTAATTTGATGTTTTACTTGCACTTTTAAATTGACAGATTCTCCCTGATACATTTGGGTTGGAGCTGTAAAATGTATACTCAAAAGCTTTTGCTGTGCCTCTGTGGTGTTGCATATAACTAAGCAAAGCATTAAGGAAGTAAATAAAGCGCAGCAGTTAAATTTCATGGTTCAAAAATACAATAAAAAATCCCTTAGCATTTGCATACTAAGGGATTCATTTATATAAAATAACGTAATTATTTTTTTAGAACAGCAGCCATGGTTTTACCAATATCTGCTGGGCTTGCACATACGTGGATACCACATGCAGCCATGATTTTCATCTTTGCTTCAGCTGTATCATCTGCGCCACCAATGATTGCACCAGCGTGACCCATACGACGTCCTGGAGGCGCTGTTTGACCTGCGATGAATCCAACAACTGGCTTTCTCATATTGTCTTTAATCCAGTTTGCAGCATCAGCTTCCATGCTTCCACCAATCTCACCAATCATGATGATACCTTCTGTAGCTGGATCGTTCATTAATAATTCAACTGCTTCTTTAGTAGT
>CAZAOF010000064.1:0-1077 GCA_964486665.1 uncultured Sediminibacterium sp.
GCTGTTCCTTTTAATATGGTAACTTTTGCATAGATATTTCTACCTGAAGCTGCATTCCCATTGATATCCCTTGCTACTGCTTGGAACAAAATACCATCAGGAGTAATTTGCGCATTGGTAATATTGCTAAATGCTATTAAACAAATAAAAACTAAAAATTGTAATGATTTGAACATATGTAGACTCTTTAAAAAATATGATTGTAACTAACAGGACCAGATAATGATTAAGAAAAATTCTTTTTTAGAATGTATTTACTCGCCTCTTTGTGATCCGATAGTAAACTATTAAACTCTTGGGTAGATGAAAATCCGCAAAGCGAAATGATAGACTGAACTGGGAGATCAGCATTTACTGGATTTGTAAACTCATCCCAAAAATGCTGAAAACGATGCATGTCCCTTAAGGTCTCAAAACCCATGGTATAGTGACTCATTGACAATTGTTCAAGCTCTATATGTGTTATATTTAGTATACGACATAGTTCAGCAGCAGTAGCCGATTTGTGTAAATAATACTTGTTAACGTAGAAATGATGGTCAAAAAGTAATTTTATACGTTGTTCTTTCTTCCCAAATTTTTTGAAAAAAAATAGTTTCAAATTGTAAAATAAATGCATACGCTCAGGTTCAAATTAGAGCACAATATTGAACGTTTGCTGAGGATAGACAAATAGTAACAGAAACAGGTGAAATATTGGTGATAAAGAATATGAAACGCTCTATACCAATTAATAATAAATTATATAAAATAATTATATATTACTAAAAAAGTGACTATTTAAAGCCAAAAAATGATAAATAATGATCTTAAAAATACCCAGGAAATAATGAGCGATCGAACAGATGTATTACACAGCAACAGCATCCATGATATCTGAAGGATTTCCTCCATGGAATTTTTTAAATGGCTTGTATAAATGTTGACGAGAAGAGAATCCAGCTTCTTTAGCTAATGCGTCAATAGTGAAATTTAAATACTTAGGGTTATGAATAATATCTATAAAATAGTCAACCCTATTTTTATTTACCAAATCATTAAAAGTCATTGAATATTTATAGTATATGAACTTATATA
>CAZAOF010000064.1:1177-8118 GCA_964486665.1 uncultured Sediminibacterium sp.
TATTTAGTCGTTGTATTCAACAACTTAAGATTTAATTGTGCTGAATTCACTTCCACTATTTCATATTTACTAGTCAATTTGGTCGTAGCTAAAGTGCCTGATGTAATATGACTTAAAGCATTAATGGCTGAAATCTCCCAAGTTCCAGAAAAACCATCACTATCTATGTAAGCACCACTATGGTAAAACTTTTTAGTGTACTTTTTTTGATTCGTTGATAAAGTATACCCCTTGCCATCTACGGCCATTGAATCCAACTTCCAAACTTTAAATGTATTTTGAAAACTACCTGTACCTCCAACAAGGTGTCTTTGGAAATCTATTTCATCAACAAGTACTTCTTTTGAACAGGAAGAGAGCACACTAGATAATAAAATAAAAACAAATGCTTTTAAAACAGCATATCTATATAAAGTAAAAATCGATTTCATAGGTTTTGCTTACTATTTAAATAATCTTCTAGAAAAGAAAATGCCAAAATTTACCCAGCCATCAGATGGCCTGGTTGGACTATTACGCAACTGACCCTTGGTTACAGTCCTTGCTGTTGGGTTTGAGAAATAGACAGCAGCTGCCGCATCCGTCTTGGTCTTTTCCAATAATGTTAGTGCATTAGGATAAGGATCAGGGCCAACATCATCTAAATAATCAGACATACTTTTGTGGTAAGCAAAATGTATACCTACACTATTAAATCTAGACAATTGATATTTCACTTTGAAATGGAAGAAATATCCTAGTGCCATTAAAGAATAAGGCTTACCTGCGCTGTCAATAAATTGACCACCAGTGCCTAAAGTTTGTAAGTTATACTCCTTCCCTTTATAAACACCTGTTGGATTAAAAGTTGCAATATCTAAACCAAAACCAATTGAGGGACGAATTCTTCTAGCTTTTGAATACAATCTATTGTCAACAAAATCGTATTGAACAGAAGGTGAAATACTCAACATAGAAGTACTAAATTTCATTCCACGTGCAATCTGTTCATTATTATTTGATAAATAATCAGAATTACTAAGTTTAAAACTAGCGACTGTTAATGAAGCGCTCAAATTAGAGTATATCGTATAATTTACTTGTAATGCATTATAAAGATTGACATCATTACTGAACAAATTTTTATTACTAATTGTACCTGTAAAAATAGCACCCCCACTCAATAAGGCAACTTCAATTTTACTTTTAAGTGGCGCTTCTATTTTTTGGAAGATGTTTTTTAAAGAATCCATTGCTCTAGGAGGTGTCTTTAAACTATCTTCAGATTTTTTTTCTTTGATTAAATCGGCAAGAAGATTCCTGCGTCTGAGGTCTTTAAGGTAGTTGATATAACCTACTTTAATCTGTGGAGTAGCTTTTCCATTAACATCAACTATTCCTGAAAAATTATAGTAGCCAATTTTTTTAGCAGTATTTGCAGTTTTAGTGATAGTGATTTTATTAGAGAGATCATTAATTGCCTGAATCGAAAATGTCAGCGTCGTGTCTGTTCTTTTTAAAGTACTATCATCTTTGAAGTAACTATATCCTAATGTAAGGTTATTAAAATCAAGTTTATTATTTGATAATAATTTAAAAGACTTGAAACTTTCTTTAACTAATAAAGTATCAGGTACTTCGATATCTGTATCTCCATTCAAAATAGAAAAAACGTGCGCAGGTGACTTACCATCTGGAGCACTTAAGAAAGGCTCTAAATTTATTTTCGGTGAATTGTAATTTAATGTTTGATCATAAATGCCCTTATAGGTAGTTTCCTTAGTGCTGCCTCCCCAATAGTTATTTGCTAAATCAAAAGTTTTATCAGTACCATATACACCAAAATTAGCCACATGTACAATGGTATCACTTAGGTTGTCTATAAGGTAGTTTGCTACAAATGAGTTACCTGTAAGCTTGGCACTATATTTAGAGAAAAGTTGATCAACTCTGCCGTAAATTAAATTGGTTGAGATATTGTAGTTCTTAAAGCCATAAACTGAATTATTTACAAAAGCGTTATTGGTGATTTCATATTTTACATGATCACTTTTTAAATCTTCAAAATATAAAGCAGCATTGTTGGCAGTAAATAAATTATGGGAGATCCTGAAATTAACAAAATCATCGGATTGGTTAAAGTTAAAAGGAGGATTCAACACTTGTATCACAGATATTTTACCTGTATTGCCAATAAAATGATTGTCGCTAATATTCACGCTAGCTCTTTTCCAGCCAAAGTCAAAGAAAATTGGTAATTGTAATCCTGAAAAGACAACATTACTAATATTGACAGGATTGACGTCTACGTTTTTAATGATTAACCCTACTCCCTCTTTTTTATTTTTACCAATTAAAGTAATATCAAGATTACGACCAACCATTTCAATACCACTTTCACACACAAGAACACCAGGCTCGATAAACTCTATCACTGCACCTGATTCAACAATTAATTTGCCAGTAACTGTAACCACATCTTTTATAACATGTTTACCAGATGCAATCGTTAACTTGTCATAATTACCCGCCAACGTGTCTTGTGCCTTTAATGAATTAAAAGACATGAAGACCAAAAAAAATATTCCAAAAATCCTTTTCATTAATCAATGATTTTATAAATAATAGGTGCGGATGTTCTAGTAGAACCATCAATTAAAGAGATATTGACATTGTCAAAAATTAACAAGTCATTCTTTTTTAATGCGCCTAAAACCTTTTGTGTAGGCGACTGAAATAGTTCACCGTAGTTACTAATAGACTCTTCTTCTTTTCCGTTATGGATCCTGATCACTTTAAAACTGTTTATACGACCAGGGAAAAAGTTTAAATTATTGATTTCTAACTTGGCTTCTAATCGCTCAGAAGAAAGTAAATCTTTTACACTAATGGTATAACTACTTAAATTGTCCCCCTTAACCCTAACTACAGGATCAGGAATCGGATTCACCATGATTCGTTTTTCGAATAGGACCTTTTTACTTGCATTCCTTAAGTCATAAAATCGAAGTAGGTATTCACCTGTTTTATTGAAAACTACTTTGTAATTTTTATCTCCTTTCACTAGATTCACTTTAGGAGAGATGTCAATATCGAAATCTGTACCCATCATAAAGTCAAAATCTCTTAGCAAGGTATTGTTCAAGCCAACAAAAATATTTTCTGTATGTAAAGAGTTAAGAATCTTCTTAAACAATTCGTCATAGACCTCATCAGTAATATTAACTACTTTCTGACCAGGCTTAATGATATCCTCTTCCTTGTACTCTTTCACAGAAGCTTTGAGCACATATAATTTTGGATTAAACTGAGAGAAATAGGTAGGCATATAACCAATTTCGGCCAAAGCTGCCTCTTGATACAAGAGTTGTGTTTTGGTGATTAGTAATTTAATACGCTCCAACTGCATGTAACTAATAGCAGTAGGCTTATGCATAAATAAATAATACTGCCAATCTTCTTCTTTCCCTTTAATGGTAGTTACCGTTCTTTTTAAAGGAATGATGTCATCCAAAGAAGTAGCTAATTTGAAGGGTGACTTTTTGATGAAATCAGATAATTCAAATAAGTCTTTATCTAATAATATTACCCCTTTATCGCTTTTTAAAATTTTCTCGACAAGGTTTCTACTATTGAATTGCTTGAAGATATCTGTCTTCTCTTTTGCAAATTCGCTGTCAACGTGTTGTATTACGCTATTCACTATATCATAGCTCTTTACCAGTCTTGATCTAATTTTTAAATAGCTAACTGCTTTTGGGCTTTTATTAATGATAGGAAGGTTATCTGTAATGATTTTATTACTAATGTCTACCTTTTTCAACTCTTCTTTTTCAAGAGACTGAAAAGACTTAATAGTATAGATATTAGAATCCAATACCGATATCTTGATATTGATTACAGAGAAGCAAATAAAAACGATGTACAAAAGACTTATAATCTGGTATCTTTTGACGTCTACGTGTCCTTCGGCCATATACTAGATTTTAATTTAACTGTACTGCTTGTATAATAAAATGAAGGCTAATTGTGCACCACCTGCAACAGTATTTGTTTTTGCTAAATGGTAATTCAATTTGTTGAATACTTCTTTTTTAGAATCCTGCTCTTTTAGATTGAATAATTCTAATAATTTAGACTTATGTGCAATGCCATCCGTAGCCAGTTTTTCAATTAAGTTGTTGAAGTAATCCAAATGTGCTAACTCTCCATTAAGGAATATGTCTTTAAGTACTACACTATACTCGTTTTTAGGACCAAAGTAAATGGTATCAGCATAACTATTAACCACATCTGCGTTTGTAATAGTCAAAGTATCATTCACTTGAATCTCTACAATCGAAGTCAATAAGTTTTGTGCAATTGATTGATCAGCAAAGGTTGCAGCCAATTTAGTCAACGTCTTTAAGTACACATAACCAGCATCATTTTGTGTATTGTACTTGATCTTCTTAAACTTATTAAATAACTTTTTCTTAGTGTCATCTTGTTTGCTAGATAAAGCTTCTGCTAATGAAATAAATTCAGCTTCATTTTTAACATTCACTTTCTGAATCAAGTGATCAACCAAAAATTGGTCTTTTAATTTAATGATTGGCTTTAAACAATCAATATTAGGACTAACAATTAATTCGTTTTTGTAGAAGGCTTGACAATGAGATAAAATAGATTCGTCTTCACCACCAAAAATGATTGTTTCTTTTGGTTGTTTAGCTCTGATAACAATATCAGGACCCACTAATTCTATAATAAAGTGTTCGAATAAGTTGGTTACTTTAATCACTTCAAAAGCTTTGCAAATTACTTCAACATCTTGTTGCTCTAATGTTGAGGCACTAGCCAAATCTAATTCAGCAATTTCTGGAACCGGGATTTTGACAGGAAACTGAGCCAAAAAAGGAAGTGACTCTTTGGTTGGCACTTTTTTATTGAATAAGGTTTTAAATAAACTACTTAAATGATTGTATTCTTCTGTAGTTAATCTATTCCACTCGGGCTGATAAAATAAATCTTTAGAAAGGCTTAAGATATCCAACTGCTCGAGCTGCCATAAAGTATTGGAAGCATTCGTAGATGAGG
The DNA here is from genome assembly GCA_964486665.1 of uncultured Sediminibacterium sp. GTDB lineage: Bacteria > Bacteroidota > Bacteroidia > Chitinophagales > Chitinophagaceae > Sediminibacterium. The sequence goes on from CAZAOF010000064.1 coordinate 6,236, forward strand.
CAGAAGACGAAGTCGTGCTAACCATATTGGTTGACTGTCTTGTAGTCTCCTCTGCTAATGGGGCAGCGTAAACTTGAGTGGCAGGTGCTTGAATATCAATAGCAAGCTTTGTGCTTGTTTCGGGATAACTAGTAGAAGCTACTTTTAAACTATTGCTAGAACTTGGTGCAACAGGAACAGACGCTTCTGTATTGCCTGTTTGTATATTCACATAGGTATCGCCAGAACCAGCAGTTGATCCAGTACCTCCACCACCAACTGCCCCGGAAGCCAAATTACCCAATCCATCAGCAACTTTAGCCAGTGTTGCTTCGGTTGCGACCTCCTGTTTTTCTTCAACCTCTACGTATTTAATGGCAGAAACACCGAATACGACCGCTTCGATACTTAAACCGAGGGTGATTAATAAGTCCTGGGCAGGCCATTCTAATAATTTAGCAATAACACCAATTAAAATAACCACAGCGGCACCACTGTAAAAAAGGTTAAAAATGTCTAGTTTCTTTTTTTTCATAAAAGTAGATTGTTGAATAACAGGCTACAATATCGAACTAGGGGAATGGGTATCCAAAAAAGGAGAGCAAATAGAGAAAATTCGGTGTTAATAAATATGATTCATTGATTATCAATTATTAACAAAATATATAAAATTAAAATTTTATAAAATAAGACACAAAAAATAGGGTACAATTTGTCAGATATCGAATGATATGACAAAGAAACAGAAGCAAATTTTAAGTAAAAAGCACCTTATTCAGGTAAAACGAAACTATCAATTAGATCAGATGGATTCCCCCCGTGAAACTTCTTGAAGGGTTTATTAAGGTGTTGTCTAGAACTAAATCCGACTTCTCTAGCCAAGGCGTCGATTGTAAAATTATGATAAAGCGGGTTTTGAACAATCTCAAAAAAGTAGTTAACCCTGTTTTTATTCACTAAGTCACTAAAAGACATGTTATACTTTTTTTGAATAAATAAAGAAAGATAGGGTGTACTAACCTTAAGCTTATTGGCAAGCCCCTCTAAAGAAGCGTCTTTTTGAACAAAATATTTCTCTTGTAAAAAAATATTCAAGAAAAGCAATTCATCAACCTCGGCTTCTTGCTCAAGGTTGAACTTATGACCGAAAGCAATTTTCTTAGCTGCCGTGTTTAAAAAAGTAGGTCTTTTCAGCACTAATAAAAGTAAATAAAAGGAGATAAAAATACTTAATAAGTTACCCCAGTACAAACGGTTTTCAGTAAAATAGATTGTAATATTTGTGATAATAATAATCAAGCTCAATGCAAAAACAAGGGAGGTCCACTTTCTTATTTTTTCATAATAAATATTATTCAGGTTTATTTTATTGTAAATAACATACCAAAAATAAAATAAGTGTACGCCTGAAATAATGATAAATGCAAATCGAACAAATACCACAACTGGGGTTATAATAATATTTAAATCTTTATCTATTGAAATGAATCTAAGCTGCTCTAGGATTGGATTACGTGGAAGAAAGTTATTATTGACAAGCATAATAACCAGGATCACTAACAGCATAATGATAGAAAAATATAATGTCCATTTTTTAAATTTTGGGAAATAAAGAATGGAAAAGATATTCAATAAGGATATAGCTAAAGCTGCTTTGAAAAAAGCAACAAAATAAACAAACTGTACTGCACTAAAAGAATTAATTAACCCTACAATACCAATTGAAAAAGGTAATAATAAAAAAAAGAATTTTAGTGCTTTTGCATTTTTAAACTTCACCAATACATCTACAAAAGCAATGATAGCAAGTACAACTATAGAAAAGTAGAGATTAGGCAAAATAGACATTATCATATAACCGAAGATATCTATTTTATACAATTACTACCAACCAGAAATAGCCA
>CAZAOF010000065.1:0-7869 GCA_964486665.1 uncultured Sediminibacterium sp.
CAATTATCAATCAAATAATTGTAAAGTTCTTCTTTAGAAAAAGCGTTAATCATTTTTCTTAATGCACTTTCTTGTTTTAATGCATTAACAATAATATAATTATTAAAGAAATTGGCAAGGTCTTGATTGTCTGTATTTACGCGCTCTAAATCATTTTTTGTGAATTGGATAACTAAGGAGTCTTTAATGGCTAATAAATCGGTATTTGTTTTTTCTCCTGTAAAATAACTATCCTCACAAGACATAAAGGGATTATAATCATCTAAGAAGAAATTTTGTGTTCTACTTTTTTTAGTTTGTGGATTGTAAACCCTAGAAATAAATCCTCCATCTAAAATAAAAAAGCCTTTATCGCAAACATCACCCAATTGAATAAGCTTAGTTTTTTTCTTAACGACTAGAATTTTTCCGACTGCCATTAGAATATTGATGGATGCTGGCTTGATCTTATTGTTTAGTAAAAGCTCAATTAATTTAAGATTGGATTTATTTTTTGTTGTCATTTGAACAAAGATGAAACATTTAGTCATCACAATAGAACAAAATCTAAAAATCTTGAATTAATTCAAGAAATTATTCTATAAACGCAGATTTAATGTGTAATTATCAATTGTTGATTTTTCTACATGTAGTTTAGGCCATTATACTACAATTCAATGAAAACAAGTATTTCAAGTGTTTTATTTTTAATTATACCAGCTTTATTGTGTTTAACTGAAGCAAATTCGCAAGAATTTTCTGCTAAACAAAAAGACAGTGCTTATTTGGCACATCCTTTCAAGGATAGGGTTCAATCTTTCAAGAAGTCAATCGCTAAGTCATTTGTTAATTTCAAAGGAAATAATTTGTCTTTGTATGGTGCATTGAGCTTTAATAAGCAAAATATAAATGATAAGGGGATTACTGCACCACTTAACTATAGTTATGAAGCCTTAAATGATAATAGTTTCAATCCTGGGTATACAGGTGGATTTAGGTTGGATGGCATTTACAATGAAAAACACAACTACTCATTTAGCTTAGCAGTAAATAGGGTAAATGCGGGTAGTCATTACATCAACAAGCATAGTTTACTGCCATTTTATGATCAGGTTACGCATTATAAATCGGACAACCAATTTACAACAATCAGCATTGCTGCCCATTACAAAAAGTTACTTCCTATTAATGATATGCGTAAGTATAAGTTTTACGCAGTTTTTGGTCCCAGCTTCGATTACATGATTTCAAAAATGAGTGATGCACATTTGATAAATGGGGCTGGCAATAGAGCAGTCATTAATACAGATCTAGGAGCAGAGTTTGACAACAAAGGCTACTATATTTTATATGCCCATTATAAATTGGGTGGTTATATGTCAAGTGCAACAGTGCCAACCCAATTCAATCGATTTGAAATTGGCATGAGTATAAAAGCAAAAGATTTATTCTAACCTTTTACAACGAAAATAAAAATGAAAAATTTATATATTCTACTAATAACTCTATTCGCTATTACTACTATTGCTTGTAATAAGGAGACAGGTACTACACAAATAGACGTGATGAATAACTTACTCACGAATAAAAGTTGGTACTTGGATTATAGTATCACAGGGACAAGCACTAAGTCCTATGTAGGTCAATCCACATTTATCGTAACCTATCGCAAGGATGGAAGTATTGAGGATTCAGATGGCCTTAAAGGAAAATATACAATAGAACTAGTCAATAATCAATCACAGATACATATACAAGTAAATACGCCTAATGGTAATCCATTGGAAGTGGTTTATAATATTCTTACTGTGGGAGATAAAAAACTGGCTTTGTCTAAAGTGAGTACCTCGGGCACTCCAACAGTACTCTATTTTACTAATAAATAAAAAACAGAAGAACAATAATGAACCAATGGTTTAAACATATTGTCTATATAGTGCTTATAGGATTAGCCTTCCCCCAAATGTTAAAAGCACAAAATTTAGGCGGCGCATTTATTATGAGTAGTGTTGGATCTCTACAAAACATGTCTAATAATAGTATGTCTGTAATTTTTAGCAGTAATGCAACTTGTTTAAACATTCAAAACGGAACGGCTGTAATGATAGGAGATAGAGGTACCGGAAGCTTTGCTGTTAATTGCGAAGTTGATACCAAGTTCAATACATTAGGTATCAACATGTATCCTAACCCTGTAAGAACGAGCTCAAAAGTCAAGTTTAAGAATACCCCGCCTTTGAATGATCAATTTTCTATTAGTATTTGGAATACAGAAGGCTTTAGAATAACCAATGGCAAAGCCTCAGGGTATGATTTATTCCAAGGCATACCACTGGATTTAAGTATGCTACCTGCAGGAAATTTCATTATACAAATAGAATCACAAAAATATAAGGACGCTTTAAAATTTATAAAGCTGAATTAAAATAATACTAATAGCAATCAGTACAACTATGTCAATCAAACAAAACATTCTTTTTTTATTACTACTACTTAGTGTTTTTAGTAATCAATTAATTGCACAAAATACCAATGGCATATTTTTTCAGGCAGTAGCAAGAGATAACTATGCCAATCCTGCCAAGGATAGAAAAATTTATGTGCAATCTAGTATTGTACAAACTACAGCTACTGGAACAAAAGTATTGACTGAGGAACATCAGGCCAATACGGATGCTTCTGGTGTATTTAGTATTAGCTTAGGAAATGGAGTGAGGGTTGGAGGAACGGCATCTAGTTTAACGAATATCGATTGGTCAAAAGGTCCATTTTATTTAAATCTGAAAGTGGCTATCACACCTATAGGAGGCACTAGTGCATGGGATTATACCAAAGAATGGGTAGATATGGGAACCACTAGTTTTGGTGCGGTACCATTTGCATTATACTCTGCAAGCTCAGCCAAGGTAGATGATAAATTAAATATTAATGATACCACTACTATGTTAAAAGTATACGCAAAAGCGATGGCTGTTAAAACTTTAGAGACAGCTGTGGCATCTAAATTAACTGCTGCAGATACTTTAACCATGTTAGCACCTTATGCTAAGGCTGCTTATACAATAGATTCCAGTTTCTTTAAATCACAATTAGCAACTAAGTTAAATGTATCTGACACCATCAAATACACAAAAAAATCATATACTGACTCATCAATTGCTAAAAAATTAAATATTGCGGATAGTTTAAATTATGTAACTCCAACACAATTAGCTGCAAAAACATTTGATCAAACTCCCATTACAAATGCAATTGCTAAAAAATTAAATATTGCGGATAGTTTAAATTATGTAACTCCAACACAATTAGCTGCAAAAACATTTGATACAGCAAGCTTATCTAATAGGATTAATTTAAAAGCGCCTAATGTAGATTTGATTAATCTAACTACAAAGGTAAATTCTAATACAGCAAGTATCACATCCAATACCAGTGCTATAAATTCAAATACAGCAAGTATCACATCCAATACCAGTGCTATAAATTCAAATACAGCAAGTATTACATCCAATACCAGTGCTATAAATTCAAATACAGCAAGTATCACTGCTAATACAACAGCTATTGGATTAAAATTAGATGCAAATAAAGTTGGCGTTGCAAATGGCGTAGCAAGTTTAAATTTAAATGGGTTGATACCAAATAATCAAATTCCAGCTATTTCTTTTCAGAGCGCTACTGTCGTTACTGGTGCACCTGCAATGCTAGCGCTAAATAATGCGGTAGTTGGTAGTATTGCAATTAGAACTGATAATAGCAAAAATTTTGTTTTAAGTGCATTGCCAGCAAGTACAATAGGAAATTGGATAGAATTAGTTTCACCTGCTTCTGTGACATCTGTTAATGGAAATGCTGGTCCAACAGTAAATTTAGCAGCAGCAGATATTCCCGGTGTGGAGGCTTTAGTAAATAAGAGTACAGCTACTAATTTAGGGAGCACTAATCCTAGTGATATTTTATATCCTACACAAAAAGCAGTCAAGGCCTATGTAGATGCTCAAACTGCTGCAGCTGGAGTATTGGATGGCTCTATTACCAATGCAAAATTAGCAGGAAGTATTACTGCAGGTAAATTGGTTGGAACAGATATATCAATTGTTGGTACAATTGCGACAGGGGTATGGAGTGCTACAACAATTGGTTTAACTAAAGGTGGGACTGGTGCAACAAATGCAGCTGATGCTAGAACTAATTTAGGCTTAGTTATAGGAACCAATGTGCAAGCACCACTGACAGCGGGAACGGACTATTTAACACCTACAGGTAGTGCTACTAATTTGACTAATTTTCCTACCCTAAATCAAAACACCACTGGTAATGCGGCTACAGCTACTTTAGCAACAACTGCAATTACAGCTGGAAATATAACTGCCACCTCAAATACGACTTTAACTTCTTTAAGTAATTTAAATGCTATTGGGACCATCACAAGCGGCATATGGAGTGCTACTGCAATTGATATTGAACACGGTGGTACAGGATCTACGACAAAAAACTTTGTAGATCTATCTTCCAATCAAGATGCAATTGGAGGAACTAAAACATTTTCAAATAATATCGTTGCTAATGGAGTTCATATAGGTAAAGGTAATGGTGGAAATACAAGTAGTATCATCATTGGACCTTGGACAAATGCAGGTGAAAATTCTATTGCTATTGGGTCTGCAACCATGACTGGTAATAGTGGGGCCTTTAATATAGCGATAGGCGAAAATGCCTTAAGAAATTCTGGTGCAGTCTCAAAAAATACAGCAGTAGGATTCAATGCAGGCTCAAGTGGAACAGTCGGAGATAATAATACCTATTTAGGATATTCTACAATTCCGAATAGTGGTGCAACCATTTCAAATTCAACTGCGATTGGTTCAGGTGCAAAAATTTATGCAAGTAATACCATTCGTTTAGGTGCAAATGGTTTAGACGGTACTACTGCAATTGATAGTGTAATAACAACAGGTACCTTAACAGCTGGAGCTGTTACTTATCCAAAGACACACGGGACTGCCAATCAAGTTTTAAGTACAACGGGAAGTGGCACTTTAACATGGACTACGGTCTCAACTACTGCAGATGCTGCTACTTTATCTGGTACTATTGCTATTAATAAAGGAGGTACAGGTGCAACTACCTCAACTGATGCTTTAACTAATATAGGTGCAGCTCCAATAAATGCAAATCTAAATAATCAAATAGGCACAACATATACATTGCTTTCCTCTGACAATGGTAAAGTGGTTACACTTGAAAACGGATCTGCAATTACTTTAACTGTACCCGCAGGATTGGCTGCAGGCTTTAACTGTATGATCGTTCAAAAAGGTGCAGGTGTAGTGACCATAACGCCAGCTAATACTGTTACTGTAACCAATAGAGGTGGAGGTACAAAGACAGGAGGACAAAATGCAATAGTTACCATTCTATCTATAGAAAGCAACAAATTTATTTCTGGAGGAGATATGCAATAGATTATGAAAAAAATAGTTACACTTCTTCTTGTTTTAATTTTTGCGAAAAACTTGCAGGCGCAATTTGCTTTAGCAAGTTATCAAGCAGTAAACACAAAATTGTACAGTCCTGTAGATGGAAGCATTGAATTTTCACCTACCTATACAAGTGGAACTCCTACAAATAATCAATATTTATCCATACCAGCTAGTAGTAATTATGAATTTGATGGAGATTTTACAGTCGAATGTTGGGTGAATTTTAAAAATGTATCAGGTCAGTTTCAAAGCTTTCTTGGGCAATATATTGGTGGTGGTGCTCCATGGATATTTCAATTGATGGACAACGGACAGTTAAGAGTAGTTGGCAATTTTGGTGGTAGTTATAAAGAATTTAATTCTAGTTTTCTGTCAATGAATACTTGGTATCATATTGCACTTGTTCGAAATGGATTGGGAACAAACTGCGTAAAAATTTATGTGAATGGGGTGAATAATGGAAGTGCGACAATCACATCTAGCATTGGCAACCCACTTGGAATTTATACTATTGGTGGTGGTAGTGGCGGTAATGATCGTTTTAATGGATTTATAAGTAATGTACGTTTTGTAAAAGGCACTGCACTTTATACAAGCAATTTCACGCCACCAACTTCAAGATTGACAGCCATTGCAGGAACTACTTTGTTGTTAAACACAACATATGATGCAAAATATTTAAAAGACAATTCTTCTAATGGTGTAACTGTAACGAATTATAATGGTGTTTCAACCACCACTGGTATAGCAACAAGTTCTTCTTTGAATCCATTCAAATTTGTAAGTGACGGATTGTTAGTGAACTTAGATGCTACAGAAGCGAGTAGTTATCCAGGCAGCGGTACGACTTGGACAAATTTAGGAACTGGTGGAACTACTTATAATGCTACATTAACGAATGGCCCAGCTTTTGAAAGTGGAAATACCGCTAACCTTTATTTTAATAAACCTACTACAGGCGACTTGCAACAATATGGTACAATCAATATCAATACTGGCGCTAACAATGCATGGACAATGGAAGTAATTGCATTGGTGCCAAACAATGGTATATGGGTCCAAGGCACACCTTTTATTCAAATTGCTGATAAAGCTGCAGGCAATAATGGACTAGGAGCTTATATAGGTGTACAAGGAACAAAATGGAATTTTTATGCTGGGGGTAATTCACAGGGGGCTGTAATAGTTGACAATACATGGAAAATGATTACAGTTGTAAAGTCAGGAACTCATCAATATATATATGTAAATGGAGTTGTGGGCGAGTCCAAAGCAACAGTGTCAAATAGTTTAAATGAGATAAAGCCTTTATATCTGGGTAATCCTCCAACAAATCCTGCTGGAACATCAGTTCAGCAAATAAAAATTTCCAGTTTCAAATATTATACAAGAGCATTAAATACTTCCGAAATTGGAACTAATTTTTCCTTTCAAAAAGTAAGGTATGGTTTTTAATGAATCAAATACTTCAATAAATATGAAAAAAATTTTATCTATATTTCTTTTTATTTCTCTTTTGGTCTCCTGTATCCCTCCAGGCAAACTATCCGAATCCTTAGAGGCTAATACTTTGTTAAGTAATAAGTACGATAGTTTGTATAATAAATTAAATGACACAGTTGCTAGTTATACAAACAGCATAGATCAGTTAAAGTCGAACTTAATTTCTTTAAATGATACGGTTCAATATTATAGAGCTATAGCTGCTAAGCCTGTTGTAATATCGGATGGGGATATTTTCCTAAATCAAATGTTAGGATTATCCTTGTTAAGTAAATCGGAAATAGCAGCGGTGAATAATGCAGGGGAGTCAAATAGCGCTCTTAATAGATGGTTAATTGACTTTAAAGCCAACTTGAAAAAATATACAGGCAATGATGCTGAAGTAAGATTAAATAAAGGCTTTGTATTTGTAGAGGTAAAGAATGAAATATTATTTAACAGCGGTAGTAAAACCCTTTCTAAAAAATCTCAATATGTTTTAAAAACACTTGCACAATTACTGCAAGCCCAACCTGAGTTGACTTTTATGATTGAAGGGCATACGGACAATAAAATCTTTAAAAAGAAGGGTTTAAATGACAATTGGAGTTTGAGTGTACAACGCGCCACAGCTGTTGCTAGAATCTTGCAAACAAAGTATAAGATTGATCCTAAACGTATTATTGCGGCAGGGCGAAGTCAATATATGCCTATAGATGACAACAGCACAAAAACAGGAAGATTAAACAATCGTCGTATTAGAATCATATTGATGCCTAGTATAATTCAAGTGATGGATTTAAAATAAGCTCCTAAAAACCTAACAATAATGATATTAAAAATGCCCCGATCACTCGGGGCATTTTATTTGGGGGTTCACCTTTGGGGATCATCCTTGATATTTACTTTCTCAATTATCTCAAGA
>CAZAOF010000066.1:0-7833 GCA_964486665.1 uncultured Sediminibacterium sp.
CTACTTTCTTTGCAACTACTTTTTTAGCAGGTGCTTTTTTTGCTACTGCTTTTTTTGGAGCTGTTTTCTTTTTTGCTGGAGCTGCTTTTTTAGCGACTACCTTTTTTACTACTTTTTTAGCAGGCGCTTTTTTTGCTGCTGCTTTTTTCTTTGTTGCCATGATCTTATGTTTTTTTTGGGAAAGTTGATTTTTATAAAATTACATTCTTTTATTGTAACAAAAATAAAATGAGTTTAAATTTTTAGTGATAGTTTTGTCTTATGCAAGATAATGTTACCATGGTTTTGGGCGCATCTCCCAATCCAGAAAGATATAGTTATATGGCCACAGTCATGTTGCTGCAAAAAGGACATACTGTTTATCCGTTTGGAATAAAAAAAGGAACGATAGGGTCATTGCCTATTGTGCAAGATTGGCCTACTGAAACTGCCATCACAACCTTGACTTTATATCTTGGACCTCAGGCTCAAGAAGCATACTATGATGCGATTATTCAGTTAGCACCTAAGCGCATTATCTTCAATCCTGGTACTGAAAACCCAATATTAATGGGTCTTGCAAAGGTCGCAGGTATTGAAACAATTGAAGCTTGCACCTTAGTTATGTTGACTACTGGACAATATTAGATGCTTTGACCCCAGCTAGATCTATCTAAGATTCTATAATGTATTGCCTCACTAATATGTTGATTTTGAATATCTTTTGAATTTTCGAGGTCGGCAATGGTTCTAGCTACTTTAATGATTCTGTCATAAGCACGCGCACTTAAATGAAATTGCTCCATTGCGTTTTTTAGTAAAGTAGACGAGCTGTAATCTATTTTTGCCCATTTTTTTAAATCCGTTCCTTGCATGGTTGCATTGGTGTTTGCATGCAAGTTTTCTTTAAATCTAGCTTCCTGTATTGCTCTTGCCTGTGTTACCCTTGTTCTAATCGTTGCGGAGTCTTCATTCGGTGTCTTATTTGTTAGTTCCTGAAAGCTTACCGGAACCATCTCAATTTGTAAATCAATCCTATCCATCAAAGGCCCTGAAATCTTATGGAGATATTTTTGCACTTTGGATGGGCTGCATAAACAGGCTTTATGTGGATGATTAAAATAACCGCATGGGCACGGGTTCATGGAGGCAAGAAGCATGAACCTACTTGGAAATTTCACGGTTTGTCTTGCTCTAGATATGGTCACAAACCCTTCTTCCATTGGTTGACGTAGTATTTCTATTGCAACCCTGCTAAATTCTGGAAGCTCATCTAAAAACAAGACTCCATTATGCGCCATTGAAATTTCACCTGGTTGTGGCAGATTTCCTCCTCCCACAAGTGCAATAGCAGATAAAGAATGATGCGGATTTCTGAATGGACGAGATTGAACGAGTAATGGTTCGCTAGCCAATTGACCAAGGATGCTATACACTTTACTTGTCTCCAACATTTCTTTATGGTTCATTGTGGGCAAAATACTGATGCAGGTTTTAGCTAACATAGTTTTACCTGCACCGGGTGGGCCAATCATGATCATATTATGTCCACCAGCGGCTGCTATTTCAATCGCCCTCTTTGCTTGATATTGTCCCTTGATAAAAGAAAAGTCTAGTTCTTGATCTTGCTGCTCTTTTTTTGTATCAGTTTTACTATATGTGCTAAATCCAGAAGGATCATTGCAAAATTGTGCAACCTGTGTTAAGTGTTCGAATGCATACACTTTAAGTCCTTCTATCAAAGCAGCTTCATTGGCATTAAATTTGGGAATTATAATACCTTCTAGCCCAGACTCTTTAGCATGAATTGCCATTGCCAATACGCCTTTAATAGGCTGTAGCTGCCCGTCTAAACTGAGTTCGCCCATCATTAAATAGGCGGATAAGGTAGCTGAATTTCTTATTTGATCCGATGCGGCTAATATGCCAATTGCGATGGGAAGATCAAAGGCAGGTCCGGTTTTTTTTAGGTCCGCTGGTGCAAGGTTGATGACTAGTTTTGTTCTAGGCATTTGAAAGCCGTTGGCTTTAATGGCAATTTCGGTTCTATGTAAACTTTCTTTAACTGCTGTGTCTGGAAGGCCAACAATACAATATCCCTGGCCCATACTTACATTTACTTCCACTTGAACGCCTATAGCGTCCATGCCATGCAGGGATGCGCCTCTTGTTTTTACGAGCATGTTTCTTTGAAAACTACCAATAATTTACTTAGCTAGAGGCGTATTTATACGCTCTATCAGTTCCACAACGCCCTCTCTTTCCAGTATTAAATAACCAAGTCTATCTTGACTAACACCTTCTTTTAAGGTGTAATTAAAGACCAATGTTTTATTATCGATCCTGGTTTCAAAATAACTGAATTGAATGTGAGGATAGATTTTCAATGGGTCACTTATTTCATATAAATGAGTTGACAAGATGCATAATGAACTTTTCAATGCTTGTAATCCTTCGATGACTTTTGAACTACATTTCATCGCATCAATGATATTGGTTCCTTTAAATAGTTCATCAATAAGAATTAAGTATTTTTTACCATCTGTCACCTGGGATAAAGTATGCTTGATTCTTTGTACTTCGTTAAAGAAATAGCTCTCTCCTTTAAGCACATTATCGGCTGTAGTAAGGTTGGTAATTAAACCATCTAATAGGGTTAGCTTCGTTTTTTTAGCAGGCACGCCCATGCCAATATGGGCGAGATAGGCAAGCAGTCCAACAGTTTTGATAAATGTGCTTTTGCCAGCCATATTAGCACCAGTTAAAAATAAAAACCTTTTTTCCACTTTTAAGCTAAGGTCATTGCCTACGGCATTTTGAACGAGGGGATGGAAAGCACCTTCAAATTCAATCAAAGGAGTAGCTTGTTCCACCCATTCAGGAAATGTAAAGTGATAATGTTGCATTGCTGACGCCATGCTATAATAAGCATCAAGTAGGTAGAAATGCTTTTGAAGTGCTCTTATTTTAGTTTTGTATTGATAGCTAAAAAAATAACCTAATGCTAATACTTTTTTTGGATTGTCTTTAATGTCTTCAAACGAGAGGTCTATGCAATCTAAGCCTTCTAAATTTTTTCTGATTGGTTCAATTAATTCGTTGAGCATGGACAAATTACTATAACGCTCAAATACTTGTAGCCATTGATTAAGGGACTGAACAAATGCAACTAAATGTTGCACTGAGTAGGCAATTAAGGCATAGTCTGTTTTATCCCAAAACTGGTACCAATAGGCACCAAGTAAACTTATATCGCTAGGAATAGGTCTGAAGCCAGTTCCATAAAACTGGTCTATCACCAAACAAGTTCCATTGGATATTTTAAGTTGGTCTAAAAAATCTTTATGCTGTAAAACAATTTTTAGTGCTTCTTGTCTCGCTTCGATTGTATTGATTGAGCGAAGCGGTGTGGATGCTATTTGCATCCATTGGATTCTTCCTCCGTTGGTTTTGCAAAAATCTAAGTGGCTTGCAAGCCCCTCGGATTCATTGCTATCCAATAGGCCAATATCTTGTATGGTGGTTTTGTCAACCTGCATTAGTTTCTTGTAAACTGCATTCTTTTTCCCTTATTGGATTCATCAAATTGCCCTTGATGAAAGGCAAGGTGTCCGTTGACAAATGTTGATTGAACACTATAGGGGAACTGGTTTCCTTCAAAGGGACTCCATCCGCATTTGTACAAAATATTTTCTTTTGTGACGGTATAGGGCGTCTCTTTTACCAAAACTAGGTCTGCAAAATAACCTTCTCTAATAAAACCTCTTTCTTTGATCTGGAAACAAGTAGCCACGGCATGGCTCATCTTCTCTACCATTTTTTCCATACTTAACTTGCCTTCTTTAACATATTGCAACATTAAAAGTAAACCGTGTTGAACTAAAGGAAGGCCTGCATGCGCATGAATATAAGCTTCTTGTTTTTCGGCCCAAGTATGGGGTGCATGGTCTGTGGCAATAATATCTAATTGATCGTTTAACAATCCTTCCCATAAAGCTGTTCTATTTTCTGCTGCTTTAATTGCTGGATTACATTTGATTAGATTGCCTTTTAAAGCATAGTCGTCTGCAGTAAAATGCAAATGGTGCACACAAACTTCTGCAGTAATGCGTTTTTCTGCTAAAGGTCTTAGGTTTGAAAATAATTGTAATTCCTTAGCGGTGCTTATATGTAAAATATGCAAACGTGTATCGAATTTCTTGGCCAATTGAATGGCTTTAAATGAGGATTCAAAACAAGCATCCACATCTCTTATAATGGGGTGATCACTTGGTTCTAATATTGCTTTCTGAGCCTCTAGTGCAGTTTTATTTCTTTTTATAATTGCTTCTTCCTCACAGTGTGTGGCAATAAGTACTTCCGAGCCTTCAAAAATACGTTCTAATACAATTGGGTTGTCTACAAGTAAATTGCCTGTAGATGAGCCCATGAATATTTTTACACCACACACTTCATTTTTCTTTTCGTTGGTTCTTAATACTTCTTCCACATTGTCTTGAGAAGTGCCCATAAAAAAAGAGTAGTTCGCTAAAGAATTCGCCGCTGCAATTTGGTATTTATCTTCTAACAATTCATGCGTAAAAGCTGGAGGGTTGGTGTTAGGCATTTCCATAAAACTCGTGGTGCCTCCTGCTACAGCAGCTTTTGCTTCTGTATAGATATTTGCTTTATGGGTCAATCCAGGTTCTCTAAAATGCACTTGATCGTCAATTACTCCAGGTAATAGGTATTGTCCTTCGGCATCAATCACTTTGACTGCATTTTTAACATCAATATTACTTGCAATTTTTTCGATTCTTCCGTCTTTTATAAGCACATCTGCTTCAAATCGACGTCCTTCATTTACGATGGTGGCATTTTTGATCAAGTAATTTGACATATTGATTTTTTTAATTTTCTATATGAATGGTGAAATAAATAAAGTTTGAACTTACTTTATCTAAATTATTTAGTAGGGGGTAAACAGCATTTAATTTATGCAAATCCTTTAGTCCGTAACTAAATTTTACTTCTGGAGAAATGGTGGCATACCTTAAGTAAAAGCTCATGCCTACTCCAATCTCCGCGCCCATATCGGTCCCACTTAATACACTTGGGTAAGACCCAGTTACTAAGGCTCCAGTTGGAGCTGAAATTTTTCCTGCTTTATTACTGGCTAAATCAAAATCAAATTTTCCACCCACTAATAAATAATGACGCATCAAATTTGAGTACTTAAATCCATTGTACCTGTCTGACTGAAACTTAAATGCAACAGGCAAGTGAATGATACTAGAAGATACATTCATTTTTTGTGCTATATCTGGAGTCTTCTTGATTTTGAAATCAATCACGTTTTTGTTTCCAACAATTAACAAAGTAGGATTGGCCCTTAATAATACATGCTTCGTCAATCTCAGTGTACCCACTAGTCCAAGATTATAATACAAATTATTAATTGGATTAATTTCAATGATACTATTTGGGTCAGCACTACCTGTAGGTAAAAAACGATTCGCTCTATTAAACGCTAAGTAGTTGTTACTAAAGCCAATGCTCATGCCAAAATAGTAAGGCAGCTCGTCGTGGTTGGGTTGAAACACCTCGTCCCTTTGTGCCAATGCAGCACTGCTGATACACAAGCCTATAATGAATAAGCTTATTTTATTCCGCAATAAATACTGCATATGCCTAAGGTTAATTTTTTTTGAAAAACTTGTTTGAATCCTACCTTTTCAAATATCTGTAAAAAAGCAGCACCCTCTGGGAAGGCAATGACACTGTCGTTCAAATATTGGTAAGCGGCTCTGTTACCAGAAAATAATTTACCAATAGTTGGAGTGACCCAATTCATGTAAAATTGATAAATGGGTTTAAACCAAAAACTACTTGGTTGAGAAAATTCAAGTATTACTAACTTGCTACCAGGTTGTAAGACCCTATAAATTTCACTTAAACCTTGCTCTAAATTAGCAAAGTTACGCACACCAAAAGCAACCATTGCCGCGTCGAAGCTTTGGTCATCAAATGGGATAGCCGTGCTATCACCAGTGATCAATTGAATGCGATCACTCAATCCTTTATCTGCTATTTTGATTCTACCATATTGCATCATGCCTTCGGATATGTCAATGCCTGTAATTTTTTCGGGCGCAATGGTTTTATCTGCCATCAAAGCCATGTCTGCAGTTCCTGTAGCGATATCTAAAAGATGGTGAATTTTTTGTTGTCCAAAATTGGCAATTGCTTTTTTACGCCATCCTTGGTCTATCCCAAGGCTCAAGAATCGGTTTAAGAAATCGTATCTTTTTGCGATATGATCAAACATAGTCGCAACTTGTTCTTTTTTGGCAAGATTACTCTGTGCGTATGGCACTATTTTGTCGTGTTCATATTGACTCATGAGGCAAAGATATTGATTTTGTGGATGCTTTGATTATCTTCGTTTTTCATGAAAGCGAGGATCTACAAATCAACAGGAAGCTGGTACACCGTAAAACTGGAAAATGGTCAATTTTGTCAAGCCCGTATTAAGGGGGTGATTAAATTGGATGCCATTACTTCTACCAATCCGATTGCGGTTGGAGACTGGGTGGATTGTTCCATGGAGGAAGATGCAGAGCAGGCTGTGATGATCCATACCATTATAGAAAGAGACAATTATGTGGCTAGGCAGTCTCCCCACAACAAAAGGCAGCAACATATTATTGCCTCCAATATGGATCAATCCATTTTATTGGCTACTTTAAAATCTCCCAAAACATCGCAGGGTTTTATTGACCGGTTTTTGGTGTCTTGTGAAGCCTTTCATATACCTGCGATTATTGTGTTTAACAAGGCAGATTTATATGGTGAGGAGGAGTTGGAAAGATATGCCGAGCTAGAGGCGATGTATGAGGCGGTAGGCTATAAAGTGCTACTTATAAGTATTGAACAAAAAATGGGTCTCGAACCATTGGATGCATTGTTAAAAAACAAAACAACATTGGTGAGTGGGCATAGTGGTGTGGGTAAGTCCTCTTTAATTAATTATTTATTTCCTCATCTAGACTTAACCACGCAAGAAGTAAGTGGATGGAGTGGAAAAGGGATGCATACGACTACTTTTGCGCAAATGTATGATTACCCTGGAGGTGGCGCTGTGATTGATACGCCGGGTATGCGTGAATTAGGATTAGTGAACTTAGCCAAAGAAGAATTGGCACAGTATTTTCCAGAAATGAGGGCAAGAATGGATGGATGTCAATTTAACAATTGCCAACATATTAACGAGCCAGGCTGTGCCGTGAAAGCTGCAGTGGAGAAAGGCTTGATTTCCGAGGCAAGATTTTTTAGTTATGTCGACTTATGGCATGGTATAGAGGATAAAAAATATTAAATCGTTCCAGGTTTGACAGTATTAGTTTTAGGTGCATCATTATGTTCACTAAACCAAGATGCATACTTGACATAATTATTGGATATTCGATTGATCTCTCCATGAATTAAATCTTCAGAAACCATCTTTACTTTTTTTGCCGGCACACCTGCATAAATACTTCCAGCTTCTACAATCGTTCCCTCTAAAACTACAGCTCCAGCTGCGATGATCGCATTGGAATGCACCACACAAGCGTCCATTACAATACTACCCATGCCTATTAATACATTGTCATGAATGGTACAGCCATGAACCATGGCATTGTGACCAATGGACACATTGTTGCCAATAGTAGTGGGATGTTTTTGATAGGTGCAGTGGATAATTGCACCATCTTGCACATTGACTTTATCGCCCATTTTAATAAAATGTACATCTCCCCGAATCACGGCATTGAACCAAACAGAGCAATCTGCTCCCATGCTCACTTCTCCCACGATGGTGGCATTGGGTGC
>CAZAOF010000067.1:0-7825 GCA_964486665.1 uncultured Sediminibacterium sp.
AAATGGATGAATCCATTTTTAAGTCGTTTATTTCCAGAAGTACCACAAAATCATCCTGCAATGGGACAAATGGTGATGAATTTTAGTGCCAATATGTTAGGATTAGATAATGCAGCAACTCCATTTGGACTTAAAGCAATGGAGAGTCTACAAAGTTTAAATCCCGAAAAAGAGAAAGCAACCAATGCACAGATTATGTTCCTGGTACTGCATACTAGTGGTCTAACAATTATTCCTTTAACCATCATATCTTACCGATTAGCAGCTGGGTCTCAAGATGCGGCAAGTATATTCATTCCATGTGTTTTAGCCACAATCGGAACAACATTGGCTTCTATCTTAATGGTTGGATTTTATCAAAAACTTAAATGGGATCGCGTGTTAATTGGATGGTTGGCAAGCTTAGTTTTGATTATGGGTGTTGTATTGTTTGGAGTAAACAGCCTATCGCCAGTTCAAAAAGAACTATTTTCAAAAATTGCCGGATCTAGTATTTTAATAGCAATTGTAGTCGCCATTATTCTTGGCGGTGCTTATAAGAAAGTTTCTGTTTTTGATGCTTTTATAGAAGGAGCAAAAAACGGTTTCGATGTGATTATTAAAATCATCCCTTATTTAGTTGCTATGCTTGTCGCTATTCGAGTTTTTAGAGATAGTGGAGCGATGGTCTATGTCTTAAATGGTTTGAGTTTTTTAATACAACTAACTGGTATTAATACTGACTTTGTCGGGGCATTACCTGTTGCCATAATGAAACCATTGAGTGGGAGTGGGGCTAGGGGTATGATGCTTGATATTTTTCAAACACAGGGCCCAGACTCATTTGTTGGGAAATTGGCATCCATATTTCAGGGGTCTGCTGATACAACTTTTTATATAATTGCCTTGTATTTTGGCAGTGTCGGAATTAAGAAAGTAAGGTATGCGGTTTGGGCTGGCCTATTTGCAGATTTAATAGGGGTAGTGATAGCGATATTTATTGGCTATTCTTTTTTTCATTAAGCCACACAATAGCTTTATTTTCCCTCACTCATTTTCATTACTTCTTCCCATTCAGCTTCTGTAACTGGTTGAACAGATAGACGGCCAAGACGCACTAAAGCCATATTGGATAAGTTTGTATTGGCTTTTACATCAGCTAATTTTACAGGATGTTTCAATTTTTTATGGGGTGCAAAATCAACCGCTAACCAAGCAGTTTCTTCGGTAGTTGGATCTTGGTAGGCTTCCTTTACTACTTTAGCAATACCAACTATTTCCATGCCTTCATTACTATGATACCAAAAAGCTAAATCTCCTTTTTTCATGGATCTAAGGTTATTTCTAGCACCATAGTTTCTAACGCCATCCCAAAATGTTCGTTTGTCTTTAGTGAATTGATCCCAAGAATATTTAAAAGGTTCCGATTTGATTAACCAATAGGCCATAAGAAATGATTTTATTATAGTATCAACAAGTTTAAATAAAAATTGTTGAATTAAATGAGGATGAAATTTACTAAAACTAGAAAGCAATCATTAATGTTAATATCCACTAGCAAGCACATCCGCTAAATGAATAACTTTAATTTTTTGACCATTGTGATTGATACGCCCCTCTAAATGCATTAAACAACTCATATCTGTACTGATAATATATTCGGCTTCAGTCGCTAAAGCGTTGTCAATTTTTTGGTCTGCCATTGCTACACTGATTGTATCGTATTTTACAGCAAAGCTTCCACCAAAACCACAACAGGTTTCATTGTCATTCATTTCAACTAATTCTAGCCCTTGTACTTTATTTAAAAGTGTTCTTGGCTCTGATTTAATATTGCATTCTCTTAATCCAGCACAACTATCATGGTAAGTTGCCTTGCCAATAAAGTTCGCAGAAAGATCCGTTACATTTAGTACTTTAACTAGAAACTCAGACAATTCAAATATTTGTGTGGCTACTTTTTTTGCAGGACTTTGAAATGCATTGTTCTCAAACAATTTTCCATAATTATTTCTAACAAATCCAGCACAACTAGCACTTGGACTAACTATATAATCTGCTCCATCAAAATCCTGTACAAATTTTGTACAAACATCTTTTGATTCTCCCCAGAATCCAGCATTAAAAGCTGGCTGACCACAACAAGTTTGTTGGGTATTATAGAGGACAGTACAACCGGCTTTTTCTAATACTTTAACAGTATTGAAAGCTACTTGTGGATACAGTTGATCAATAAAGCAGGGGATGAATAGTTGAACTGTCATAGTCAAATTTAAGAAATTGTTTTCATTAAAATAAAAAGGCATCCTTTAAAAAGAATGCCTTTTTACAAACGAGTTAACCGGTTTAAGGTTGTACTTGTAGTTTGTTGATGTATTTATCGATACTAAATCCTTTTTCAGATTTAGGATAGGTTTTCTTAATCTGTTTGTAAATTTCTAAAGCCTCTTCATTTTTGCCATTCAATTCTAAAAAAGAAGCTGCGCGGAATAAATACTCTGAAGAAATAGCTTCGTCTTCTGGAAAATGCGTTCCTGCTTTCTTATAATATTCAATTGCTTCTTCGTTCTTCTTTAATTCAGAATACGCATCACCAATTGAGCCATAAGCTACAGCTTGAACTTGTTTAGCGTTTGTAGAAAAATCTTTTAAATATTCGATTGCTTTATTATAATCTTTCAATCTATAATAGCTCATACCTGCATAATACTTAGCAAGATTTGCGGCCTTTGTACCACCAAATTCTTTAATGATATATAAAACACCTTTGCTTGTGCCGTCTCCGTTTAATACTAATTCAGAAGAGTCATTTGCAAAATATTTCTCAGCAACATACATTGCATCTGATGCTTTTGCTTCTAAAGGTTTTTGATACACTTCAGCATAGCCAAAATAGCCTACAACAGCAATAATGACTGCTGCGAAAAAATAAACTACTTGTTTTTGGTTCTTCTTAATAAAAGCAACTGGTGCTTGTTCTTGTTGTACTTCGCTCATATGGGTTGGTTAATAATTAGTCTACAATAAATGGATAATTCTGATCAATATACACATCTTTCAATACTTCGCTATCATCTGGCCATGGACTTTCTTCGGCAAATTTAACAGAGGCTTCTACTATACCATTGATTTTTTCATCAATCTCTTGTAGTGTAGCTTCAGTAGCAAAATTATTTTCCAAGATAGTTCTTCTCACTTTAATAATTGGATCTTGATCCTTGTACTCTTCTACTTCATCTTTAGATCTGTATTTCTGTGGATCAGATACAGAGTGACCTCTATAGCGGTAGGTTTTCATTTCCAATAAAGTAGGGCCTTCTCCATCTCTAGCACGCTTTACAGCTCTAGTTACACCTTCGTGTACTAGTTCTGGAGTCATACCATCTATTTTATCAGAAGGCATATCATAAGCATCTGCTAATTTGTAAATATCTATCACATTACTAGTTCTTTCGATAGAAGTACCCATCGCGTAATTATTGTTTTCACAAATAAATACTACAGGTAATTTCCAAAGCATAGCAAGGTTAAACACTTCATGAAGCATACCTTGTCTAGCGGCACCGTCACCAAAGAAGCATAGTACCACATTTTTAGAACCACGGTATTGTTCAGCAAAAGCTAAACCAGCACCAGTTCCAATTTGCGCTCCTACGATACCATGGCCACCAAAGAAATTATTTGCTTTATCAAATAAGTGCATACTGCCACCTTTTCCTTTAGAACAACCGGTTGCTTTACCATATAATTCAGCCATTGCAGCATTTGGGCTCATTCCTTTTGCAAGGGCTAATCCATGGTCACGATATCCTGTAATATAGGGGTCTTCGTGATTCGTTGCTGTCATACAACCAGCAGCAATTGCTTCCTGTCCATTGTAAACGTGAAAGAATCCGCGGATTTTACCCGCCATTTTATACATTTCTTCTGATTTTGATTCAAATTGACGTATTAATTGCATCAATTCGTACCAATACAGGTAGGTTTCTTTAGAAAATTTTTGCGCCACAGTCCTTAATTTTTGAGTAGCAAATATAGTATTTTAAGACTAAAATACCCCTTATGCTTCGTTTAAAAATGGATATTTATAATCGGTTGGAGGGTTGAAAGTTTCCTTAATTGTTCTTGCACTCAACCATCTGTATAAATTAAGGGCACTTCCAGCTTTATCGTTCGTGCCAGAGCCTCTTGCGCCACCAAATGGTTGTTGTCCAACTACAGCACCAGTAGGTTTATCATTGATGTAAAAATTACCTGCTGCATGACGTAATACATTGGTAGCCAGTTCTATAGATGCTCTATCTTGAGATATAATAGAACCTGTTAATGCATATTTAGACGTGCTATCCAATAATTTCAATGTCTTCTCAAATTGGTTTGCAGGGTAAGTATAGATGGTTAATACTGGACCAAAGATCTCTTCACACATGGTTAGAGATTTTGCATTCTTCGTATCAATCACAGTAGGTTCAACAAACCATCCCTTTGATTTATTCAAATTTCCACCAACAAGGATTTTTGATTGCTTATCTTTTTTAACAGCAGCGATATATTTGGAGATATTGTTGAATGACTTTTCATCAATCACCGCATTCACAAAATTGCTAAAATCTTCCACAGAACCCATCTTCATAGTTTGTACTGTTTTCACCAATTTAGCTTTAACAGCTACCGCTAAATTACTTGGTATATAAGCTCTAGATGCAGCTGAACATTTTTGACCTTGGTACTCAAATGCACCTCTTGCTAAAGCCGTTACAACAGTGTCAACATCTGCACTAGGATGCACCATCACAAAATCTTTACCACCCGTTTCACCAACAATTCTTGGGTAAGATTTATACCTTGGAATGTTTTCACCAATCTGCTTCCACATATGATTAAACACGCCAGTTGATCCAGTAAAATGGACACCCGCAAAATCAGGATGCTTGAAACAAACATCACCAACTGTAGGGCCATCTGTGTAAACAATATTGATAACACCATCTGGTAATCCAGCTTCTTTTAAAATGCGCATAAACAATTGCGCAGAATAGATCTGCGTGTTTGCTGGTTTCCAAACCACTACATTACCACACATTGCAGCAGATGCAGGTAAATTACCACCAATGGCAGTAAAATTGAATGGGGTAATCGCCAAAACAAATCCCTCTAATCCTCTCCACTCCATTCTGTTGTGCATACCAGGAGAGGAGATAGGTTGTTGCTGATAAATTTGACTTAAAAAGTGCACATTGAATCTCAAGAAATCGATTAACTCACAGGCAGCATCAATCTCTGCTTGATACGCATTTTTACTTTGTCCCAGCATAGTAGCTGCATTCATTTCGAACCTATATTTTGTAGCTAATAAATCTGCTGCTTTTAAAAATATATGAGCTCTAGTTTCCCATGTCATATTTGACCAATTCTCACGCACTTTCAATGCAGATTCAATTGCTTTTTCTACATGCAATTTTGTACCAACATGAAAATGACCAAGTACATGTTTTGTTTCATGAGGAGGGTGGATAGACATTGTTTTACCTGTACGAACTGCTTTACCGTTGATATACATCGGTATGTCTAAGGTCTTTTTCTTTAGTGTAGCTAATGCTTCTTTCAAAGACTTACGCTCTGATGATCCAGGTGCATAATTTAAAACTGGCTCATTGGCCGGTAAGGGGTAATTAAAATAACCTAATTGCATAATGTAAATATTAGGTTACAAAAATAAGCATTAAATTAACATCCGTTAGGAACTTATCCTAAATGCTTTTGAGATTACTGTATTTTTGAGTTTAAATCATCATTCATGAATTTTGTACTTGTTGACCAACCTGATAGAGTCCATTTTTACCCCTTTAGTTTGACTAGAAGTTTGGCCGAGTTAAGGGTAGGTATTTTCACTTTTCAAGAAAGATGGGAAGTGTTGCTAGAAAACAACTGCAGCATCTACACTGAGCCCTATTTACAATCACTTTATGATAGTGCTTATTTAAACGAATCAGACGCAATCATTTTTATTAATGTTACCTGTATTCCAGACCCACACGTAGTATTAGCTATAAAGAACTTACAAGAAGGAGGGCATTTAATGGATGAAGACGGTAAATGGATTGCAGCACATAGTAAAGAAAGAAGCCTTGGTAAAATTCTTTTAGCAGACAATAGTTTGAGAACAACCATCAAAGCTAGATTCATCAAGAACGCAACAGCATTACTTCAGTTAAATGCTATGTTCATTCAAGAGGATTTTAAAATAATTAAAAACAAAAATCAATCTGAGCCTATTGATCCATCAAATAGGGTTCAAAATGTCGAAAATATATTTATTGCCCCAGGTGCAACAGTTTTGGACGTACGTTTAAATGCAACCGAAGGCCCTATTTATATAGGTAAAAATGCACTTTTGATGGAAGGTGCTGCCATTAGAGGGCCATTTGCTATTGGAGAAAGGGGAGTAGTGAAGATGAATGCGACCTTATACGGCGCAACAACGATAGGCCCCTATTGCACCGTGGGAGGAGAGATAAAAAATTCCATTTTAATGGGCTATACAAACAAAGCTCACGATGGTTATTTAGGAGATAGCATTCTTGGACATTGGTGTAATTTGGGCGCCGGAACCAGTAATAGCAATGTAAAAAATACAGCTGGGGCTATTCAACTATGGGATCAATACCAAAAATCATGGCAAACAGTTGGCAATAAAATGGGCATGTTGGTAGGGGATTATACTCGTTTTGCGATTCATTCTAGTGTCAACACTGGTTCCTACATTGGCGTATCAGCCAATATTTACGGTAATGGGCTTTTACCAAAAATGATTCCGAATTTTAGCTGGGGAACCACAAAAGGCTATCTTTTAGACAAAGCTTTGGAGGATATTCAAAATTGGAAAAAAATGAAAGGTTTTCAAATTACGGAGAACGAAAGGAGCGTCTTAACTGCCTTGTTTCAGATGGAATAGTGCTTTTTTTAGTTACCTTTGTGCCTTCTAATTACAAACTATGAGAAAACAAATTGCAGCAGCAAACTGGAAAATGAATTTAAGTCTACATGAGGCCACAACCTTGTTAGATCAAATAATAGCTTCTGACCCTCAATTGACTGCCGATCAACAAGCAATATTTGCAGTTCCAGCTATATATATTCCACTTGCGGTTCAAAAACTAGTTGGTAAAACAAATGTTTTTGTTGCTGCACAGAATTGTCATCAAAAAACAAATGGTGCATATACAGGTGAAATTTCACCTTCAATGTTTGCATCAGTAGGTGTTCAACATATTGTATTAGGACATTCTGAACGTCGTGAATATTTTGCAGAATCAGATACTTTATTAGCAGAAAAAACAGACGCAGTATTAGCCATTGGAAGTACCCCAATTTTTTGTTGTGGTGAGCCTTTAGAAATTAGAGAAGCAGGAACACAAAATAGTTTTGTAGAAGCACAGTTAAAAAATTCATTATTTCATTTGTCAGCTGAACAAATTGTAAAAGTAGTGATTGCATATGAGCCAATATGGGCTATCGGTACAGGTAAAACTGCATCAAGCGAGCAAGCACAAGAAATTCATGCTTATATCAGATCTGTTTTTGCAGCAAAATATGGACAATCTATTGCAGATCAAATCTCCATTTTGTATGGAGGTAGTGTAAAAGCAGCCAATGCAAAAGAAATATTCTCACAGCCTGATGTTGATGGTGGATTAGTAGGAGGTGCCTCATTAATTGCAACTGAATTTGAAGCTATTATCAAAGCACTTAAATAGAATTTAAAAGAACCTTAATTATTACATGAAGCATATAAGAAATTTTTGTATCATCGCCCATATTGATCACGGTAAAAGTACCTTGGCGG
>CAZAOF010000068.1:0-7772 GCA_964486665.1 uncultured Sediminibacterium sp.
GATCCTTCTGCCTTTGGGTCAGCACCGTGTCTTTACCCACAGGGAGGGTTTGAGCCGATGTCGTATTTGAAAATAGGAGCGTACAAATAATACAAATAAATACAGTTGTATTATTAAGAATTGGATGATGCATTAAATATTATTGAAAGTACTATTTTATAGGCTTTTACACCTTTTCAGATTAGTACAAATAAACACTATTTAACTTCCTTTTCTATAAGGCATAAGCCTCAAAATAAAGGATATTTTCGTTGAAATTCAACGGATTTATAGCTTTAATGCTAGGAGCCCTTTTATATAATTCTGTTAATGGTTAAAATGCGCAATTGCCCATTTTAAAAGACTATTGTTGTCATTGGGCAGGTTTAGTTTTTTTATAATATTGTACCTATGATTTCGGACTGTTTTTTCTGAAATAAACAGTATTTCTGCAATTTCTTTACTCTTTTTTTGCTTACCTATTAAGTCTAATATTTTATATTCTGAAAGACTCAATTCTTTTAATATTGAATATTGTAAGTTTTTCTCATCAATATATTTAAAAGCGATATTTATGGATACTTTTATTTGTTCATCATTCCAAGGTTTTACAATAAAATTAAAGGGGTCTGTGTCTTGTGCTTCTTCTATGAAATGGTGATTTGTAAAAGCAGTTACGTAGATAATTTCTAATTGAGGATAATCTAATTTAGCAGTCTTTGCAAAATCTATACCATTTTTGTTTGCTCCAAGATTAATATCGCACACAAGTAGGTTGGGTTTGAATAACTTTAGTTGCTTAATGCCTTCTGTAAAATTATGTGCTACAACAGTCTGAAAACCTTCTGTTTCTAATAACTCTTGGAGGTCAAGGGCAACTATGATTTCGTCTTCAAGTATCAATATTTTCTTTTCTCTCATTTTTATATTTTAAAATCTAGTTTATGAAGTATCCCATGATCTTGAACCATCAAATAATTGGCACTTAATTGTGAACACATAATATGTATTAATTTAATACCAAGACTGGATTCTTTAACAGCTGTTACATCGAATCCAGGGCCATCATCTTTTAGTTCAATATGTACATGTTCACCACGTTCTTCTATAAGTATATCAATTTTGCCTTCATTTCTTCCTTTAAAAGCATATTTATAGGCATTTGATATAGCCTCGTTAACGATCAGTCCAATTGAAATCACTTGTTCAATAGGAAGCTCTAACTTTGATTGTATATCAAAATGGACTTCTATATTTTTCCCCTCCGACTTGTAAATAGAGTGTAAATGATTGATTAATGTTCTTATATAGCTACTTATTTCAATGAAATCAAAGCTGGCAGAATTGTAAAGGTTTTCATGAACGAGGGCCATGGTTTGAATCCTGTTTTGTACTGAGGACAATATTTCCTTTGTCTCATCTTCTTTATTTCTCCTTTTTTGAAGATTTATTAGACTATACATCACTTGTAAATTATTTTTCACACGGTGATGAAGCTCTTTTAAAAGTAATTCGTTTTTTGAATTCTGTATATGAATCTTTTTACTATTTTCTAGTAATGATATGTTCTGTTCTTCAATTTGTTTTTTGTTCTTTAATTTTTGTTTGTTATTCAGGTAAAGACCAAGCATAAAGGCAAGTATAATACAAATAGAAAATAAAGAAATAAGCAATTGTTGTTTTTGTGTTTTGGTTTGAACAATATACTTAAGGTTGCTTGCTTGACTTTCTATTAATTCAGATCTTCTATTTGATATTTCTAATTCAGCCAAAAGAAGTACGGACTGATTTTTTTGTAAATTTGCATTCAGAGTCCTATTGTATTCATTGTATAATTCTATATAATATAAAGCAGAATCTATTTTTCCAATTGCCTTAAAATATTTTGATTTTGTATTATACAAACTAAGTCGAACTTGTTTAATCGTTTTCCCAACCATATAATTTGTTGCACTATCAATATATTTCTTTGCAGTTGAAAATTGGTTCTTTTGCACTAAAACGCTAGCTAACAATATCATTTTGTCAGTTTTATTGTCTAGGTCATCTTTGCTCATATTAATATCGTAATACAGATTAGGTAGGACATCTGTATAAATACCTCTTGAAATGTCGCATTTTGCAGCATTTCCAATTAAAGCGCCTCTCCAAAAATGTAAATTTTGTAGTCTAATTTTTTTAGATATATATTCCTTATCTAGAAGTTGATCTGCTTCTTCTATCCCTTTATTGAATGTCAGCTTAGCACTATCATATTGATTTAAAAAAAAGTAAAGTTCTCCTAAATTAATATAATAATGAAGTCTGTTTTCTGACTCTAGTGGAGGGAGGGGCTCAAATTGAATAAAATCTTTTTTTGCTGCTTCAAGTAAACCACAGTCTCTATAGATCTCCCAGTAGGTATTGATGAATTTATTTTCAATTCTCTCCCTTCTTATTTTAATCGCCTTTTCAATGTAATTAAATGCTCTATACTCTTCCTCTAGTTTAATGAGCACATTTTCATATTGATCTTTGTTTAATTTTTCTTTATTTAGGTAAATTTGTTCTAGGATAGGTAGCGCTTTTTCAAATTTAGTTTGATCATGATAGGCTGAACTCAGAATTATATTCAAATCAAATAATGTAGTATTTGATCCGTTCCTAATTGCTTTTTCACGAGATGCTTCTAGCTGCTTTGTCCATATTGATGCTGAATAAATATCATATCGACTTATCTTCTTTTTTGTATCCCCATTGCCTTTATACCACAATTGAATCAATCTGCTAGCCTCTTTGTTGTCATTTTCTTTTTGAGTTATAAGTTTATTGTACTTTTTATCAT
The DNA here is from genome assembly GCA_964486665.1 of uncultured Sediminibacterium sp. Taxonomy (GTDB): domain Bacteria; phylum Bacteroidota; class Bacteroidia; order Chitinophagales; family Chitinophagaceae; genus Sediminibacterium. The sequence continues at coordinate 2,804 of CAZAOF010000068.1, forward strand.
CTGCGTCAGCATGAAATGCAGATGCGGTGATGCTCAGTTGTAGGAGAATAATTAAGACAAGTTTTGCTTTCATATTGATTTTACGATCATAAATGTATTCTATTCATGGTGATTTAAATTGTTGTTTTGAAAGTTATGATTTCGTTCATTAAGACTATATTCTATAATATCCTTTGCCATATTAGTTTTTATTGACTTATTCAGTAGATATACCTAATAAAAATTGAGGCGTACGACTCATGTGTACAATGAGGCTTTTGTAGTTTATTTGCTCGCTTGGGATAACATTCTCTTCAAATTTACTTATGCGTACATTCCTTATTACTACTTTATTTACTTTAATAGCCTCATTTACATTACAAGCGCAACAAACTACAGCAGGTATTTATTTTCAGGCTATTGCTAGAGATCAGTCTACCAATCCGCTAAATAACAGAAGCATAAGAGTAAAAGCTACTATTTTAAATAAATTAAGCAACGGGGTAGTTTTATTCTCAGAGACACATCAAGTTCAAACAGATGCTACAGGTGTATTTAATATAGCTATTGGTAATGGTGTATGGATTGACGGAATAAGCCGAAATATTAGTTCTTTAGATTGGGCATCTGGTATCCATTATTTAAATTTGCAAATTGCTATTACACCAATAGCGCCATCCATCCAGTGGGACTATAATAAAGAATGGATTGATCTTGGCACTTCAATATTTGGTGCTGTACCTTATGCTTTTAATTTAATCGGGGATAAAAGACAAATCATCGACACTAGCTTACTAGCTTTATCACTTACATCTAAATTAAATATTGCCGATACAGCATCCATGTTATTTGCTTATGTCAAAAAAAGTGCGACTCCTAATATTACTTTAATCAATACAGAGATTGAAAAAAAGTTGAATAAATCAGACAGTCTTACTATGTATGTCACGCCTAGTCAACTTGCATCCATATCATTTGACACCTTGTCTATTTCAAACAGAATAGACAAAAGATTAAAATTGACAGATACTGTTTATCTATCACAAAGAATAGAAGAGAAATTTAAATTAAAAGATACGATCTATCTGTCTCAACGTATTGAAGACAGATTAAAATCAAAGGATACTATATATATGTCTCAACGTATTGATGAAAAATTAAAGTCAATCGACACTATTTACCTAGCACAAAGAATTAATGAAAGATTAAAGTTTACAGATACTGTTTCAATTTCGGATAGGATTGAAAATAGATTAATATTAAAGGATACGATATACATTTCCAATAGAATCGACCTTAAAGAAGCCTTAGTCAATAAATCAATAGATATAAATGCTATTAGTGATTATACAGATCAAAAATATCCATCTGTTAAAGCAACCAAAGATTATGTAGATAGTCAGTTGTCACAAGGAGCAGCTGATGCTACTATCAATAATAAAGGTATTTTACAATTAGCAGGTGATTTAACTGGAACATCAATAACGCCTAGGATTGCTGATAATGTTATTTCTAGCAATAATATGGTTGATGCTGCTATAACAGATGCTAAAATTTCATCTGGAATACAGTCTTCTAAGGTTGGATTAGGGAATGTCACTAATAATGCGCAATTATATAATTTAAATGGGCTTACAGCTCAAATTCAGAATTTCACAACACCAGGTTTAACTGGATTAGCTCCTAGTTGGAGCTCTGTTGGATCTAGCCATTTGCTCAATATTCCTATGGCTAATACGACTGCAGTAACCGCAGGATTGATTAGTCAAATTGAATTTGAAAATTTTAATAACGCCTTCACTACAAGTTATAATACTTTAACGACCACTGGCAGTGTTGGCGCAGCTTCTGTAGTAGGGAAAAACATCAATATTCCGAATTATTCATTAGTTGGTTTATCTGGTTCAATCAATCCTAATTTTATTTTAGCTGGCCCAGCATCAGGACTTGCAGGTGGTGTACAATATAGGGCACTTGTAGCTAGTGATATCCCTAATAATAATGCCACCACTACTGGCAATGCTGCTACTGCCACAAAATTGCAAAATATAAGGACCATTAATACAATAGACTTTGACGGCACTACTGATATCATTATCAATGCTACTACAAATAATAACTTACGATTTGACAATTTGGGATCTGGTGCAACAACTGGCACAGAGTTTAACGGCTCAGTTGCAAAAACAATTTCATATAATTCAATTGGCGCAGCACCCTCTAATGGATCTAGTTCAATTGGGACATTAGGCACCATCACTTCTGGTACTTGGGCCGCATCAGTTATTGGCACTAACTACGGTGGGGCAGGTATGCTTAATGGGTTATTAAAAGCAAATGGATCTGGTGTTGTTTCAGCTGCTTCGTCTATTTCGGATTTTCAGGTTCCATTAGTTTTTTCTAGTCCCTTAGTAAATACAACAAATACAATTTCAATTACTCAAGCCACTACAAATGCTCCCGGATACTTATCTGCTTCAGATTGGAATACATTTAATGATAAAATTAGTGTATCAGAAAAAGCTGCTGTGAACGGAGTTGCTACCTTAAATGCGTTAGGCAAAATACCAACCTCGCAAATACCTGCTATTTCATTTTCCAGTGGTTATGTGGTTAGTTCGGAGTCCGCTATGGTTGCTTTATCTCAAGCAGTGGTGGGAAGTATTGCCATTAGAACAGATAATAGCAAGAATTATGTTTTAAGTGCTATAGATCCTACCATAGCTTCCAACTGGCTTGAATTATTAATGCCTGCTGCAGTGTCTACTGTGAATGGCTATACTACTAGTTCTATTACACTTACTTCGAGTGATATTGCTGAGGGTACCAATCTTTATTTTAATAATGCAAGGGTAAGAACAGCAGTAGATGGATTTTTAGTTGGAGAGGCACCAATAAGTTATAATGCATCTACTGGTAAAATTGGTATCACTCCATCTTCTACAAATGCAAATGGTTATTTAAGCTCAACAGATTGGAATACTTTTAATAATAAACAAAATAGTATTGGTTCACAGTCAGCCAATAGTTTTTATGCGTCGCCCAATGGACTATCTGGAACACCAAGTTTCAGAACCATTCTTGCTGCAGATATCCCAACCTTGAATCAAAATACAACAGGCAGTTCAGCTACGGCTATAGCTTTGCAAAATGCAAGAACAATTAATGGTGTAAGTTTTAATGGTACCGAAAATATTGTTATTCCTTCCAATACTGCAAATGCAATTACATTTAATAATAGTGGAACGGGTGCAGTATCCGCTTCTAGTTTTAATGGGTCTAGTCCTATCGTAGTATCCTATAATACAATCGGTGCTTTACCAACCGTTGGTGCAAACACAATTACTACTTTAGGTACAATCAGTTCAGGTACTTGGAATGCCAATGTGATAGGTTCAAATTATGGCGGAGCGGGAAACATAAATGGTATAATGAAAGCCAATGGATCTGGAGTTGTTGCAGCCGCAGTGCAGGGCACTGATTATGAAGCACCTTTGAGTTTTACTTTGCCCTTGACAAGAACAACAAATGCTATTTCAATTCAAACGGCTACGACTAGCAATAGTGGTATTCTCTCTTCGAGCGATTGGCAATTATTTAATAATAAACAAACAGCGATTACTGCAGGTACAGGTGTAATCATCAATGGTGGCAATACCATCAATATTGGACAGGCAGTTAGTGCTTCAAGTTCGCCAAGTTTTGCAGCAATAACTTTATCTGGATTAACAGTGAGTGGCTTGGTGGCAAATTCTGCTGCTGGGGTTTTAAGCACTGTAGGAACAACAGGTACAGGCCTTGTTGTAAAGCAAACTTCGCCCACATTGATTACTCCAGTACTTGGTGTTGCCTCGGCCACAAGTATTAATGTTGGGACGATTACAGCCACAAGTTCAATTACATCTAATGGAGACATCACAGCAAAGCGTTATAAATTTTCGACGCCAGCTTCAATTACAGCTAATACAACGACTAATATTGACATGAGCTTGGGTAACATATTTACAGTTACTTTAGGTGCTAATATAACTACATTGACTTTAACGAATCAAGCAGTTGGTACCTACTTAATTAAATTTGTTCAGGATCTATCAGGAGGTAGAACGGTTTCATTTCCTACAGGATGGAAATGGTCAGGTGGTATTATTCCAACAGTTACTGCATCCGCAGAAAAGCTTGATATTGTTACTTTGATATATGATGGAACAAATTATTACGCAACCATTGTTAAAAATTTTTAGTTATGCATCGAATTTTAACATGTATTATTTTTCTTTTTGGATTAGCCCCTGCATTCAATTATGCGCAAGTGATGCCACAAGGCTTCCTTGTGAGTCAAGTTGTCGAAACAGTCACTATTGGAACTCAGGTTTGGATGAAGTATAATTTGGATACAGAAGTATATCAAGATGGATCAGCTATAGAAAATCCTAATATTATATTTAACAGATCACTTTCCTTGCCAGCCTGGTGCTACTATTTAAGACTTGAGTCCTATAATGCTACTTATGGAAAATTATACAATGGCTATGCCGTTAATAATGCGAAAGGCGTTTGCCCTATTGGCTTTAAAGTACCATCAAGGACTGATTTTAATACCTTGTCTACTTTTCTTGGAGGCATAACAGCTGCTGGTGGTAAATTAAAACAAACTGGAATAACTACATGGGTAGAAACTGCATCCAATGTCACTAATAGTAGTAAGTTCACTGGATTGCCAGGAGGCTATATGGGAGATGCGGGATCTTCTAGCAATATTGGAGAACAAGCCTATTTTTGGTCATCCACTTCTGCAGGAACCACCAATTACGTTAGAATGCTTAAAAGCGGCACGATTGATTTTTTAGAAACAACCGCATTTTCTTTAAAAGGGGGAGCTTCGGTTAGATGTATAAAAATGTAGTGTCAAATCTATTTTGAGCTTGCTTATTTTATTATTTTTTCAAAATTGGTTGAAGCACTTTTAATTGACCATCAATTTTAGTTTCAT
>CAZAOF010000069.1:0-7674 GCA_964486665.1 uncultured Sediminibacterium sp.
CTTTCTTTGCATCACTAAATAAAACAACAACTATGCTTAGTAAAAAATTACTACAGTTTACATTAGCCATGTTGCTTTTGCCGGTTTTGACTTTTGCTCAAAACACTACGGGAAGCATCAGCGGTTCTGTAAAAGCTGACAATGGTGAAGTGCTTATTGGCGCAACCATTAATGTTCTACACGTACCTTCTGGTTCAGTGTACAGTGCACAATCAAGAAAATCGGGTTTATTTGATGTAAGTAACGTACAACCTGGTGGACCTTATGTTGTTACTGTAACTTATGTAAACTATCAACCTGAAAAAAGAGAAGACATATTTGTTGCTCTTGGTGATGTAGTTAGAATTGATGTAATTCTTTCTTCTAAGATAGAGCGTTTAAAAGATGTTACCGTATCTACTACAAAGAGAGGTTCAGATTTATCAGTTAGAGGTGGTACACAAACAATCATCGGCCGTGATAAATTAGACAACTTACCTACAGTTGGTAGAAACGTTCAAGACTTCTTACGTTTTACTCCTACTGCTAAGTTTGTTGGTGGTAATGGAGATTTAGCTGGTGTATCAATCGCTGGTCAAAATAACCGTTTTAACTCTTTATATATTGACGGAGCTGTAAACAATGACCAATTTGGTTTGAGTGCAAGTGGAACAAACGGTGGCCAAACTGGTGTGGGTCCTATATCTATTGATGCGGTAGATCAATTCCAGGTGATGGTTTCTCCTTTTGACGCTTCTATCGGTAACTTTACTGGTGGTGGTATCAACGCAACTACAAAAGGTGGTACCAATACAGTTGCTGGAACTGTTTATTCTTTTACACAGAACCAAAACTTAACTGGTAAAACACCAACAGGTGCAAAGGATAAAGCAACTAAATTAAACCCATTCACTTCTCAAACAATTGGTGGAAGTGTGGGTGGTGCAATTGTAAAGAACAAATTATTCTACTTTGTTAACTTTGAATCTATCGAGAATGAAAGACCACAACCTTTCGACATCAGCGGTTACAGAGGTGCAAGTGGAAAAGCAGATATCGACAAATTAGTTGATTTTGTGAAAACAAAATATGGTTATGATGTAGGTGGTTACCAAGATAATGCAGCTTCAACAAGCGCAAAAAGATTGGCAACTAAATTAGACTGGAACATCAATAAAATGAACAAGTTCAGTTTATCTTATCGTTATAACGAAACAAATTCTTATGCTACTTCATCTTCTAGTTCATCTAGAGTGAATTTTTATAACAACGGTGTTTTATATCCAAACAAAACAAACTCATTATCTGCTGAATTAAAGACAGCATTTAAAAATGGTTCAAGTAATAAGATGTTGTTTACGTATACAGACGTTGTAGATGACAGAAATCCAATTGGAAATCCATTCCCACGTGTAACCATTTTTGATGGAACTGCTGGTTCAATGGTATTTGGTTCTGAAGAATTCTCTACTTCAAACTTGTTAAAGCAAACTAACTATAACTTCTTAGACTTCTTCAAATTCAATGTAAACAAAAATGCGTTTACAGTGGGTGTGGATTATGAATTAAGTAAGTCATACAACGTATTTATTCGTCAAAACTTTGGTTCATACCAGTTTGCTTCTTTATCTGATTTCTTAACAGAAAAAGCGCCAACACGTTATGATCGTTCTTTCTCTTTGTTAGATCAAACTACAGGAGACAATACCAAAGCAGCTGCAAGCTTCTACACAGGTAGAGGTAGTGCATTCATCAATGATGAAATTAGATTTACTGATAACTTAACAGTAAACTTTGGTGTAAGAGCTGACTATACGAAATTCTTATCTAAGCCATTAGAAGATATGTATTTTAACTTCTACACATCTAGAATTTATGATTTCAATGGTGCAAGATCAGGAACTATCGCTGATCCAAAAATTTCAATCTCACCAAGAGTAGGATTTACATATAAGATGCCAGAAGAAAACATGACTATCCGTGGAGGATTAGGTATGTTCACAGGACGCGTTCCATTAGTATGGCCTGGTGGCGTATACAACAACAATGGTCAATCAGTGGGTGGTCTTTCTGTCTTCACTGCTTCTGATATTGCTAAATATGGTATTAAATTCAGACCTGATCCATTAAAGCAATACACAGCTGCTGACTTAGGTTTAAGCACTGCTGCAGCGAAAGGTCAAATGGATTTAATCGCTAAGGATTTCAGGTTACCTAAAATCTTCCGTGCTTCTTTGGCTTTTGATAAAAAGTTAAGAGACAATTGGTCAATCACAGTAGAAGGTAGTGTGAGCAAGAATATCAATGAAATTTATTATAGAAGATTAGATATTCAAAAACCAGTAGGACAACTTTCTGGTCCAGATAACAGATACATCTATGATTTAAAGCGTATTGGCTACCCTGCTTCTCCAGGTATCACTGCAGGATCTAATCCTTACACAGGTGTGTTCTTGTTAGAGAACCAACCATATTATCGTCGTTCTGGTTTTGCGTATAACTTTACTGCGTCTATTGATAAAGCATGGTCTGATGGATTCTCTTTCAATGCTTTCTACACTTACGGAACATCTTTTGTTACCCACGAACCTACCTCTAGCCAAAATAGCTCTCAGTGGAGATATATGGAAACTGTGAATGGTAGAAATGATGTTCAAAGATCAAGATCTGATTTTGATTTAGGACACAGAGTAAGTGCGTTCATTGCAAAGAAATTCACTTATGCAAAAGGTGCTTTAGCTTCTACATTTAGCTTAGTATACAACGGACAATCTGGAAATCCATTTAGTTATGTATATGCAACTGGACCTGTTAGAGATCAAGGAACTTCAGAAACAAATGATTTGATTTTTGTTCCAACTACAGCTCAAATCAATGCAATGACTTTTGTAACGAATAGTTCTTATCCTTTAAGTGCAGCCGCACAAAAAGAAGCGTTTGATAACTACATTGCACAAGATAAATACTTGAGCGGTCGTAGAGGTCAATATGCTGAAAGAAACGGTGCAAGATTACCATTCACAAACATCATTGATGTGAAATTTGTACAAGATTTCAATGTTAAAATGAACAATAAGAAATACCAATTCCAATTAACTTATGACATCTTTAACTTCACGAATATGTTAAATAGAAATTGGGGTAGAACTTACTTTATGTCAAACGACCAGTTCGCTGTCGTAAAGTATCAAGGTGCTACTGGTTCTACTACACCTAGCTATAGCTTCTCTCCTGTTAGAGATAATACGCCATGGGGTATTAGCTCAAGTACTTCGCCTAGCTACAGTGCACGTTGGGTAAGCCAATTAGGTTTACGTTTCAAGTTCTAATTGAATATTTTAATAGCTACTTATTGGTACTATATCAATGCCCTCCTTTTTGGAGGGCATTTTTTTTGAATAGATTGTCCAACATCTTAAAATTATTTGTAATTTCATCTTGTATGGGCCAAAATTTAACACAATTTACAATCGGCATCGAGGAAGAGTACATGGTATTAGACCCTGCTTCAAAGGAATTAAAAAGCCATCAGCAGGCGATTGTCAATGAAGGAGAAAAAGTGTTTAAAGAAAAGATTAAGGCCGAAATGCATCAGGCTGTAGTAGAAGTTGGTACTGGCATTTGTGATAATATAGAAACTGCTTATCAAGAGGTATTCGAACTTAGAACACATGTTGCTAAAATAGCAAGTGAACTGGGATACAGTATTGGTGCATCTGGCACCCACCCTTTTAGCTTATGGGAAACCCAACTTATTTCTGATCAAAGTAGGTATCAGGCCCTTTTAAACGAATTACAGCAAGCTGCAAGGAGTAATTTAATTTTTGGACTACATGTACATATTGGAATGGAAGATCGCCGTATGGCTATTCATATTGCCAATACGGCCAGGTATTTCCTACCCCATATTTATGCATTGAGTACGAACTCTCCTTTTTGGGAATCCAGCAATACTGGCTATAAGTCCTACCGATCTAAAATTTTTGATAAATTTCCTAGAACAGGTATTCCGGACTATTTTGAAAGTATCGAAGCCTATGAAAGTTTTGTTCAACTACTTATTAAAACCAACTGTATTGATAATGCTAAAAAAATATGGTGGGATTTAAGGGTACACCCTGTCTTCAATACAATTGAATTTAGAATATGTGATGTGCCTATGACAGTGCAAGAAACAGCTACTATTGCTGCACTTTTCCAAGCACTATGTGCTAAAATATATACACTCAGAAGGCAAAATATTAATTTCATCAATTACCAACGTGCATTGATCAATGAAAACAAATGGCGTGCAAGCCGATATGGTATTGACGGTTTGTTGATTGACTTTGGAAAAGAAAAAGAAGTACCTGTTAAAGACTTAATCAACGAATTGCTTGAATTTGTGGACGGCGTAGTAGATGATTTAGGTAGTCGTAAGCATATTGAAAAAGTACAGGATATTTTTGCCAATGGAACAGGAGCAGATAGACAATTAAAAGTTTTTAAAGAAACAGGTAGCTTAGTAGAAGTAGTAAAATATATAGAGCAAAGTTTCTTACTACACTAAGTCCTTATTTTTACTGTGCTTTGATTTCGTCCAAATGTTTATTCCCCAACCTTAAAATCAAATAAGGTTGCAGTAAATAGTCCGCGTTCACGCTTTTTAAACACCACGTCCCAGTCTCCTTTGTACCTTAATATTTTTGGAACTAATAAACCTTCCTTGGTATAAGTCATCTCCACTTCCATTTGTACATTAAAATCATAGACGCCTGCTTTGTAACTTAAGGAATAATTACGCCCTAAAACCTCTAATGTGCTTGGGTTAAACCAGGTGATCATTTGATCAACTACCACTCTATCTTTTGCAAAAAAACCAAGGTCTTCCTTTGGTTTAATTTCAAATACGTAAGCCAATTTGCCATGGTAGTCTACATAATCTAAACGATAGGTATATAATTCATGTGCGTTATCGTCGTATAAATCCAATTTATTACCAATCATTGGTATTCCAGGAATTTTTTCACCAGGATTAAAAAACAACATCTTCAATTGCTCTTTAGCTTTTTCTACACCAGACCCTTGAATAGTTCTTTTTTTACCTTTAACAATATTTGTTTCACCACAAATTTGACCCTTCGTAAAAAATAAACTTGCATACAAAGATGGCGTCATGTAATTGTATTCACCCTTTCGATCCTTTAATTTTCCGAATGTTTTTTCTTCTAACACATCCATTGTTCTACAGGGACCAATTTTATTTTGACGCGTTCTACTATCCAATGAGGCTTCCATCTTTTGGTTTTTATCATACATCTCTATATGATTAAACGAGCTATACCCTATTGTCCTCAATGTTTTGAAGGCTTTGTAAAAACTTGTATCCCTTTTTATTTTCTCAAGAATATCCTTATAATCAAAATTATTTCTAACAATTGCATCTGTTAAAGTAAAAGACTGATTTGCTACATTCAATGTTGTATCCTGTGCCCAAGAAAGGCTTACAGTAATCATACCCAAAAAAAGTAGGAATATGCGCATGCTTATTTAATATTAGTCATTTTATAGTCCACTCTCACTTTGCCTTTATGGATATCATTTAATTTGCCTTGAAGCATCTTCTTCTTTAAAGGCTTAATGTAGTCAATGAATAATTTACCCTCAATATGGTCGTATTCATGTAAAATGATACGTGCTGTCATGCCTTCAAAAGTTTCTACTTTTTCTACAAAATTTTCGTCCATATATTGAAGGGTCACTTTTTCGTGCCTCACCACATCTTCTCTAATTTTAGGTATACTCAAACAGCCTTCGTTGTATACCCATTCTTTCCCACTCAACTCAATGATTTTTGCATTGATAAAAACACGTTTGATACCAGGTGCATCTGAATATGTTTCATCACCAGGTTCTGCGTTTTCAAATATTTGTTGACTGTCCATCACAAATAACCTAATGGCACGGTTAATTTGAGGTGCCGCTAGACCTACCCCATTACTATCGTACATCGTCTCCCACATATCTTCGATAAGCTTGGCTAAATTTGGATAAGCTGCATCGATTGGCTCACTCACTTTTCTTAAAACGGCAGCACCATAGGCTACTATTGGTAAGGTCATAGTTATTTAATTATGGGTGCAAAGTTACAATAAATCGGGCGTAAATGGCTTTTCCCTTGCCCTTAAGGCATGAGCTGCTTATTATTGAGGTATTCTTGCAATAAAATGGTTGCTGCAATCAAGTCAACATTTTGTTTGACTTGTCGGTCCTTTTTCTTCATACCCATTTCAACCATGGCCCTCACAGCAGTTTTTGAGCTATAACGTTCATCTACGGTCTGAATCGGAATAGAGGGGAATTTTTGGGTCAGATCGATAATCGCTTTTTTAACAAGCGGAGTCGCATGTGTGGGAGAAGCATCTAAATTTAAGGGCTCGCCTATCAGGATCAACTCAACAGGCTCCTTGGCAATATATTCCGCTAAAAAAGTATATAAATTTTTTGTATCTACCGTCACTAATGAAGTCGCGATCATCTGAAAGGGATCCGTCACCGCTAATCCACATCGCTTACCACCATAATCTATGCAAATGATTCTAGCCAAAATAAAAGTTTACATTAATAAAAAGTAGTCATTAAAATATCTGAGATGACAAATGTACTAAAAACAATACTCGCAATACCGTTGGCAGTCATAAAAGCAATATTCACTTTAGACAAATCGTCGGCTTTAACAATACTTTGTTGGTAGATGAGCATCCCGATAAAAACAAGTAACCCAATTAAATACAACCAATGAAACGCGCCAACAAAATAGGCAGCAACTACAAAACTTGCAGAAAACAAATGAAACAACCTAGCTATTCTCAAAGCATTTTCACCACCCCAGTGACTAGGCATGGAGTAGAGCGATTGTGATTTATCAAATTCTGCATCTTGTAAAGCATAAATAATATCAAAACCACTTACCCAAAAAACAACGGCAAAAGAGAACAACAATGGCAAAAGACTAAATACACCAGTCACCGCTAAATAAGCACCAATGGGCGCTAAAGAAAGTCCAATACCTAAAACTAAATGACATAAATAGGTAAACCGCTTGGTGTAGCTATAAAATAATATCACAAATAATGCGACTGGTGATAGATAAAAACAGATAGGATTGATAAAATAAGTTGCTACCACAAAAATCATCGCATTGATGACCACAAAACCTAAAGCTTTCTCGGCTTTAATGATGCCAGCAGGAATTTCTCTAATGGCAGTTCTAGGATTTAGCTGATCAAAATGGCGATCTAAATAACGATTAAACCCCATGGCTGCAGAACGAGCAGTAATCATACAGGTTAACACTAAGAAGAAACGTATGGTGAGTTCATTTATTTGAACTCCTGCTTTATAATGGTATAAGTTAGCTATACCCAATACAAAACCAATTAACGCAAAAGGCATCGCGAAAATGGTATGTGAAAACTTCACTAAACTCAAATAATTTTTAACTGTACTCATTTATATAATTAAGTCAAATTGTTAGCAAGCAAAATGAAAAATACTATTTCACTTTTCTGACAAACTCCCACAATACAACAGCAGCAGCTACTGAAATGTTCAAAGAATGCTTCATCCCCCATTGTGGAATTTCTATTACCCCATCACATACTTGAATCACCTCATCACTTACCCCTTCTACTTCATTACCAAAAACAAAAGCTG
>CAZAOF010000070.1:0-7629 GCA_964486665.1 uncultured Sediminibacterium sp.
GCATTCTTATGGGGTGACAAAAGAGGTTATTTCAATAACGTAAATGTTAGTAGAACAGGATATGCTGAAAAGGATATCATTGATCCAACTGCATTAAATGTTAAATTCCAAGGATCAGTTCATTATAAGATCAACGATAATGTAGAAGCATCTATTGCAGCTTATAATGGTTTTGGAAATACAGTATATACAGGAAGTGATCGTTATTCTTTAAAGGACCTTAGAATGGGTCAATATAAAGCAGAATTAAAATCTAGAAATTGGTACTTAAGAGCGTACACTACTTTAGAGAATTCTGGTGCTTCATTTAACTCAACAATTGCTGCTCGTTATTTCAACGAAGCTTGGAAGCCTAGTACTACTTGGTTCCCTACTTACGCAGCTACTTACTCAACTTTATTGAGTAATGGTGTGAATCAACAAGCTGCTCATGCTGGAGCAAGAGCGAATGCAGATGCAGGAAGACCAACAGGTTTTGTTGGAACTAATCCATTATTCCAAGCAATCACAAATACACCAATTTCAAAAGGTGGTGCGATGTTCTTAGATAGATCATCTTTACGTGTATTCGAAGGTCAATATAATTTGACTGACGCCTTAGGTTTAGCTAAGCACAATGCTGATTTCTTAATTGGTGGAAGTACAAGACAATATATCTTGAACTCTCAGGGTACTTTGTTTGCTGATACAACAGGTAATATCAAAATCAACGAAACTGGTGCTTATGCACAATTGTCAAAGCGTTTCTTAGATGATTTATTTAAGTTCTCATTCTCTGGTCGTTATGACAAGAACGATAACTTCAAAGGTCGTTTTACGCCAAGAGCTACTTTGGTTGTTAAGTTAGATCAAGACCATAATTTACGTATGTCTTATCAAACTGCATACCGTTTCCCTACAACACAAAACCAATGGATCAATTTGTTAATTGGTGGTGGTACAAGGTTAATGGGTGGTTTACCTCAGTTGAGAGATTACTACAAATTCAATACCAATCCTGCTTACACTTTAGCTAGTGTAAATGCTTTTGGCGCTTCTGCTTTAGCGGGTGCACCTAATGCAGCTTTACTTCAAAAACAAGTATTCCCAGAATTCAAACCTGAGTCTATGAGTTCTTACGAAGTTGGTTACAAGGGTTTAGTTGCTAAGAAGTTATTAATTGATTTCTATTACTACTTCGGTGAATACGAAAACTTTATTAGTGGCGTAACGGTGTTACAATCAAGAAATGCAGCAGCACCTAGTCCATTAGATGTATTAGATGCAAATAAGCGTATTGGTTATAGCATTTCTACTAACTCTACACAAAAAGTGAAGACTTCAGGTTGGGGTCTATCTTTAGACTATATCTTACCTGCTAACTTTACTGTTTCTGGTAGCATTTATGGAGATAAGATTGGTGGTTTAGAAGAAGGGTTTATCTCTTATTTCAACACACCTAAAATGAGATCAAACGTAAGCTTAAATAATAGCGGTTTTGCACTTAAGAACCGTTTAGGATTTAGCGCAATTTATCGTTACCAAGACGGCTTTACTTATGAAGGTACATTCGGAGTAGGTGAAGTGTCTGCTTTCAATACATTAGATGCGGTATTAACGTACAAAGTGCCTTCTATCAAGTCTATGATTAAAGCGGGTGGTACTAATATTATGAATACTTATTACAATACAGCTCATGGTAGTCCAGCGATTGGTGGATTGTACTATGTAAGCTTTACTTACAACGTATTCTAAGGAACTTAGATGGGTCAGTTAGTAATCCCTTCCCGATTTTCGGGAAGGGATTTTTTTTGGCAGTAGATTTACTTTTTTCCTTGATAAAACGCTATTTTTGCAATTCAAAATAAAAACGATTTTCATGCGATCAATAGCCTTTAGAGAAGCACTACGCGAAGCGATGAATGAAGAGATGAGAAGAGATGAGCGAGTATTTTTAATGGGAGAGGAAGTAGCTGAGTACAATGGAGCTTACAAAGTAAGTCAGGGTATGTTAGCTGAGTTTGGAGCTAAGAGAATTATAGACACGCCCATTTCAGAATTAGGTTTCACTGCTGTTGCTGTGGGTGCGGCTCAAAATGGATTAAGACCAATTGTCGAATTCATGACATGGAATTTTGCTGTTTTACCTTTAGACCAAATTTTAAATACGGCTAGTAAGATGTTGGCAATGAGTGGTGGCCAAATTGGCTGTCCTATTGTAATGCGTGGACCAAACGGAAGCGCTGGCCAATTAGGTGCTCAGCACTCCACTGCATTTGAAAGTTATTTAGCGAATATTCCAGGTATCAAAGTAGTATCACCTTCTAATGGCTACGATGCCAAGGGTTTATTGAAGCAAGCTATTCGTTACGAGGAAGATCCAATCATGTTCTTGGAGAGTGAAGTAATGTATGGAGATAAATGTGAAGTTCCTGAAGAAGAGTACTATATTCCATTAGGCAAGGCAGACGTAAAAAGAGCCGGAAGAGATATCACTATAGTTTCTTATAACAAAATGATGAAAGTGGCATTAGCCGCGGCAGAGGAACTAGAAAAAGAAGGAATTAGTGCAGAAGTGATTGACTTAAGAACCATTCGTCCCTTGGACTGGATGACTGTTCTAGAAAGTGTTAAAAAAACGAATCGTTTAGTGATCATAGAAGAACAATGGCCTTTTGCTTCTGTTTCATCAGAACTAAGTTATCGTATACAGAAGGAAGGTTTTGATTATCTAGATGCGCCAATTAGAAGAATCACAAGTGCAGATGCACCTATGCACTATGCGCCAAATTTAACTGCTTTAGCAATCCCAGATGTTTCACGTTCAGTGAAGTTGGTAAAGGAAGTATTGCAGCAGTATAAATAAGGTTAATCCTGATAATGAACCATTCAAATCAATGCTTAACAGCTAATAAATCTTTTTATAAAATATCCCTCACAAAGGGATATTTTTGTATAATCTAATTATATCTATATGGGCATGATACTATTTATTCTTTATTGGTTGGGTTGGCATATTGGCATTTACACCATGCTGAGAAAAGCGGGTATTCCAGCGAATAAAGCAATCATTCCAATATACAATACTTGGGAAGTAGTGAAATTATGTAAGATTCCAAAAATTTGGTTTTGGATACAGCTTATCCCAATAGCAGGACAATTTGTGAGCTTATGGATTACCATTGTTTTTGTCATGCATTTTAAACGAGTGAAGCTTGTTCATCATACATTAGCTGTGGTTGCTCCTTTTATATACCTCCCTTATTTAGGATTATCAAATAGTGAAAAATGGTATGGAGATGAAGCCTTATTGCATTACCATAAGCCTGCATCGAGAGAGTGGGTAGATGCGGGTGTTTTTGCCATTGTTGCAGCTACTTTAATTAGAACCTTTTTGTTTGAAGCTTATGTGATTCCAACAGAGAGCATGGAAAAAACATTATTAGTGAATGACTTCTTGTTTGTAGATAAGGTAACTTATGGTGCAAGGATTCCTCAAACACCTTTGTCTTTTCCTTTTGTCCATAATACTTTACCTGGGGCACCGACCACGCCATCTTATTTAAAATGGATTCAATTAGACTATCAACGTTTTCCAAAAATCAGAGATATCGAAAGAAACGATGTAGTTGTATTTAATTTTCCTGCTGGCGATACTATTATAAACCTTCCAGACTTTGGCTCTAAGATTCCGTATTACGATGTATTAAGAAGCCCACAGTATAATAATGACCGATCAAAACTGCAAGCAGATTATCCTATTTTGGTTCATCCAATGGACAAAACAGATAATTATATAAAAAGGTGCGTAGGTATACCTGGTGATGTAATTGAGATTAAAAAAAGTCAATTATGGGTAAACGGAGCACCTGCATTGGTAGCACCATCCATGCAAACAGAATATCTTGTTGAGACAGATGGTACTGCTTTAGATGAAACCTATATCCAAGATACACTTGGTATTAATATCAATGAGGCTACTTCTGATTTTCAGTTTGTAGAAGGTCGACCTAACCTATTTAAATTAAACCTAACTGCCGCTGCAGCTAATAGTCTATCAAGGCTACGTAATGTAAAATCTGTTGTTGTATTCGAAGATCAAAATGTAGGTTATACCTTCCCTAATGATATTGTACATTTCCCTTGGACAGCAGACAATTTTGGTCCAATTCGTATTCCTAAAAAAGGAGATCAAATTGGATTGAACGATAGCACCATAGAACTTTACAGAAGAGTGATCGAAGGTTACGAGCAACAGACAATAACTACTCAGAATGGACAATATTTCATAAACGGGAAACCTGCAACTACGTATACTATCCAGCAAAACTATTACTGGATGATGGGCGATAATCGTCATAGAAGTCAGGACAGTCGTTATTGGGGATTTGTTCCAGAAACGCATATAGTAGGTCGTGCAGCTTTAATCTGGTTTAGCTATAGTCAGTCTATTAGATGGAATAGGATCTTTAACTTGATAAAATAAAAGAGCATGCAAAAGAAATTTGAATTTGAATATGAGGAGTTTGATACAATGGATTCACTGTCAAAAGAAGATGCAGCATTATTGAATGCCGCTTTTGATGCCACAGCGTCTGCTTTTGCGCCCTATTCCAAATTCAAAGTAGGTGCTGCTGCTAGATTGTCAAATGGTCAAATTATTCTCGGTTCTAATCAAGAAAGTGCAAGTTATCCAGTGGGTATCTGTGCGGAGAGAACCTTATTAAATAGTATAGGAAGTCAATATCCAAAAGAAACGATTACCGCTATGGCGATTAGTTATGTGCCTCATGGTGCAGCATCTGATCACCCTTTGTCACCCTGTGGTATGTGTCGCCAGTCTTTATTAGATTACGAATTAAGGTACAAGGCGCCTATTAAGCTCATATTGGCAGGTAAAACAGGAATTGTGATGGTTATTCCTTCTGCGCAAAACATCCTTCCATTTGGGTTTACAGGTTCTATTTTAGGGAAATAACCGTTTTTGTTTTAAATGCTATTTTACATCTTTGTCGAGTAGTCTAGCTAGTTCGACTAAGTCATCTCTTTTAAATTGCAGGGTGGGGCTATTGAAGCACTTTGAAAATTCAAGTATCATTTTTTTGATGACACGAACATTTGAAAGACGTTTATAATACACTGTTTTAGGTTCAATATTATGCCTAAGAAAATACTGGTCCATATCTTTTTGAGAGAACGGATGACCAGATGTGCCTTCTACATAAAATTGAATAAACTCTTGCGGGTTTGGCACTACTTCATCTGGCTCCCAGTCCGCACTAAAATAAGCAAGTATACATTGCTTTGGAATATTGATCCATTCAGCATGTACCTCTAATTGCTGACATAGTTCTGCGTAAATAATAGCATTTGCAAAAGCATTTCCTGGCTTGGATTGCAAAGGAGAAGAAACTAAAAAATCTTCTGGCTTGTCATAATTTACTTCAACACCTTTAATTTGATAATAGCTAAATAAAATATTCCTAATGACGTTAGCTTGTTCAAGCGGCGTCAAATAATTATTTAATTCAAGCCATATATTGCGTCGAATTTTTTCTAGCTGATGTCTTAAATTATCTAATGCTAATTCCGGGAATTGGTATTTAACAAGCAATAATGCGCCTTCAAATAGGGAGGGCTTAGGTAATTCACTCCAAGTAATAAATTGTTGTTGAATATCTTTTAAACGAAGTTTATAAATCATTTGTTCAATTCGCTCGAGTGTTCCTTCTTCTAAAGTATTTTCCCACAAGTGTTCTAAATCGGGAATGATAGGAGTGCCGTAATCTAATAAACGATCTGCAATGGTGCTAAATACTTCCTCGTCTGGATCGTCGATGAGGTTAAATAAAGCTTTTATTTCTTCTGTTTTTGGCAACATAGTTAATGAAGTCTTACTGTTTCTTGTTCAAAATGACGGAAAAATAGTTAAACAAACTATTTTAGTTATTCATGCATTGTGGATATATATAATATCAAACTAGCATAATAAACTAATTTATTAAACGTTGGCTATTTTTTAGCATTATTTAGCTTGATTCTAATCATTAAATGTTTTACTTTGCATATACTAAATTCTAAATTAGTTTATGCAAACACAATCAGTTTCGGTTCCAAAGTTTCCAGTTGTCAATAAATCATTACATGCTGAACTAAAAAGAAGGGTTAATCAATATTTAGAAGAACATACGATTAGAGGAACAGGTAATTATAAATTATTTACAAAAGCTGCTATATTAGTGACTTTGTTTTTTGTAACTTATATTCATTTAGTATTTTTCACTCCACCCGCTGCAATTGCTATTGTTGAATGTTTATTTTTTGGTGGCTTAATTGCTGCCATAGGATTCAACATCATGCATGATGGTAGTCATGGTAGTTTTAGTAAATATGCATGGTTAAATAAAATAGCATCCTCTAGTATAAGCATACTAGGTGCAAGTCGTTTTATGTGGAGTATGAAACATGTGACCATTCATCATACCTACACAAATGTGGATGGGGTAGATGACGATATTGAAGTAGGCGTATTTATGCGTATGGCACCCACTCAAAAACATTATGTGCTACATCGTTTCCAACATATTTATTTCAGTATTTTATACATGCTATTGTATGTATTTTGGATTTTCTTCACTGATTACAATAAATATTTTAAACAAAAAATTGGTTCAATTCCTTTAAAGAAAATGACCATTGGTGACCATATTGAATTCTGGGCAGTCAAAGTATATCATGCAATCATTTTTGTAGTGCTTCCTATCGCAATGTTAGGTTGGCAAGCATGGTTAATTGGGTTTGTTGTAAGTACCTTCTTTGCTGGTTTTGTATTGAGTATTGTTTTTCAATTAGCTCACACAGTAGAACATACCGAGTTTCCTGTAGCCATTCAGCCAGAAAACAGATTGCCAGATGAGTTTGCTGCACACCAAATACAAACTACTGCAAATTTTGCAACAAAAAGCAAAGTAGTGAGCTGGCTAGTAGGTGGATTGAATTTTCAAATTGAACACCATTTGTTTCCAAAGATTTCTCATGTGCACTATCCTGCTATCAGCAAGATCGTGAAAGAAGCATGTGCGGAATTTCAATTGAATTATATTGAATACCCAACTGTATTAAGTGCGGTAAAAGCGCATGTGCAATTCTTGAAATCAATGAGTAAGCCAAGTCCAGTAATGGCATAGTTAAAAATAGATTTGCAATTCACTTGAATAGGATTAAAAAGTGGAGGCATAAAAAAAGATCGCATCTATGATGCGATCTTTTTTTATAAAATCATTAGAGTTATTAAGAAGCCTTCTTCTTACGAGCTGTCTTGCGTGGAGGATTTTTCTTCAACTCCTCAATCACCGCTTTCACTTCTTCAATTGTCAATTCTTCTACTTTCTCTTGTTGTTCTTTTGTCAACTTAAAATTGCGTAAGCCTTGCTTTATATAAGGTCCATAAGGGCCTCTAAGTAATTGAATCTTCTCTTTCTCAAATACTTTAATGGTACGCTCGTCTTTAGCCTTACGCTTTTCTGCAATCATAGGGGTCAATTCTTCGAGACTTACTGTGTAAGGGTCCATTTCCTTGTTTAGGGAGTAGAACTTCTTGCTATGAGCCGCATAAGGGCCAAAACGACCAATATTCACCGTTACCTCTTC
>CAZAOF010000071.1:0-7507 GCA_964486665.1 uncultured Sediminibacterium sp.
GACGGCAAAGGTAATGGCTGCAAACGAATTACCAAAATGTTTATTTGCTATTTTTTAAAAAATAAAGCAATTAGCCCCTTTTACCGTACGATTGTCTTTGTTTTTGTTAGTTAAGTAACTGATTAACAGTTATTTAACTAAATTTTCACCAACCAGCCATGTTTATCCACTTCTAGACCAACACGGATGTCATTTAGCTGTTTTTTAAGCTTTGTTGCCACTTTTGAGTTGTTCACGTCAAAGTCCATCACATAGTCTCCATCTGCTAATCTGGAGATAAATGAAACAACCGCAGCTGTGCCCACCCCAAATACCTCTTCTAACTTACCTGCTTTGTGCGCTGCCACAATTTCCTCTACTGAAAGATTACGCTCTTCTACTGTATAGCCCATATCTCTTAACAAAGTAATTGAACTATCTCTAGTCACCCCTTTCAAAACAGTACCTCTTTCCAAACTTGGTGTAATCACTTTTCCATCAATCACAAACATTACATTCATCATTCCAACTTCTTCGACAAATTTATGCTCTAGCGCGTCAGTCCATAAAACTTGGTCATACCCTTTTTGTTGTGCCAAAGCAACCGGGTATAAACTCGCTCCATAATTACCACCATTTTTTGCAAAACCTACTCCACCTGGAGCAGCTCTTGTATATTTTGGCTCGATTAAAATTTTCATCGGTGCAGCATAATAAGGACCTGATGGACCTAAAATAATCATGAACTTATACGTTGCAGAAGGACGCACTCCTAAGAATGGATCTGTTGCAATCATGAAAGGACGAATGTATAATGAATGATCTTCTTCTTTTGGAATCCAATCCTTTTCAATTTGAATTAATTGTTTCATGCCATCCATAAATAACCATTCAGGGACAGTTGGCATTTGCATTCTCTCTGCAGAAATATTAAAGCGTTTAAAATTTTGATCAGGTCTAAAAATAACTACTTGATCGGTAACACTTTTGTAGGCTTTGATTCCTTCAAAAATAGATTGCCCATAATGCAATACCGCAGTGGATGGATCAAGTTGTATTGGCTCAAATTTTTTGATCACTGCGTTTTTCCATTCACCATCAATATAGTCGGCTTCTAACATATAGTTAGTAAAGCTTTTTCCAAAGAAGAAATTTTTAGGATCTAATTGCCTTAATTGCTCTTTTGGCATTTCGATAAATGGGATATTATGTGCACTCATTTTTGTTCGTTTTTAATGCTAATTCAAGCACAAAGAAACACAAAAAAATAAAGACTTACAATTGTTATTTTTTCAAACCAATCTATTCAGTTAATTTTCGGTATCCAAAACCTATGAAAGACGTTAAAAAAAACCTGCCAAATAGCGTACTAGTGAATCTGTACAAAGAAAGCTTAGTACTAGGTGTGCTGCCTGCGAATGTGGATAAAAAAGCACAGCCTACCCCTGTTATTGATGCTCAAAGTGAATTAATTACTGCGGAATCTGCTCCAGTCACACCCATTAAATTCCTTGGCGAACACCAAAAAAATATTATGGTTTTGGTACAAGATGCCAGTGCGGTTCACTTGAATGAAAGAGACTTTGATTTGTTAACTTCCATTTTAAATGCATGCAAACTTACCATCGCTGATATTGCATTAATAAATATTGCAAATAAAAACTTTTCGTTACACCAAATTTTAACGCAAGCACCCTCTGAAATTGTCTTGGTATTTGATATCAATCCAACGGAATTAAAAATAAAATTACCTGCTAAATTATATACACCAATTTCACTAGGTGAAACACAATTATTATTTAGTAATAATTTATCCAATATGCAAGGAATTGACCAAGCTTCTAAAGTTGAAAAAATGAAATTATGGACTGCATTAAAATTAATTTTTAAATTATAGTACCCCAGATATTTTTAAAATGCACAAACTTATTTTTGCTACAAATAATCGAAATAAAGTTGCCGAAATTCAATCTTTAGTAGGAAATGATTTTGAAATTATCCCATTAAAAGAAGCAGGAATTGATATTGATATTCCAGAACCACATGATCAATTAGAAGCGAATGCTGCAGAGAAAGCGAGGGTCATTTTTAGCATGACCAATCAAAATTGTTTTAGTGAAGACACGGGTTTAGAAATTGCCGCTTTAAAGGGAGAACCAGGTGTTAAAAGCGCAAGATATGCTGGAGAAGACAGAGATTTTCAGGCCAATATCGACCTTGTTTTGAGCAAAATGGTGGGTATGGAAGATAGAACTGCACAGTTTAGGACAGTCATTTGTTTAATCTGGGAGCAAAAAGAATACTATTTCGAAGGCATTTGCAAAGGCAAAATATTAACAGCTATGCAAGGTGAAAAGGGGTTTGGTTATGACCCAATTTTTGTACCAGATGATGCAAGCAAAAGCTTTGCCAGCATGACGATGGAAGAAAAAAATAAATACAGTCACAGACAGAAAGCGGTCACTCAATTATTCAATTTTTTGGGAAAGATTTAAGGACAATAAATTTTCAAACCAATCAATTCATACCTGTATCAGGTTGAAATAGATTCTATTGATTCATAGGTGTAGCACTATTCCATAGCTCCCAACTCGCATTGGCTTGTATATGCAACATCTCTAAACCATTTTGTACTGTTGCACCCTGCTTTGCCCCTAATTCCAAGAATTTAGTTTGTGCAGGATTGTATACAAGGTCATATAAATGATGTTGCGTAGTAATCGCTTCGTAAGGTAAATTAGGCGCTTGATCCACATTTGGATACATACCAACGGGGCTGGTGTTAATAAGCAGCGTATGTGAGGCTATGATGTCCTTGTTTAGGGAATCATAAGTGATCGCCCCCTCTGATTGGGACCTAGATACGAACTGATAAGTTATGCCTAGTTTTTTCAGGACCCACTCTACAGCCACCGCGGCACCTCCTGTACCGAGGATCAATGCTTTTTGGTGATGTGATTGCAAGAATGGTAATAAAGATTGTTCAAAGCCAATTACATCCGTATTGTAGCCATATAATTTGCCCTCATATAAGCGTATACAATTACAAGCCTGAATCGCTTCCACCACTGTGGATGGAAACTGTAAAAAAGGAATGACTAATTTTTTGTAGGGGATGGTTACATTCAATCCTTTTAAAGATGGATTGTTTTCCCACAAGCCCTTAAATAAATCAATGGATTCAATTGGATAATTTTCATATCGCGCATCTAATATATTTTCTGTCAAAAATTTATTAGCGAAATATCCTTTGGAAAAAGAATGCGATAATGGATATCCTATTAAACCAAAATGTCGCACGTTTATTTATTTAAATATAAATCAAAAGTATCACCACGCAAGCCAATACGCATAGCTTCTAATGGAATAATTTCAGATGGCGCAATATTGCCTAAGTTCACATTACATCCTATCAATTCTAGAAAATACAATTGTTGCGCTTTTTGTGGTGCCTCCCAAAGAATTTTTTCTGCAGGTATTTTAGTTAAAATCTCTTGTACCAATCCTTCTCTTACTTCTCCTGATCCTCTATATATACCTACGTTTCCTGCCTCTCTAGCCTCCGCAATAACATAAGAAGCGCCTGCATTTAATTCAGCACTCATTAGTTCAATCCATTTATAAGGAGGAATGATATGCGCAGCGTCTTTGCTACCAACTTCACTAAATACTTTTGCAAACTTTGAAATTTTTTCTATGTAACCACATTTTTCTGTGTGCGGAATTTCTATAGAACCGTCACTCACTTCTATGACATCAATATTATAGTCCTTGCACATGGCAATATAATCGTCAAATTGATTTCTGATAAGAAAGGCTTCAAATAATGTACCTCCAAAATAAACAGGAATATTGTGTTGCTGATATAACTCTATTTTTGCTCTTAGATTAGGCGTCACAAATGAAGTACCGAATCCTAATTTAATGATATCTGTATGGGGTGCGCCAACGCTTAAAAAGTTTTCTGCATCTCTTAAACTTAGACCTTTGTCCATGACCATAGTTAAGCCATATTGTCTAGGTTGTTGTGTTCTTTCAGGAATCTGAGTCAAATTGAAATTCATCATAGTGTACTATATTTTTGCAAAGATAATTTAAAAAGACATAGCTTATTTAAGCTTCTTATATTGACTGATCAATTCTACAACTTTAGCATCCTGAATCAGCTCAGGATAAAACTTAATCAGCTTATTTAGCCATTTACCGGATTTTGACAAGGCCATTTCTAGTTGTAGCAAACCCTCTTTTCGCTTATGCATCATGAATAAAATTGCACTTCTGTAGTAGACAAAAATTACTTTCCCTTGTGTGGACATATAGGCCAATTCTGTTTGCTCCAAAGCTGCATCCAATTGTTCATCGGCAATCAAACAGCGTATGAAAAATTCCCACCCTGCAATCTGCTTAGGTTTTTGTTTTACTACTATGCCAAAAAAAACTGCTGCTTCTTTAAATTGATCCAAATTCATATGGCACTCCCCTATCATGATATAGTATTCATGGATATGTTTATTGATCCGAATAGCATGTTCGATCTGCTTAATTGCCATTTGCCATTTTGATTCCAACATATAGGTGGCAGCAATTTTTTGATGTAACCTGCTGTCTTCTGGGTTTAGATGAACTGCTTTTTTATAATGAAACCTCGCTTGTGCATAGTTTTTTAATCGATGGTAGCAATGACCTATGGCTTCATAAATCACATCCTCTGGTCTAGACAACTCTAATACCTTTTCCAAAGCCTCAATTGCTTCTTTGTATTTTCTTATTCTCAAATAGGCATCACCCATATTTCTATAGGCATAGTCAAATTTTTCGTCAATCACAATGGCAAACTGGTATGCATCAATGGCTTTTTCATACAATTTTATTCCTTGATAAGCAGCAGCCAAATTAAACCAAGCCAATGCATTATAGGGTTGCTCATCAATTATCTTTTGATGAAGTTGTATACTTTCTTCATTTCTACCTGTAAAATCAGTCCAGAAGCAAATTTTATACAATGCTTCTTCGTTAGTTGGTTCCTCTTCTAGTATTAATTGTAAGCAATCAAAAACTTTATCAAAAGCTTCATGATCATCATACACATCAGCTAATTCAAAAAGTAATTCAGTTCTTTCGGCTCCTTCAAAAAAATGTAGTGCCTCTTGTAAGAGTACAATCGCCTCTTCAGGTTGGTCTAAAGCTAAATATGCATCTGTTTTTAAGATAAACAAATTCATATCTTGATGGTCGTATAATGCGGCTGTATTTAAAAGTTCAAGTGCTTCTGGATACTTTCTAGTGGCTAATAATAAATCTGCTTTTTTGATCATCAACACTGCAGAGGATGGAAACTGTGCAAGGGCAATATCAGCTGCTTCTATTGCTTCTACTATAGCATCTTGCTCGTCTAAATGGGTAATTATTTTTTCAAAATCATCTTCTTCGATATAAGAATTCCCCTTCCCTTTTTTTAGATTTTGATAGCGTAATAGTAAATCTTGGATATCTCCGCTCTCTTCTTCAAATTGATGATTATACATAGCATCGATTTAAACATTATTAATAAAACATTGAAAATCAATATAATAACTAGATTATAACGCTCTCCATATTTGAATAAATGTACAGGTTATGCTTTAAATTAGGTAAAAATAGGGTACAAAACAAACTTAATATATCGTTAAAAAAATATTTATGTATAATTGAACTAATGTTTTAACTTCGTACTATCCGTGAAAACCCTAAGAACCATATTGACTTCTTTTGTAATGCTTGCAGTAGTCTCTTCGACTGCTTTCGCATCCACTGTGGTAACAGGTAAGATCGAGTCCAAGAAATCAACAGAAAAGTATTCTTTAAAAAATCTAAGTAGCTTAAGTCAAAAACTAAGCACATTCCATGATTTAAAATCTAGTTTGGTATTCAAAGGACTTTCAATTCAAGCAAACTCAAACGGCAATGCTGTTTTAACTAGCTATCTTAAGTACAACAAAGGCAATATTACTTATGTGATTCCTTATCGACACAAAACTATTTTGCCTAAGTTTAAGACGCCAAGTCCTCAAGTCCCTTAATTCATTTCCTGGTATAAACTTTTATTGACCTCAAATACATTCAATGTAATTGGGCTTAAGTCCACTTTGATTGCCTTATATAAAATCTGATTCCCTTCTCTTGTTGTTAATTGGTAAGCAAGCACTAATCCGGGTATATCTTTAAACGCTTGTTCATACACTGTTACGGTTGGGATAATTGCGGTCGTATAAAACACTTCCATAGTAGTGCCATCTGCCCAATTAAGGGTTAAAGCTTCACAAGGATAATCAGCAATTAATGTAGATGATTCCTTCTTTTTTGATGCTACCAAATTCATGCTACTTAAAGGTGTATACTTGATATATTGCAAAAGTTTATTTAATCCGATTTCTTTTAAAATGATTGCAGAATCTTGCTGAGTATTAAAAATGAGCGTTTGTGTTAGTTCTGGGGTTTTAAAAATTGTCTTGCAAAGATTGCCTTTTATAAAAACCTCTTTTTGACCAATAAACAAAGTATCAGTTGAATTTATCTGCCTGATATCATACGTCAAAGCACACTCACCCACTACTTTGGTTTGGGCATTCATGTCTGCGAAAAAAAAGCAGAAACAGCAAGCAATTATGGGGGGTAATCGAAGCATGGTTAAAGTAAGTATATCTAAAAAAGAGACCTAAGATTTACTCAGGTCTCTTGCGTAGGAGCATTATTTTTTTGTTTTGTCTTTTAAGGCTTGAACTTTTTTCTGAGCGTCCATCATTTGTTCATATTTAGACTGCCAATTACTTTTTTTCTTTGGTGTCTTCCTTTTTACATCAATATCTGCTAAGATCTTGTCATGATTGATAATTAATTTCTGAATGACCAATTGCAATAGTAAGGTAACAATATTTGAAACCGTATAATACCAAGTTAAGGCTGATGGCAAACTATTGAAAATAAACAACAACATGAAAGGGAAAATATAAGGCATGTACTTTAACGCAGGATTATCCTGAGTAGGTGTCATAGACATGTTATATATAGACGATATAAATGTTGTCAATACTGCAGTCAAAGTAAATAAACTTACGTGGTCACCAAATCCCAATGGAATGCTAAATGGTAAGGTGAAGATTGAATCATAGCTAGACAAATCTTGACTCCACAAGAACGGCTGTCCTCTTAAGGCAATATTTGAATTAAAGAAGCTGTATAAAGCGAAGAAAATAGGAATTTGAAGTAATGCAGGAATACATCCACCAAGTGGATTCACGCCAGCCTCTCTAAATAACTTCATTTGCTCCATTGCGAAAGCTTGTTGATCATCTCCTGTTTTTTTCTTTAACTCATCTAATTCAGGCTTTAACACCTTCATCTTTGCTGTACTTAAAAAGCTAGAATAAGTTAAAGGAGAAGTTACTAATCGAATGAAAATAGTTAATAAAAAAACCACCCATCCATAATTAGCCACAAAGCCAGCAAAGAAATCAAACACTGGCATGATGATGTATTTGTTGATAGGGCG
>CAZAOF010000072.1:0-7425 GCA_964486665.1 uncultured Sediminibacterium sp.
CTGAATTTTTATGGCAGGAAGGACATACCGCACACGCAACTAAGGAAGAAGCAATTGGAGAGACTGTTAAGATGTTAGATGTTTACGCTGATTTTGCAGAAAACTGGATGGCGATGCCTGTGATTAAAGGAGTAAAAACACCTAACGAAAGATTCGCTGGTGCAGAAGACACTTATTGCATTGAAGCATTGATGCAAGACGGAAAAGCTTTACAAGCAGGTACATCGCATTTCTTAGGTCAAAACTTTGCAAAAGCATTTGATGTAAAATTCAGTGATAAGAACAATAAGCTAGATTATGTTTGGGCAACTAGCTGGGGTGTGAGCACAAGATTAATTGGAGGGTTGGTAATGACACATAGTGACGATGAAGGGTTGGTCTTGCCTCCACGTATTGCACCATTACAAGTGGTGATTGTACCTATTTTTAAAGGGGAAGAACAAAAAGCGTTGTTAGATGAAAAAGTACACGCGATGGTGGCTTCCTTTAAAGCGGCAGGTATTCGTGTAAAGTATGATGATTCAGACAACCAAAGACCAGGATGGAAATTTGCAGAATACGAATTAAAAGGGGTGCCTGTTAGAATTGCAGTTGGCCCGCGTGATCTGGAAAATAACCAAGTGGAAATTGCACGTCGTGATACCAAAGAAAAATCGACTGTGTCCATGGAAGGAATCACTGAGACTGTGTCACAATTATTATTGGATATTCAATCCAATTTATTTAATCGTGCTAAAAAATATAGAGACGATCACATTACCAAAGTGGATCGTTGGGAAGACTTTATTTCTGTACTAGACACCAAAGCTGGATTCGTTTCGGCACATTGGGATGGAACGCCAGAAACAGAGGAGAAAATTAAAGAAATGACTAAGGCAACTATTCGTTGTATTCCTTTAAACAACGAACAAGAAGTTGGATCATGTATTTTAACAGGAAATCCTTCTGCACAAAGAGTTTTATTTGCGCGAGCTTACTAGCATTTAAGTACAAACTATGATGCGACAGAAGCCCATCCCGCCAGCACTCTTTCCTTTTTTAGAAGGCAAAGTTTTGTTAATCGACAAGCCATTGAAATGGACTTCTTTTGATATGGTTCAAAAAGTGAGGTGGTTGACAAAAATTAAGAAAGTAGGACATGCTGGTACATTGGATCCATTGGCATCAGGTTTGTTGATTATTTGCACTGGAAAGTTTACAAAGCAGATCAATGATTATATGGGTATGGCCAAAGAATATACGGGTAGTTTGGTTTTAGGTGCTACCACTGCTTCTTATGATTTAGAACATGAGCCTGAAAATTTCAAATCAATCGAAGCGATTACTGAATCTGCTATACAGGAAGCAACAAAAAAATTCATCGGGACCATCTTTCAATTGCCTCCTCAACATTCTGCGATTAAAAAAGATGGTAAGCGTTTATATGAGTCTGCGCGTCAAGGTATTGAAGTAAAAGTAGATCCAAGACAAATCACAATCGAAACATTTGAGATCACAAAAATTGATTTACCAACTGTGGAATTCAGAGTTGTTTGCTCAACAGGAACTTATATTAGAAGTTTAGTACATGATTTCGGACAAGCACTTGGCGTGGGTGCTTATATGAGTGAATTAAGAAGAACAAAGATTGGCGATTTCAATGTGCAAGATGCCATCGCATGGGAGGTTTTACAAAAAGAAATTAATGATTTATTAGAAGGGTAGTCCAATCCCAAATTGCCAAGCATAGTTATTTACCTTTAGTCCATTGGGTTTTATTTCAGACCATTTCATATCACTTAAATTCAACCATCCGTTGTTGTACAATCTAGTAGGGTCTTTCATCTTCAAAGCATAGTCAATACGGATGATGAAGTAGTCGAAATCTAAACGAAGTCCTGTACCAATGCCTATGGCTAAATCTTTATACAGTCGATCCAATTTAAATCCTGCGTTCATATCGTTTCCTAAGTCTCTTGTATTCCATATGTTACCCATATCTGCAAAAAGGGCAGAACCAATCTTGTAAGAACCAAGTTGTAACAAGGTAAAACGATATTCAAGGTTAGCTTCTAATTGAAGATCACCAAATCGGTCAAAATTTTGACGTTGAGCACTTGTGTCGTAAAAAGAAGAGCTACCAAGTCCCAACTGTCTTAAGCCCCAGGCACGCATACTGTAAGGGCCTCCTGCAGTAAACTGCTTAAAGAAGGGTAGTTGCCCACCAAGATTTGGATTGTTGCTATAGTTATTTCCCCATCCGCCCATTAACCTCCAAGCGATTTCTGAATTCGCGTAGGTGTAAGTAGATCTATATTCCGCCTCGAATTTCAAATACCTGTAAAGGTCTTTATTTAATTTTTCTGACAGTCCAAATAGCCCACCAGCTTCCTCTATCCCTAGTCTTAAATATTGTTGTTGGTTTGGGTTGTTGATAGAAGGGCCAATTTTAGTGTAGCTTATGCTTTGACTTACAATATTCCCTTCGTTGAAGGAAGACCTTAAAAAAGGATTTAGTATCAATAAGCTATCAAGCCTTGAAAACTTTTTTAATTGAAAGAGTTCTACGTTCATTGGTCTATAAGTGATCAATTGTTCTTTACCCTTCTTATTTTTTTTCCACTCGTAACCCCAGTTGGTGGTAAAAGATTTTAACTGATAATAATTCAATCGATCCATATAAGAATTATACAGTGAGAAATTAGTTTTTACATTTCGATTTGCTGTATTTTTCTTTTTAATGAAAGGGAATAATAAATTTGGGAAACTGTAAGTATGTCCAACATTCCATAGCAATGTTTGAGTAATATCTTCGGAACTATTTAGGTTTAATTCCACGCCTAATCTAAGACTCGTGATGGAGGGTATGGCTTTTCTTTGTACATTTTTATCTCTATAAACAAGGTTAGTAGAAAGTCCTAGTAAATTACCAGATCCAATCTGCGCTGTATTTCTACTTCCTTCGATATCAAAATTAAAACTCCTTCTTGTATTAGGTAATAAAAAATAATGTAAGTAGATACTGTCATTCATCAAAGTTGACCTTCCGTCTACCTGTTGCCATGCTCCAAGACTACTATATTTGTTCAGTGTTAAATAATAGTCTGACTCATTGAATAGACTTCCTTTTTTGATGAAGGTTTGTTCTTTGAATAAGGAAGATTTGAATTTAGGTAAGGTATAAAGATGTATAAAGTCTTGAAGGGTATCCCTTTGTAGAGGGGGATTTAAAATCAACGTATCTGGGTTGTCTAAGACAGCTACATCACTATAAAATAATTGTTGTCCAATGACATATTGCTTGGTAGTACCCTTTGTTAAGTTTCTTAACTGAAAACTAATCTTCCAACTTGGATTTTGATTCTTCTTTTCTTTGGCAGCAGTAACTTGCGTAATTTGACTAAGTGGATCAAGACTTAAACGCATTAAGGAAGCATCCAAAGTATCTATCTCAGCAAATATTTTTTCCTTAGTAAAGTTGTAGAACCCCTTTGACCTAAATAAAGCAACTAATCTGTCTAACTCGTTATTGATTGCTTCTGTTGAGTAGGACTGTCCTATTTTTAAATAGCTATTATTGGTATTTTTTAATGCGATATCCTGTAAAATTGGATCGGATAATTTATAAGTTATGGTGTCAATTAAAGTCTTTTTTTGCAAAGTAATTTGCATTGTCAATTTGGTTCTCCATTCTCTTTTAACCGTATCTGTTGAAACAATGGGCGTGAAGATAGGGTGATGATATCCCTCTGAGGCCAAGAAATTTCCCATAAATTGAATGGTCCTTCCCATCCTCTCAGGTTGGTATGCTTGTGGTTTGATGATGGTGTTAAAAAAACCATATTGTCTAATTTTTCTAACTTTTAGACTATCATCCCAATAATTATCTAAAGCAATGGTCAATTCTTTACCAATATGTTTTGATGGAGCATCGTTGATGATAATTTTATTTTGGTAGAGAAACGCTTTTTCCTTGGGATAGTCGTGCACAATTGCCCTCTTTAAATCTGCACAGCCATTTAATAAAAATAAAAGGCCGATTAGACTCAAACTTGGTAAGAATCGAATAATTTTAACTTTCCCTAACTGCATGAAAATGATCAATAAGAATGAGCTCAAATATATTCAATCTTTCGCCCATAAAAAACATTGGGCAGAAGAATCTGTTTTTATCATAGAAGGTCCAAAAATGGTCGAAGAACTAATAGCCTCTGATTGGGTGATTCGCCAGATCTATGCAACAAAGGAATGGATCCAAAATCAGCCGCTTAAAGCTCATTATGTGACGGAGGTTAGTGATTTTGAATTAGAGAAAATGAGTCAGTTACAAACAGCAAACCAAGTATTGGCCTTAGTGGAGAAAAGGCAAGAAACTGGGAAGATCCAGTTGAAGGGTAAATTAACTTTAGTGCTAGATGGCATACAAGACCCTGGGAATCTGGGAACAATCATTAGAACGGCAGATTGGTTTGGTTTAGACCAAATTATTGTAAGTACTGATACAGCTAATTGGTACAATCCTAAAGTGATTCAAAGTACGATGGGGAGTATTTTAAGAGTAAAAGTCGAAGAGGCGGATTTGGCCGAACTACTTGGTAAAACTAAATTACCCATTTATGGTGCAGTTTTAGAAGGCAAGTCTATTCAAGAGGTGCATATTGGAAATGAAGGATTATTAATCATAGGGAATGAATCTAAAGGAATTCGCTCGGCCATATCATCTTTTATAACTCAACCAATTACGATTCCTAAATATGGTGATGCTGAATCATTAAATGCGGCTGTTGCCACTGGGATTATCTTATCTACCTGGCAGCATTAATCAAATTTAACTGCTTTTGCGGGGCTGATCTTTCTAATCCAAATAGTAGGTAATAAAAACGAGATATAACTTACAATGGCAGTGCCAAGGATCACCCAAATCACTTGAAATAGCTTTATCTCAATTGGTAAAACGTCAATTAAATAGGCCGATTCGTCTAAATGAATCCATCCAAATTTTAATTGCAATAAAGATCCCCCAATACCTATTAATACACCAAGTCCGATTCCTGTCCAAGCGATAAAACTAGCTTGATACATAAAAATTTGTCTCATCATTTTGTGAGAAGCGCCAAGTGCAGTTAAGGTGCCAATCATTGGAATACGCTCTAAAAGTAATATGAGTAAACAAGTAATTAAATTAACTACGGCAATAAAAAGCATGATAATAATGGTGATATTTCTATTGATACTTTGTACCTGTATCCAGTCAAATAATTGTGGATAGATTTCGGAAGTTGCTCCTGCGACCCAATTGTCTGGAAGTGTGGACTGTATCTCCGGAATAGCTTGATCTATTTGTGTAAGGTCTTTAAGTAGTACCTGGTAGCCGGTAATTGTATTTGAAGTTTCAAATAATTGTTGGAGTAACCGAATATCTACAAAAACATTTTGCAAGTCATAATCTTCAATGCCTGTATGAAATAGTCCTACGACTTTTAATCTCCTTTCTTGTACTCTTCCGTTCTGTAAAAAGTAGAGCCGAACTTGATCTCCTGTGTCGATCTGTAATTTTGTAGCAATTCCTTTTGAAACTACAATTTCTCTTGCTATTGAATTTGGCCCCTGTTGCAAATTCCTGCCTTTGCTTAATCCTGGTATTTGAGTAAAGTCGGAGATGCCTTTTGCATTTAATCCTTCAATTTCAATGTCTTTCGATAAAACCATAGTTTGATTTAAGAAAGGGAAGGCGGATTGTATAGCAGAGTTGCTTTTTAAGTTTAGTTGCTGGCTTGGGCTGTCATTTAAGTTGGTTCCGCTAATGGAGGTAATTTGTATATGCCCCCAAAATGAATAGATCTTATTGCTGATAGTCGACTGGAACCCATTCACGATAGAAAAAGTGAATAATATAGCAGCTACACTTAACGCAGTTGCTATAATAGATAGCCTAACTACAAAACGAGTGTAATTTTTTTGTTTATTGAGACTAATCTTTTTAGCTATTTCAAATGCTGCGTTCAAAAGTTAAATTTAATCAAATCTAGTTTTTTTATTCCTATTTTTAGCACATTCAACTTAGTTTCGTGCTAGTAAATGGTCGCTTATGAGCAGGTATATGATGATGTTGTTTTTATTTTTTTTTACTGTGCCAACCATGGCTCAAATTGAACCAGATAAGGTACTTGATTCATCTATACGTTCTGTGTTAATTTTTCCAAAAGGGAAACCACTCGCATTACCTGTAATTGGATTGAATACTCAGGAGGAGCTGTTGGTCCAATTCGACGATCTAGCTGCATCCTATAAACAATATTATTTTACTATTGAACTGATGGATAAAAATTGGCAACCAGTGCCACTCAATCCATTTGACTATATTAAGGGTTTGACACAGAATAATATTAGAGATTTTACAATTTCATCCATTGCGTTACAAAATTACTTTCATTATAGTTTTAGTTTTCCTTCAGCAACTTGTAGGCCAACTAAATCGGGTAATTATTTAATGAAAGTATATAAACAGGGAAGGCAAAACGAACTCGTGTTTTCAAAACGTTTTTTTGTTGTTGACCAGTTAGTTCCCGTAACTGCGTCAATACAAGAGCCTTTTGACGGGCTAATTTCTAGAACGCATCAAAAAATACAAGTGAGTTTAGATGTAAAAAAAATTAATTTTTTACAACCCGAATTCTTACACATTGGGGTGATGCAAAACACTAGATACAATGACCTTTTGTTCTCTAGTGAACCCAGTTTTATAAGAGGAAATCAAATTGAATATAATGCAGACAGAGACTTTGTTTTCCCTGCAGGAAAAGAAGCAAGATGGCTAGATATACAAAATTTACGTTTTAAGACCGATCGTATAGCTCAAATCCAACAATTAGGAAATGGAACAAATGTTATTTTAAGACCTGATCTGTCAAGAACGTCCATTGCTTATTATACTTTTCGAGATTTAAATGGGCAGTTTATTATTAATAATAATGAGTCTATTAGAAACGAAGACCAAAACGATTATGCACATGTGCTTTTTACCTATTTGCCTAAAAATAAGCTTCCATTTAATGGGCAGTCATTGTATTTAGCAGGGGCACTTACCGACAATAAACTGGATAGTTCTGCTCGTATGTTGTGGAACAAGTCTGCTGGGCAATATGAGAAATGGCTTTTTTTGAAACAAGGATATTATAGTTATAACTATATACTCAGAGCAGACCAAAATCCCAATCCCCATGATGATTTTAGTTGGACAGAGGGGGATCATTGGGAAACGGAAAACACCTACACTGTCTTTGTCTATTATCGAGTTGCAGGAGCTAGATACGATCAAATTATCGGCTTAAACTCACTTAATTCCAAACAAAATTGGTAGGAAAACCGATCTGTTTTTCTTACCTTCGCACCGGCAGGTCTTACACGACCAGCTCCTGCTGAACCTCCCCAGGGTAGGAATACAGC
>CAZAOF010000073.1:0-7406 GCA_964486665.1 uncultured Sediminibacterium sp.
TTTTTTCTTGTCTATATTCTTCTTTAACAGCACTTCCTTTTTTCTTATTGGCAAATTTGTCAAAGTTGTCGGATCTTTTTGCTTTCATAGGGTGCTGTATTAATTGTCTTTATTAGCTAACTGTCCACAAGCCGCATCAATGTCTTTACCACGACTTCTTCTTACACGAACATTCACTCTATTCTTTTGTAAAATCTCCACAAAGGTTTCAAATCCTTCTTCGTCTGGTTTGTCAAATGGAAAACGATCAATTGCATTGTATTCAATTACATTGATTAGATCTGCAGGAACTTGTCTGTAGATTTTAACCAATTCCATAGCGTCTTTTTCACTGTCGTTGAAATCCTTGAATAAGATATATTCAAAGGTAATTTCGTTGCCCGTCTTTTTATAAAAATAATTCAATGCTTCAATTAATGCTTCAATGTTATTGCTCTCATTGATTGGCATAATTTCATTACGTTTTTTGTCGTTAGCAGCATGAAGGGATAAAGCCAATTTGAATTTCACTTGATCGTCTCCTAATTGCTTAATTTGTTTTGCTACACCAGCAGTTGAAACAGTGATTCTTCTTGCACTCATGCCTAAGCCCTCTGGTGAAGTGATTTTTTCAATCGCCTTCAATACATTCTTGTAGTTCAATAAAGGCTCGCCCATCCCCATGAATACAATATTGGATAAGTTTTGATCGTAGGTTTTTTCTACCTGTTGTTTAATCATCACAACTTGGTCATATATTTCATCAAAATTCAAGTTTCTACTACGCTCCATATAACCAGTAGCGCAGAATTTGCAACTTAAACTACAGCCAATCTGAGAAGATACGCAAGCTGTTTTGCGTAAAGTGGTTGGAATGAGCACCCCCTCGATCATGTGGTCGTCAAATGTCCTGAACCTAGTCTTCATTGTCCCGTCGCTACTCATTTGAGTTGTATCTATCGAAAGAGCTGGCAAAGTAAAATGCTCCACTAGTTTTTTACGTAAATCCAGGCTTAAATTGGTCATTTCGTCAAAGCTATGTGCATGTTTTTGCCATAACCATTCTACAATCTGCTTTACCCTAAATGGCTTTTCTTCCATTTTTGCTATAAATCGTTCAATTTCAGCGACCTCTACTGCCCTGATATTTGGTCTTGTTTTCTCCATAATGCAAAGATACTTGATCAAGTCTGTTTAGATTCAATTATTTCTATTGTAAACTCAATAAAAGGCACTATTTTAGGTACCACAAAACTAAAATCCACGATTATGAGAAAATTATGCTTTTTAACTTTAATCCTAATGGGCACTTTCCTTTCAGTAAATGCTCAATCTGGGCCCTTGAATGACTATATAGGTAAATATATCTTTGCAGAAGGAAGTCCTGTTGCAGAAGTTTCTTTAACAATTGAAGACTCAAGCTTGGTGATTAACTCGGCAATGGGATCAACCTCTTTAGAGAAAAAAGGAGTAGACAGCTTTTATTTGGCAACCTATGACGCGTTGGTTATTTTCAAAAGAAAGGATGACAAATCTGTAGCAACGATTAGCATTTTTGTTCAAGGCATGGAATTAGTTGGCAATAAAGAGGCGGGTGCAGTTGCTTTAAAAGAAGAGGATTTTTATGCTGCTTTTTGGGGTAAACAGAGCCACTAATTTTTTAAAATTCCATTGTTGCTAAAGCTGCAAATGGAATAGTTTGTTGAGCTCCGGTTATTATATTTTTTAAAGTGCATTCTTTTTTACTTAATTCATCTGAACCGATGATGATGATATTTGGAATGCCTTTCTTTTCTGCATATTTAAATTGCTTGTCGAATTTACTCTTGTCGGGGTAAATTTCACAAGCAATTTTTTTTGCCCTCAAAGTTTCCATTAAATGGTAGGCTTCTTTTGACTCAGCTTCACCTAAATTGAAGAATAATATTTTTGCATTTTGCTCAACCGATGCCGGAAAAAGATTTTTCTCTTCAAGCACATCATAAATACGATCCACGCCAAAGCTAATGCCAACGCCAGGTACATTAGGCACGCCAAATAAACTAGTCAAGTCATTATACCTTCCTCCGCCACCGATACTTCCCATTTGCGCGTCGATTGCTTTGACTTCAAATATCAAACCAGTATAATAATTTAAACCTCTTGCTAAAGTAAAATCAGCTACTAAGTTTTTAGCTAGTCCACTTTGTGCATGATAGTCCAAAACATATTGGATTTCTTGGATTCCTTTTACAGCACTTTCGTTACCATTTAATAGGATGCCTAATTGCTTTAATTTTGCTTCATTCGTTCCTTCAATTTCTAAATAGGATTGAATCGTTTTTTGTTGTAACGCAGTGAATCCTTTACGGTCCAATTCTTCTGCCACTTTTTCCCAGCCGATTTTATCTAATTTATCAATCGCAATAGTCAAATCAATCATTTTATCTTCTCCGCCACAAACTTGAGCGAGACCTAATAAAATTTTACGATTGTTTAATTTAACAGCAACTTCTAATCCCAATTGTTTGAAAACAGTAAGGTAGATAGCAGTTAATTCTACTTCATTTAGTAAACTATCTGACCCGACAATATCTGCGTCACATTGGTAGAACTCTCTATACCTTCCTTTTTGTGGGCGGTCTGCTCTCCAAACTGGTTGAATTTGGTATCTTTTGAATGGGAATGTGAGTGCGCCGTGGTGCATAGCAACATACCTTGCAAAAGGGATGGTTAAATCATATCTTAATGCTCTCTCCGTGATTTGGGTGGCACTTTTCCCGGCTAGTATTTTTTGAAAACCTTCTTGAGTAGCAGCTTCTTTTTGAGGATTATCGAGTCCATTATTTAAAATCTTAAAAATAAGCTTGTCGCCTTCTTCTCCATACTTCCCCATCAAGGTCTCTAATTGTTCCATAGCAGGCGTTTCCAAAGGTTGAAAGCCATACAATTCAAAGACAGAACGTATCGTCTGAAAGATGTATTGTCTTTTTTGGACGGTCGCCGCGTTAAAATCTCTGGTGCCTTGTGGTAGAGAAGGTTTGCTCATGAAATCAAATTTGGCTGTAAAGATAATTTTTTAAATCGTTACCATGTTAATTGTTTAATTTGCTTTTCAAAATAGATCCTTATGGAAGAGAGAGAAAAATCGGAAAAATCCTATCGTTTTTTTAGACGCATCTATGACTTTTCTATGTCAACACTGATTTTGGGGATAGGCTTACTATTATTAGGGGCTTCCTATTTGAAGATTGATATGATACTAAATGTTGACAATGAATTTAGACTCATTTTTGGCACAATGTGCATCGTATATGGAGGTTTCAGGCTTTATAGAGCAGTGAAACAGGATTATTAGTGCTTTACAATTTAAACTTGATTTATGAGACCCTTGTTTTATGTGTTGATTTGCCTGCAGTTCCTAGTTTCTTGTAAAAACGAAGGAATGCAAGCTCAGGATACCCCAAATGAAGGGGTGATTCGTATTTCTGTCGAAGAGAGTTTCAAGCCCTTCATGGAAGAACAATTAAAGGTTTTTTTAGAGAGTAATCCAAAAGCACAGATTATTGCTTCTTATAAGTCAGAAATAGCATGCCTCAAAGACCTAACGAATGACAGTACAAGAATGATTTTTGTCACTAGAGGCTTGGATAAAAAAGAGCAAGTTGAGTATAAAAAAAGTCTGGGCTTCAATCCAAATTTTGGTATTCTAGCGTACAATGCCGTGGCAGTGTTAGTGAGCAAGTCTGCAACAGACAGCCTTTTTACATTGGACGAATTAAGGAAAAGACTAAGTGGCTTGTCTGATAAAAAAGTGGTCATGGACGGCAATAATTTAACAGGTGTCGTTCGATTTTTAAAAGACAGTTTGGTGAAAGAGGGGGCACTAGGTAAAAATGTAATGGCTGCAAACGGAAGTAAAGAAGTCATCGATTATATCGCTACACATGCTGATGCCATTGGTTTTGTGGGAATGAATTGGATTGGGGACGGATATGATCCAGCACAAATTGAATTGCGTAAAAAAGTCAAATTAGGTCTAGTAGAATGCACTCAATGCTTGGAGAAAGGTTATTTTTCAAAGCCGTCTCCGGCAACTATTGGCAAAGCACAATATCCATTAACCTTACCCATTTATTATATATTAAAAGAAAATGCAGCTGGACTTGGAACAGGCTTTTTAAATTTCCTTAGTCTAGAAAGAGGACAGTTAATTTTTAAGCGTTCATTTTTAGTGCCTGCAAAGATGGGCTTTAAAAAAAGGAATAGTTTGCTTGAATAGTTGTAAATGCTAACAAGGTTTAGTAGAATTAACAAAAAATAAATAGCATTCTTGCGAAAAAATTAATATTTTTAGACTTCTCAAAGTTGAATCCATATAGGGCAACTTTGGTTTCCCTGTTTTTCTTCGAATTATTCGCGAAATGAGGGTTTTGAATGGAGCATAATTTATTAAATACAAAAACGTTTGTGATGAAAAAATTGGTTGTATTAATGATGGGAGTTGCTTTTGCTTTGAGCGGGTTGAACGCGCAAGCACCTGTATCGCCATTAAACGAGGGTTTGAAATTGATGCGTTATGAAAAAAACAAATCAGCGTTTGCTTTCTTTAAAGACGCTTATGAAAAAAATGCTAAAGACCCAGAAACTATTTTCTGGTATGGTCAAGCAATTTTATCTCAAAACGGCTCTGGTACGCCAGATAAAGCTTTTGTACAAACAACCAAAGAGTTGTATAAGAAAGCTGCAGATGAATTAGGCAACAACGCATGGATTCTTGTAGGTACTGCACATATACAATTGTTAGAAGCCGGTGCAGCTGCAGATTTGAATGCAATTAAGCAAACTTTAGAAGTAGCTATCACTACTACATTAAATACCAAGGGTAAATTCAAAGGAAAGCCTAGTCAAGATATTGTGAACGCTATTGGGTACATCCATTCTGAAGTTCCTTCTAATGTTGGCGATCATCAATACGCGATTGATAAATTAAAAGAAACGATTTCTGCCTACGAAGGCACTCCTGTAATGACTAGTTTATATGTTAATTTAGGTATTAACTACCTTAAATTAGGAGGCGAGAATGGCGGAGAAGCGGTGACTGCATTCATGGAGGCAATAAACAGAGATCCTAAAAATGCTTATCCTTATTATAGAATAGGCAAGGTTTATCAATCTCAAAACAACTTAGAATCATTCGATGAGTTCTTTAGAAAGTCCTTAGAAGCAGATCCTAGTTTCGCACCTACTTATTTTGCATTATATCAATACTATGCAGATAAGAACACAGAAACGGCAAAAGCTAATTTAGACTTATTCTTACAAAACGCAGATAAAGACCCTGCACTAGACATCTTCAATGCTGATTATTTATTCCGTGCTGGTCAATACGATGCGTCATTAGCTAAGGCTAAAGAGTTAGAAGCTACTATTGGTATTGCTGCATTACCTCGTTTGGGTGTTTTGTTAGCGTATAACTATGATCGTAAAGGTGATTCTATTCAGTCTAAAAGCTATATCGAAAAATTCATCAATACAAGTGATGCGGACAAGATCTTAAATACCGATTACGAACTAGCTGTCAAAGTATTATCTAAATTCCAAGGCAATGAGGCTGTTTTAGCTGGAATACTTGAAAAAGCGATTGCTGCAGATACTGTGAAGTTGAATAGATTGAAATACTACAAATTAGGAGCAGATATGTTTGAAAAATCAAATATGTATGTAGATGCTTTGAAATGGAATACCAATTATTATAACCTTAGAGGGATCAAAGACGAAGTGTACTATTACAAATTGTCAAGTGTTGCTTTAAATGCGAAAGATGGCGCTGCAACTACAGATATGGCAAAGCAATATATCGCAGCTTTCCCTGACAGACCGAACGGGTACTCATTTAATGTTAAAGGAGCTAGATTGATTGATACAGCTAACAACCTAGGTATTGTTTTTGAGGCAGTAACTTTACAAAACGAGTTTTTGTTAAAGGATCCTATCAAAAACAAGCAGGCAATGGTCAACAATTACTATGCCATGATGGGGTATTATAATGAAATCAAGGACCTTGAGAAGGCAATAAACATGTGTGATAAAGTATTAGAATTAATGCCTGGCGAAGCGCAAACTGTGAAGATTAAAGAAAGCCTTATGAAGAACTGGGAAATCATCAAAAAAATGCAAGGAAATCAAAAACCTGCTCCTGATGCACCAGCTGAAACAAAGAACTAATTGAACACCTTGTTTTGGTCATTTATAGGCCCATAAAAAAAGATTTAAAAAACTCCCCAATTATGGGGAGTTTTTGGTTAAAACAAGTATCCTTTGCGTATTTTTGCGGCACCTAAACGACTTAGAAATGAATAGTGCTGCTAATTACTTACCAATTGTATTGCAAATATTATTTGCTGGTGGCTTTGTGGCCATCATGATTTTAGTATCTAGCTTAGTAGGTCCTAAAAGAAAAACATCAGACAAGTTGGAAAATTTTGCGAGTGGTATTGAATCTCATGGAGATGCAAGATCACCGATGGCTATCAAATATTTTTTAGTGGCTATTTTGTTTGTGCTGTTCGATGTTGAAGTTATTTTCTTTTATCCTTACGCAGTTAATTTTAAAAGTTTAGGTTGGGCAGGATTTTTTGAAGTGGTTTTATTTGTTTCATTTTTCTTGACTGGATTTGTATACATCATCAAGAAAGGTGCACTAAAATGGGAAGATTAATTTTTTAATAATATAATGCATTTATTATGCGTCCAGTAAGATTTAACATACATCCAAAAGAAGCAGACATTGCTGATGCAATTGGAATGGGCAAAGCACCAGATGGTGTACCAGGTGAAGGATTTTTTGCAACGCAATTAAGTTCTGTAGTGGGTCTTGCAAGAAAAAATTCTTTGTGGCCTTTGCCTTTTGCAACATCATGTTGTGGTATTGAATTTATGGCAACGATGGCATCACATTATGACTTGTCTCGTTTTGGATCTGAGCGTGTGGGTTTCTCTCCACGTCAATGTGACTTGTTGATGGTGATGGGAACCATTGCAAAAAAAATGGCACCGGTGTTAAGACAGGTGTATATCCAAATGGCAGAGCCACGTTGGGTTATTGCAGTTGGAGCTTGCGCATCCAGTGGTGGAATATTTGACTCTTACAGTGTATTGCAAGGCATTGATCAAGTGATTCCTGTAGATGTGTATGTACCAGGTTGTCCTCCAAGACCAGAAGCAATCATTGACGGCTTTATGAAAATACAAGACTTGGTTGGACAAGAAAGTATTCGTCGTAGAAACAGCGAACAATACAAAGCATTATTAAATAGTTATGGCATTCAATAGCCAAC
The DNA here is from genome assembly GCA_964486665.1 of uncultured Sediminibacterium sp. Classification (GTDB taxonomy): domain Bacteria; phylum Bacteroidota; class Bacteroidia; order Chitinophagales; family Chitinophagaceae; genus Sediminibacterium. The sequence goes on from CAZAOF010000073.1 coordinate 7,299, forward strand.
ACTTAATTCTTACAATATGTCGTTAAACAACGAAATGATACAAGAAAAATTAGTTGCAAAATTTGGAGACCAAGTGTCGCAATTTGCAACTAGTTATGGCATGCTTTC
>CAZAOF010000074.1:0-7390 GCA_964486665.1 uncultured Sediminibacterium sp.
TCTGTGGTTCAAAAATGAAATCTGTTTTTTTAGTGTTGGCTTTCTTTTCCATTTTCGGAATGGGTAAGAAAGGCTCTGACTTATACACTTGTGTTGCTGCATTTTTAAATTCACTGTACACAATCTCAATTGCATCGAACTCTTTGTTCTCAAAGGCTTTCATCGCAGCTTTAGCCGCAGCTTGAACTGTTTCGAACTTTAAGTTTAAAAAGATATCTTTAAAATCTGCATTCGTATTGTAGCCTAATTTGCTTAAGCTTTCAAATCCCTTTTTTCCAATGTTCCAGATGGTTACATTTTGTGTAGGGTATTTCTCTGCAATTGTAGCACGAGTCATTTTTACCAAGTTGGCATTGTATCCACCACATAATCCACGATCAGAAGTAACTACAATAAACAGTACATTATTCACTGGACGTTGCTCTGCTAATGCTAGATTCATATCCCCTTCTAAACTACTAATGATATTGCTTAGCATATCTTGTAGTTTACGAGCGTAAGGTCTCATTTGGGTAATGGCATCTTGTGCACGACGTAATTTTGCAGCACTCACCATCTTCATCGCTTTGGTGATTTGCTGTGTACTTTGAGTACTCTTAATTCTATTTCTAACTTCTTTTAATTGACCAGCCATAGTGCTTGTTTATTAGGCGAGCAAAGGTATCATTTTTTAACCAATTTTCACTTCAATCGCCCCTCAAGTTAATTTTTTGACCCAATAAGGCATAAAATCTCCAAACTCACCCCAATTACTTATCTTTGAAGCCCCTTGATTAACAAGGACAAACACACTTATTTAGCGAGATTATGTTGCAAATTATTAGTAAACTATTTGGCGGATCCAAAAGCGAGAAAGACGTCAAGAAAATACAGTATTTAGTACCGGTTATTAATGGCCATTTTGAAGCCTATAAAACCCTTAGCCACGACCAATTAAGGAATAAAACAGAAGAGTTTAAGTTTCGTATAAAAGAGCATCTTCAATCTATTGATTTGGTGATTGTTGAGGCTCAAAATAGAGCAGAGGAATTGGATATAGCTGACTTGTTGGGCAAGGATGCGATCTATCAAGAGATTGACAAATTAAAAAAAGACCGCGATCAAGCTTTGGAGCAGATTTTGTGGACCATTTTACCCGAGGCATTTGCTGTGGTAAAAGAAACGGCGCGCAGATTTACAGAAAACGAGGCAATTACAGCAACGGCGACCGATTTAGATCGTGAGTTATCGGTGAAGAAAGAATATGTTACCATACAAGGCGACCAATCCATCTACCAAACCACTTGGAAAGCCGCAGGTACACCAATTCGATGGAATATGGTGCATTACGATGTGCAGTTGATTGGCGGTATCGTCCTGCATCAGGGCAAAATTGCCGAAATGTCCACGGGAGAGGGTAAGACTTTGGTATCTACTTTACCGGCCTACCTAAATGCTTTGGCTGGCGAGGGGGTGCATATCGTTACGGTAAACGACTACTTAGCAAAAAGAGATAGTGAGTGGAACGGTACTTTATTTGAGTGGTTGGGTATCACAGTAGACTGTATTGACAAGCATCAGCCTAATTCAGAAGACAGAAGAAACGCCTATCGTGCCGGCATTACTTACGGAACAAATAATGAATTTGGATTTGACTATTTAAGAGACAATATGGTGCATACGCCGAACGAGATGGTGCAACGCAAGCATCATTATGCGATGGTGGATGAGGTGGATAGTGTATTGATTGACGATGCGCGTACGCCATTAATTATATCTGGTCCTATTGGACATCAAACAGGCGAGCAGCAATATTTTCAATTGAAGCCAAGGATTGAACAATTGGTAGAGATTCAAAAGAAAGTTGCGAATCAGTTTTTGATTGAAGCAAAGAAAAAAATTAGCGAAGGTAATGACGACCCAAAGGATGGCGGACTAGCATTGTACCGTGCTTTCAGGGCTTTACCAAAAAATGGTGCCTTAATTAAATATTTAAGTGAGCCAGGAATTCGTGTGAAATTACAAAAGGCGGAGAATTATTATTTAGCAGACCAACAAAGAGAAATGCCAATCGTTGATGAGGCATTGTATTTCCATATTGACGAGAAAAATAATTCTGTTGAATTAACAGATAAAGGATTGGCCTTGATTACAGGCGCTGGAGAAGATCCGAATTTCTTCTTGTTACCTGATATCAGTGTAGCCTTAAATGCAATTGATGTAGATGTGCACATCCCTGCTGAGCAAAAAATGCAACAGAAGGAAGCGATCATTTCCGAATACAGTATTAAAGCAGATCGTATCCATACTGTAAATCAATTATTAAAATCATATACTTTATTTGATAAGGATATCGAGTATGTAGTGATAGATGGTCAAGTGAAAATTGTAGATGAGCAAACGGGTCGTATCATGGAAGGTCGTCGATATTCAGACGGCTTGCACCAAGCGATTGAAGCAAAAGAAAATGTGAAGATCGAAGCTGCGACACAAACCTATGCAACCATTACGTTGCAGAACTTTTTTAGAATGTACCACAAACTAGGTGGTATGACAGGTACCGCAGAGACAGAAGCAGCTGAATTCTGGAGTATCTATAAACTAGATGTGGTTTCTATTCCAACAAATATCCCAGCAGTCAGAATTGACGAGCAAGACATGGTATTTAAAACAAAGCGTGAAAAATTTGGCGCTGTGATAGAATCTATTGAAGTGCTCAGGGCAGAGGGAAGACCTGTATTGGTTGGAACTACATCGGTGGAAGTAAGTGAGTTATTAAGCAGAATGTTGCGTCAAAAAAATATTCCACACAATGTATTGAACGCTAAACAACATGCCAGAGAAGCGCAGGTAGTGGCGGAAGCTGGTTTAACTGGTGCAGTAACTATTGCAACAAATATGGCGGGTCGTGGAACGGATATTAAATTAAGCCCCGAAGTTAAAGCAGTAGGTGGTTTGGCGATATTAGGTACTGAGCGTCACGATTCTCGTCGTGTAGACAGACAGTTAAGAGGTCGTGCTGGAAGACAAGGTGATCCAGGTTCTTCTCAGTTCTTTGTTTCTTTGGAAGATGATTTAATGCGTATGTTCGGAAGTGAGCGTATTGCTAAAGTGATGGACTTTGCTGGATACAAAGAAGGCGAAGTGATTCAACATAGCATGATCACAAAATCGATTGAGCGTGCACAGAAAAAAGTAGAAGAAAATAACTTTGGTGTAAGAAAGCGTTTGTTGGAATATGATGATGTGATGAACAAACAAAGAACGGTGATTTACAAAAAAAGAAACCATGCTTTATTTGGAGAGCGCTTGGCATTAGACGTAGACAATGCGTTTTATCAAGTGATTGAAAATCTAGCCTTCGCACATAAAACAACCAATGATTTTGATGCATTAAAATTGGCCTTGATTGTTCAAGTTGGTTTAGATACGCAGTTGACTAAGGAGCAGTTTACTGCACAAAAAGAAAATGAATTAGCTGAATTATTGTACCAAGAAGCGATTGCACATTATGAGTACAAGAAAAAAGATATGATGCAGAATAGCATCCCTGTATTTAAGAATATTAGAACGCAGGAAGGTAAGCATATTGAAAATGTGATTGTTCCTGTTAGTGATGGCAAGTCGGTTTTCAATGTGTTGGTAAACCTTGATAAAAATATTGAGACCAAAGGGGCTTTATTGGCTACTGAATTTGAGAAGTCAATTGCATTGAGTTTAATTGATGATGCGTGGAAAGAACATTTGCGCGCGATGGACGATTTAAAACAATCAGTACAAACAGCTACTTATGAACAAAAAGATCCATTGGTGATTTATAAAATGGAGGCTTTTGAGTTGTTTAGGAAAATGGATGTAGCCATTAATTTCAAGATGGTTCAATTTTTATGTCATGCGCATATTCCTTCTGAGGCAAATGAAGTTAAAGAAGGGCGCCAGCAAAAAACAGACCTTAGCAAGTTGAGTGCCAATAGAACAGAAGACGGTACCCCAACTGAAAATGAATACCATGATCCAGCAGCGACAAAGCAAGCGCCAATAACGGTTGGTCCAAAAATTGGCCGCAATGATCCTTGCCCTTGTGGAAGCGGAAAAAAATACAAAGCTTGTCACGGTAAAGACCTTGCTTAAAAATAAAATTATGTTGCCAGTTAATCAATACATCGATCATACCATTTTAAAACCAACTTGCTTGGTTTCGGATATCCATAAAGTATGTGAGGAAGCAAAACTGTATGCTTTTGCTGCTGTTTGCGTACCTCCTAATTTTGTTAAATTAGCAAAAGAGTTAACCACTGGATCCAATGTTAAAGTGGCAACAGTGATTGGATTTCCTTTTGGGTATAGTGCAACAGAAGCGAAGATTGCTGAAATTATTTTAGCGATGGTAGATGGCGCAGATGAGCTAGATGTTGTGGCTAATATATCTGCCATTAAAAATGGAGATTGGATGGCGATTGCAGACGAGATTAACCATATCATGCCTGTGATTCGCTCAAAAGGCAAAGTAGTAAAAATTATTATTGAGTCAGGCGTTTTAACAGACGATGAAATTATAAAATGTTGTGACATTTATGGGATAGCAGGGATTGATTATTTAAAAACATCCACTGGCTATGCAGAAAAGGGCGCTAGTATAGAAGCAGTAAAATTATTCAGAAAATACTTGCCAGAAAATGTGCAGATAAAAGCTTCGGGTGGTATTAGAGATTATGCAACAACCAAAGCCATGATCGAAGCAGGAGCTACCAGAATTGGTTGTAGTGCAGGAGTAGCAATTGTTACAGGTGCGCAAATTGATCAAACAAAAAGTAATTATTAAACTATGTTATTAGAAAAAATAAAAACTTTAGCTGCGCAACATCAAGCCGAAAATATTGCAATCAGAAGACATTTGCATGCGCATCCAGAATTGAGCTACCAAGAATTTGAAACAAGTAAATACGTTCAAGCACAGCTGACTGCAATAGGTATTCCTTATTCAGTAATAGCAACAACGGGCGTATTGGGTATCATTGAAGGAAAAAATCCATCCAAGCGTGTAATTGCATTGCGTGCGGATATGGACGCCTTGCCAATTATAGAGGAGAATAAAATTGATTACAAATCAACTAACGAAGGCGTGATGCATGCATGCGGGCATGACGTTCATACAACAATATTATTAGGCGCTGCAAAAGTGTTGTGGACGTTGAGAGACGAGTTCGAAGGCACTATTAAATTATTGTTTCAACCAGGGGAAGAAAAAAACCCAGGAGGTGCAAGTTATATGATACGTGATGGTGCTTTGGAAAACCCAAAACCACAAGGTATCATTGGTTTACATGTTCATCCGGGATTGAACGAAGGAAAATTAAGTTTTAGAAAGGGGCGTGTGATGGCAAGCGCCGATGAATTATATATAAGCATCAAAGGTCCAGGTGGACATGCTGCCACACCACATCAAACAGTGGATACGATATTAGTGGCGGCACAATTAATACAAAGTTTACAAACCATTATTTCTAGAAATAGAAATCCTCAAAATCCTTCAGTCTTGTCTATCTGTTCTATCCATGGTGGCAATACAACCAATGTTATTCCTAGTGAAGTAAAATTAATGGGTACATTTAGAGCGATGGATGAAGTTTGGCGTTTTCAAGCGCATGAATTAATGCTTCAACAAGCTAAAGGTTTAGCTATAGCGACAGGAGCAGAGATCGATTTTAGGGTGGATGTGGGTTATCCAACTGTGGACAACGAGCCAGTGATTACAGAAGCCGCATGGAAACTAGCCGACCAATATATGGGTCAAGAAAACGTAGAAGAGACAGAAAAAAGAATGGGTGCAGAGGATTTTGGGTATTATTCTCAAGTGATCCCCGGCTGCTTTTTCAGATTAGGTGTACGAAATGAAGCAGCAGGTATCATACACAATGTACATACACCACATTTTAATATAGACGAAGCTGCAATAGAGCAAGGAGTGGGTATGATGGCATGGTTGGGTACCCAATTGTATGCTTAAATCGTTTTTTGATTAATTACTTAGCTTTGTAACACATAAACTAACATTCGCTTCAAACTTAATACATGGCAGACAACACGAACAAAGACAACCTTAGAAGAGAACAAGCACTTGAATATCATGCTAGTGGAAGACCAGGAAAGATAGAGGTGATCCCAACAAAAGAAGCTAAAACGCAAAAGGATTTATCCCTTGCTTACAGTCCTGGCGTAGCCATTCCTTGTACCGAAATTAAAAACAATCCTGCAGATGCTTATAAGTATACTGCTAAAGGAAACTTAGTTGGTGTTATTACCAATGGTACAGCAGTTTTAGGGTTGGGTAATATTGGACCATTGGCAAGTAAGCCAGTGATGGAAGGGAAAGCAGTATTGTTTAAAATATTTGCAGATATTGATGTGTTTGATATTGAGATCAACGAAACAGATCCTGACAAATTTGTAGAAATTGTAAAATCTTTAGAGCCCACATTTGGAGGGATCAATTTAGAAGACATTAAGGCGCCTGAGTGTTTTTATATCGAGCAAAGACTAAGAGAGGAAATGAATATTCCGGTAATGCACGACGACCAGCACGGCACAGCGATTATTAGTAGTGCTGCTTTATTAAATGCATTAGAATTACAAAAGAAAAAAATAGATAAAGCCAAATTTGTTGTCAATGGTGCAGGTGCTGCAGCGATGGCTTGTATTAAATTATATGTTGCATTGGGTGCACGCTATGAAAATTTCACACTCTTTGATAAGGACGGTGTTTTACATCAAGGACGAACAGATTTGGGCGAAGACAGAAAGCCATTTGCAATTAAGTCTGAGAAGATGACTTTGCCAGAAGCAATGAAGTCGGCAGATGTATTTTTAGGATTAAGTGTTGGCAATGTAGTCACTAAAGAAATGATTGCTTCCATGCCAAAAAATCCAGTAGTATTTGCATTGGCAAATCCTGATCCAGAAATTGGGTACGAGGATGCATCGGCTGTTCGTAAGGATATTATTATGGCAACAGGAAGAACAGATTATCCTAATCAAGTAAACAATGTTTTGGGCTTCCCTTATATTTTTAGAGGTGCTTTGGATGTGCGCGCCTCAGCAATCAATGAAGCCATGAAATTGGCTGCAGTAAAAGCGTTAGCAGAGTTAGCGAAGACAGCTGTTCCAGATATGGTGAACATGGCATACAATCAAACCAACCTCTGTTTTGGTCCTGAATATATTATACCAAAGCCATTAGATCCAAGATTGTTAAGTACTGTAGCACCCGCAGTAGCAAAGGCGGCTGTAGCATCTGGTGTTGCTCAACAACAAATTGCCAATTGGGCTGATTATGAATTGAGTTTAAATAAACGCCTTGGATTAGACAATCAAATGATGCGCTTAATTAGCAATAAGGCAAGACGTGATCCAA
>CAZAOF010000075.1:0-7344 GCA_964486665.1 uncultured Sediminibacterium sp.
GCTAATAAATACTAATTTAGCGTTTCAAAATCACCAAAATGGCCATTTTAAAATTCAGGATTTCTTGGGAAGAGGACGATGCAATTTACAGAGACGTATTGGTGAAGCATACACAACATTTTACTGATTTGCACCAAGTTATTTTGCAAGCCTTTGAGTTTGATCAAAAGCATGATGCTACTTTTTATAGAAGTAATGATAAATGGCAAAGAGGTAGAGAGATTAGCAAAGCTGTTTATGAGAAAACTTATGTAGTACCACCATTACTCATGGATGAAGTAGTCATAGGCTCTGAGATTATAGATACCAATCAGCAATTTGTTTATGTATATGATTTTGCAAAAAATTGGACTTTTTTAATTCAGTTAATCCAGGTGATAAAAAATGCAGATGCAGATATGGAATTAGCTTATCCTTTAGTGAGTAGGGTGGAAGGTGTTGGTCCAATGCAATATGGCACCAAAGGGTTGTTGGGGCCTAATTTTACAGACATAGAAGAGAAATATGACTTAACAGAAACGCAGGAAGGATTTGGCGAGGAGGGCGAAGACGCTTTATTGTCTGATGGTGAAGATAGTTCCGAAGAGGATGACGACGCTGATAGTCAAGACACAGATGACACTGGCATGTTTGATGACAGTTCAGAAGCCTATTAATACAATTTTTATTTTTTTACCTTGACTCCTACCGTATATATTATTGTTGGTCCTACTGCAGTTGGCAAAACTAAATATGCTATTGAATTAGCACAAAAATTAAAAACAGAGATTATCTCGGCAGATGCAAGGCAGTGTTATCAAGAATTAAATATTGGCGTTGCAAGGCCATCTGATGTTGAACTAGCAATGGTGCCACATCATTTTATTGCAAGCCATTCTGTTCATGAAATTGTGAACGCTGGCGTATTTGAAGAATATGCCTTAAAGAAGACAACTGAGTTATTGAATCAATATGGGTCGGTCGTAATGGTTGGGGGTACTGGTTTATACATAAAGGCTTTTGCAGAAGGGATGGATCAGATTCCATCTATAGATCCATCTATTCGAGCGCAAATTCAAACATCAGTTTTATCGAACGGTATAGGATGGCTTCAAGAACAAGTAAAAAGCTTAGATCCTATTTATTGGGCAGCTGCTGACCAAGGTGAGCAACAAAATACACAAAGATTATCTAGAGCTTTAGAAGTGAAGTTGGGTACTGGAAAATCTATTTTGGATTTCCAGCATCAACAACATAAGTCTCGTCCATTTGCCATACAAAAAATTGGACTAGAAATGCCACGTGAGCAGTTGTATGAAAAAATCAATCAAAGAGTATTGCAAATGATTGAGCTAGGTTTGGAGCAGGAGGTTAAATCGCTTTTACCTTTATTCCATTTGAATGCATTACAAACGGTGGGCTATCAAGAATGGCTGCCTTATTTTGAAGGTAAGCAAGCTAAAGCTGCCGTGATTCAAGCGATCCAGCAAAATACCAGACATTATGCAAAAAGACAAATGACCTGGTTTAAAAAAGATAGTACCATCCAATGGACTTAGTCTATTCTCTAAGTTGCTTTCTACTAAAGACGAACGTGTTTTTTTAAATGATCTTTAGTAGAAATACTTACTCTTTTTCATACCTTTTTTCTTAAATTTATACCTATAACTTTTAAAATCATACACCTATGCGCATCCAATTAGGCATGGCTTTCTGCGGTTTGCTTTTTTTACAAGGGGCAATAGCACAACAAGCCATCAAATTTGAAAAATATACTTTACCCAATGGGCTAAAAGTAATTTTACACGAGGACCATTCTGCACCTGTTGTTGCAGTAACTGCACTTTATCATGTAGGGTCAAAAAATGAAGACACAGCAAGAACAGGTTTCGCCCATTTTTTTGAACACTTATTATTTGAGGGTTCAGAAAATATTAAAAGAGGCGAGTTTGATAAATACATTACAAATGCAGGAGGAGCATTGAATGCAAATACATCTCAGGATCGTACTTTTTATTATGAGCTTCTTCCATCCAATCAAGTTGAATTAGGCTTGTGGCTAGAGAGCGAGCGCATGATGCATGCAAAGATCGAACAGATTGGTGTGAACACGCAGCGTGAGGTGGTAAAGGAAGAGAAACGTCAACGTGTTGACAATCGACCTTATGGCTCATTTTTAACAGAGATGCTTAAGCGTGCGTATAAAGTGCATCCATACCAATGGGCGCCTATAGGAAGTATGGAGCATTTGAATGCAGCTAAATTAGAAGAGTTCATTGATTTTTATAAAACGTTCTATGTACCTAATAATTGTGTGTTATCTATTGCTGGTGATTTTAATAAAGAAACACTTAAAGCTCAAATCGAAGCTTATTTTGGACCCATTAAAAGAGGTGTCAATCCAATACCAAGACCAAAAGTAATTGAACCACCTCTAGGCGGTGAAGTGAGAGATGTGGTGTATGATAATATACAATTACCGGGCGTGTTTCAGGCTTATCGTGCGCCAAAGCAAGGTGGAGATGAATATTATGCGTTCAATGTATTATCCACTATTCTCTCGGGAGGGGAGTCTTCAAGAATGAATAAAACTTTAGTAGATAAAAAACAACAAGCAGCAGCTGCCCAATCCGTTCCATTCTTTAATGAAGACGAAGGCTTATTTATTGCTTTGTCTATTGCTAACGTGGGTGTGAAAATTGAGGCCTTAGAAGCGAGTATGGATAGTGTGATCCAAGAATTGAAAACTGAATTGGTTGGTGAAAGAGAATTCCAAAAAGTAAAAAATCAAATTACAACCTCTTTGGTTACTGGTAATGCGACCATGGCCGGAATTGCAGAAAGTTTAGCAAATAATGAGGTTTACTTTGGAGATGCCAATTTAATCAATACAGAATTAGATAAATATAATAAAGTGACTAGACAAGATGTATTGAATGTAGCTAAAAAATATTTGAACAAAGACAATAGAATTGTGCTCTATTATTTACCTAAAGAAAAACCAACTACAAAGTAATCGAGCAGCGCTATTTAGCTCGTGTTAAAAATAATACTATGAAAAAAATACTATATCCTTTTTTATTGATGCTGCCTTTGGTATCCATGGCGCAAAATATAGACCGAACAAAAGCACCTACACCAGGTAAAGCACCCATCATACAAGTGGGAGACCCTGTAAAATTTACACTAGCCAACGGATTAAAAGTGTTTGTTGTAAAAAATACAAAATTACCTAAGGTGAGTGCTACACTGGCTTTAGATTATGATGGTTTTGCCGAAGGCGATAAAGCGGGTGTGGCACAAATGGCAGGACAATTATTAAAAAGAGGCACTACTACTAAATCAAAAGCAGCATTAGATGAAGCAGTAGAATTCTTGGGGGGTAGTTTATCTACATCTGGACAATCAGCTTCTGCAAGCTCCTTAAAGGCTAATTTCCCTGCCTTATTAAACTTAATGGCTGAGGTAGTTTTAGAGCCCGCTTTGTCTGCGGATGAATTAGAAAAAATTCGCAAACAAGTTTTATCTGGAATAGAGTCAAATAAAGATGATGCAGATGCTATTTCTGGGGATGTGGTTAAAAAGTTAGTCTATGGGGCAACGCATCCTTACGGAGAAATAATGACTACGAAAACAGTGAATCAAATTAGCATCAATGATGTAAAAACTTTTTTAAGTACTTACTGGAAGCCTAATATGGCTTATCTAATATTTGTAGGAGATATTGAACCAGCAACTGCAAAAGCTTTGGCAGAGAAAAGTTTTGGAAAATGGAAAATGGGTGTTGTTGCGAAACAAAATTTCCCTAAACCTAGTAAGCCAAGTCAAACTTATGTGGCTATTGTAGATAGACCTTCAAGTGTTCAAAGTGTTGTAACGATTGCTACTTCTGTTGATTTACTTCCTGGATCTAGTAATGATATTGCAGGATCAGTGATGAATAATATTTTGGGTGGAGGATTTTCAGGTCGTTTGTTTGCCAATCTTCGTGAAAAATATGCGTTTACCTATGGTGCCTATTCTTCTTTGAGCCCAAGTCGTCAGATTGGTATCTTCCAAGCCGAAGCAGCGGTTAGAAACGATAAAACAGATAGTGCAGTTCAAGAATTGTTACGTGAAATTAACATCATCAGAAATGAGCAGGTGGGTGAAGTAGAATTAAGTAGGATGAAAAATTATTTGTCTGGTGGGTTTGCTAGATCTTTAGAAAACCCAGCGACCATTGCTAATTTTGCATTGAATATTGCTCGTAATAATTTACCAGCGGATTACTACCAAAAATACTTAGCTAATTTAGCGGCTGTGGATGCGAAAAAAGTGCAAGAAACTGCAAAGTTATTTTTGAACCCATCTCAAATGCATATCGTCATTGTAGGTAATGCAAAACAAATTGCTAAAGGTTTAGAGAAGTACGGCCCAATTAAATATTTTGATATAGAAGGAAATGAGATCGCAGCTCCTGTAGAAGCAAAAGCAGATGCTTCTTTAACGCCTGCTATATTATTAGATAAAGTGATTAATGCTTTAGGTGGCCAAGCAGCATTGAATAATATTAAAGACATTCAATATAAGGGTAAGGCTTCTTTAATGGGACGCGATATAGAAATGCAACAAACTAAAATACTACCTGGGAACGCTGTCGTATCTATGTCAATGGGTGGCATGGTATTATCTAGACAGGCTTTGGTAAATGGAAAATACAGTGTAGCTCAGCAAGGCATGGAAGCGCCTTTGACAGATGAACTTAAAGAAGGGCTTAATGAAACTGCTGCACTTCATACAGAAACGATTCTTGGACAAAAAGGATATTCTTTAAAGATTGCTGGAGCTGATAAAATAGATGGGGTTGAGGTGATTGATTTAGAAGTCACTTCTCCAACAGGTAAAGTGTCACATCGTTTTTATGATAGTAAAACCTTTTTGTTAGCTAAAGTTTCTACTACGCAAGAAGTTCCAGGTAGAGGTGCAGTTACACAACAGCAATTTTACAAAGAATACAAATCAGTAGGGGGTGTACAAATAGCCAATGAAGAGATTATTGATCTTGGTCAGTTTAAATTAAATGTAAAGTACACTGATATTAAAGTCAATCAAGGTTTAAAACTCGAGGACTTGAAGTAGTTCATATTGCATTGCAAATAAAAAGGGCCTTCCAATTGGAAGGCCCTTTTTATATTTATCTTAAAAGCTTTTTTCGTAAGTATTTTAATTGCTTAGGAAGTAAATTAGAATCTTATACCGTATCCTATATTAAATAAAACAGCATTGTTGTTCATGACAGCTATAGGACTAGGCTTGTCAATTAAACGGTAAGGAACAACAGCATCTCTGTTCATAGCACTACTAATGGTGAAATCTAAAAAGTATCTATTTGTTCTATAGCCAATACCACCTGAAACAATGAATCTAGATGGAGTAACTAAAGTTTTTCCATTTTCATCTTCAAATTTGTTTTTGTAAGGACTTCCGTAGTAGGCTGTACCTGCTCTAGCCATCCAGTTGCTTGTTAATTTAATTTCTGAACCAATTTTAAAATTGAAATTATTTTTATAAGTCGCTTTCATGGTTGCGTTTAGATCATCGTAGTAGTCGGCAGATGCTTGATCATAATCATTTGCATAAAAACGTGTGCCAGCATAGTTCACCCATTCAATATCAGCACTGATAAATCCTAGGGGTTGTGTAGGCTTCCCTGGGTTTGCAAAAAAGTAACTACCGCTGAATGTAGCTTTTGTAGGAGTAACAACAGTATATTCTCTTACCCCAGCCAAACCATTGTTTAAATCACCTGAACTTGCAGAAACAGTTCCTGCATAGCTTTCTGTGTTGGTTGTCATGTCTGCAGAAACCTTATCTCTAAAGCTAATTAATTGAGGAGTATGTAGGGCAACTCCTAATCGTAAAAAAGATTCAGGCTTATAGATCAAACCTAATTTTGCACCAATACCCCAGCCTTTGGAACTAAAGTTTTCATTGAATACAAAACCTCCAAATTGATTCTGCGTATTGGTAGGAGTGAAGTCGGTCTCCGTAACTTGTAGAGATCTATTGTAATTGATAATAGGCACTACAAAACTAGCACCTAAGTATAATTTATCTTGTACATTACCACCCCAGCCAAATGTTAATTCATTTGAACTTCCACTTGTGTAGGTGTCAAAGGTTTGATTTACTCCGCTAGAGATAGGTACTAAACTTTGGTAACCTAGTACATTTCCACTTGCGTCTGCAATAGTGTCCACTAAATAGGTTCTAAATGCTAGAGAACTTCCAAAAATATAATTATTTTCAGCTGCGTTCATTCCTGCATTATCATAATAGAGTTCTTCTAAAAATTTCTCAGAGTAACTACTGAAATTATTGACACCCTTGAAACGTTGTCTGCTGTTAAAGTCTGCAAGTTGAGTAAAGCTAATAGAAAAGGCAGTGCTTGAGTAACCTCTGTTTTTTTTACCGTCAGCAAATACAATACCTATATTTCCAAAATTGGTTAAACTTTTTGAGGTACTTGTTCCAGTGCCTCTATAGTCAAAATCACTTTCTGTTTTTAAATACTTACTTGTAATAAGCAGCTCTCCAGACTTGTAAAAACCTAAACCTGCAGGGTTGATATGCGCTGCAGATAAATCGCCACCAAGTGAGCCCATTGCGCCTCCTAATGCATTGCTGCGCGGTGTTCCATTGGGTGCAAACCAAGATAACCTTAATCCATCTTCTGGACTTTGTGCGTATAAAGACTGACTCGCTAATACTATAATTCCTATTAATATTTTTTTCATATTGATTTTCTGTAGTTATCTGTAAAAATAAAGCCTATGGTTAACTGAGTAATACCAGCTTTTGGTTTTACTAGTTTCCGCCTCTTGGTGGTCTTGAACTAGGAGCAGATCCGCTACTATTAAAGCCACCACTTCTGCCTCCAGCGTTGTTATTCATTGATGGCGCATTATTAGTTGGACTTAGGTTACTTGATTTTTGATTGTTGTTGCTAAATCCACCATTATTAAAATAACGAGCTGGTCTGTCAAAGCTATTTGCTTGATTAGCGTTTGCATTATTAGTTGTTACGCGTCTTAATAGATTACCAAATCCATTATTTAGATTTGGGTTACCCGTGTAGCGAGTCGAACCATTTGTTGTATTAGAAAAATTATTACCGTTATTATAGGTTCTGTTATTTCTATAAGCAGCTAGTGCAGGAGCACTTGTTTGCATTGAACTTCGAGAATAATTACTTCTTTGTAATGGAAAATTACTCACTCCGCCACCATAGTAAATTGGTATGTAAGGATTCCAGAATCCAGCAAAGTAAGGATTCCATCCACCCCAGCCTCCAAAGCCGCCACCCCATCCGCCGAATCCGCC